>NZ_JBIWJG010000005.1:160666-319449 GCF_044765045.1 Streptomyces sp. NPDC093546 | reverse complement strand
GGACATGGACGTACAGCGGCGTCAGCACCCACCGGTACAGCGCGGTCCACGGCCAGACGAACACCGCCCACAGCACCAGACCCGCGCCGCGCCCGACCGGGCGGAGCACCCAGCGGTACAGGAAGACGGCGGGCACCACGACCAGCGCCCTGACCACCGCCTTGGCGAGCCACAGCGCGCCGTGGCCCAGCGGTGTGAGGACATGGACGTACAGCGGCGTCAGCACCCACCGGTACAGCGCGGTCCACGGCCAGACGAACACCGCCCACAGCACCAGACCCGCGCCGCGCCCGAGCGGTCGCAGCACCGTGCGGAAGAGCCAGGCCAGCGGGGTGACGATCAGGGTGGTGACCACCCACACCACCGCGGCGGCGAGGCTGCCCAGCACCATGCCGACGATGGTGACCGCTCCCCTGCCGAGCCACGCGACACCCCGCCCCACCGGCGCGAGCACCCAGCGGTACACGAAGACGGCGGGCACGACGATGGCGTAGTGGACAAGCCCTCGCGCGAGCCAGGCGACGGCCCGGCCGACGGGCGCGAGCAGGGTGTCCCACACCCAGCCGAGAGCCCGGCCCAGCGGGCGCAGGAGGACGCGTTCGAGGAACCGGCCGCAGAGGACGAAGAGGTCCCAGATCATCCGTACGGGTACGACGACGAGGAGCACCACGATCCGCACCGGGATCCTGATCACCGTCGTCAGGCAGCCCTCGCCGCCCTCGTACGCCTCGGGGCCGCGCTTCTCCATGTCCATGCCTGAGATGACGCAAAAGGCCCGGCCGGGGGTTTTCCCCCGGGCCGGGCCGTTGCACGGACGTTACGCGATCACTCCCGCGGTCACTTCACCACGGTGAGCGGCAGCAGCTTCTTGCCCGTCGGGCCGATCTGGATGTGGGTGTCCATCTGCGGGCAGACACCGCAGTCGAAGCACGGCGTCCAGCGGCAGTCCTCGACCTCGGTCTCGTCGAGCGAGTCCTGCCAGTCCTCCCACAGCCAGTCCTTGTCGAGACCGGAGTCCAGGTGGTCCCAGGGCAGGACCTCCTCGTACGTGCGCTCGCGGGTGGTGTACCAGTCGACGTCGACGCCGAACTGCGGCAGCGCCTTCTCGGCGCACTCCATCCAGCGGTCGTAGCTGAAGTGCTCGCGCCAGCCGTCGAAGCGGCCGCCGTCCTCGTACACGGCGCGGATCACGGCGCCGACGCGGCGGTCGCCGCGCGAGAGGAGGCCCTCGACGATGCCGGGCTTGCCGTCGTGGTAGCGGAAACCGATGGAGCGGCCGTACTTCTTGTCGCCGCGGATCTTGTCGCGGAGCTTCTCCAGGCGGGCGTCGGTCTCCTCGGCGCTCAGCTGCGGGGCCCACTGGAACGGCGTGTGCGGCTTGGGCACGAAGCCGCCGATGGAGACGGTGCAGCGGATGTCGTTCTGGCCGGACACCTTGCGGCCCTCGGCGATGACGTTGGCCGCCATGTCGGCGATCTGGAGCACGTCGTCGTCGGTCTCGGTGGGCAGGCCGCACATGAAGTACAGCTTCACCTGGCGCCAGCCGTTGCCGTACGCCGTGGAGACCGTACGGATCAGGTCCTCCTCCGAGACCATCTTGTTGATGACCTTGCGCATGCGCTCGGAGCCGCCCTCGGGGGCGAAGGTGAGACCGGACCGACGGCCGTTCCTGGTCAGCTCGTTGGCGAGGTCGACGTTGAAGGCGTCCACGCGGGTCGAGGGCAGGGAGAGGCCGATCTTGTCGTCCTCGTACCGGTCGGCGAGGCCCTTGGCGATGTCGCCGATCTCGGAGTGGTCGGCGGAGGAGAGCGACAGCAGGCCGACCTCCTCGAAGCCGGTCGCCTTGAGGCCCTTCTCGACCATGTCGCCGATGCCGGTGATGCTTCGCTCCCGCACGGGGCGCGTGATCATGCCGGCCTGGCAGAAGCGGCAGCCGCGGGTGCAGCCGCGGAAGATCTCGACGGACATGCGCTCGTGGACCGTCTCCGCGAGCGGGACGAGGGGCTGCTTCGGGTACGGCCACTCGTCGAGGTCCATGACGGTGTGCTTGGACACACGCCACGGCACACCGGACTTGTTCGGTACGACGCGGCCGATGCGGCCGTCGGGGAGGTACTCGACGTCGTAGAACGCCGGGACGTACACACCACCGGTCTTGGCGAGGCGGAAGAGCAGCTCCTCGCGGCCGCCCGGGCGGCCCTCGGCCTTCCAGGCGCGGATGATGTCGGTGATCTCCAGGACGGCCTGCTCGCCGTCACCGATCACGGCGCAGTCGATGAAGTCCGCGATCGGCTCGGGGTTGAAGGCGGCGTGGCCGCCGGCGAGCACGATCGGGTCGTCGATCGTCCGGTCCTTCGACTCCAGCGGGATGCCCGCGAGGTCGAGCGCCGTGAGCATGTTGGTGTAGCCGAGCTCGGTGGAGAAGCTGAGGCCGAAGACGTCGAAGGCGCGCACCGGCCGGTGGCTGTCCACCGTGAACTGCGGCACGTTGTGCTCGCGCATCAGGGCTTCCAGGTCCGGCCACACGCTGTACGTGCGCTCGGCGAGGACGCCCTCGCGCTCGTTGAGTACCTCGTACAGGATCATGACGCCCTGGTTGGGCAGCCCGACCTCGTACGCGTCGGGGTACATGAGCGCCCAGCGGACGTCGGTGGAGTCCCATTCCTTGACGGTGGAGTTCAGCTCACCGCCGACGTACTGGATCGGCTTCTGCACATGCGGAAGCAGAGCTTCGAGCTGAGGGAAGACGGACTCGGCAGGCATCTCGCGAACCTTCGTGAGCTGGCAGGGCGACTCTCAAGCGTACCCCGGTGCCCGGACGGTCAGAGCCGCCGCAGTTTTCCCGCCGACGCCTCGGCCCACACCTCCCCCAGCTCCCGCTCCCGCTCCGCCGCGCTCGCCTGCTCCTGGCCGTACAGCAGGCCCCAGGTGAAGGCGGTCTCCCCCGCCGCGTGCGCCTTGATCGCCAGGTCCCGCAGGGTGGCGCGGGCGACGACGCTGTCCTGGTGGTCGCCGAGGACCCGCTGGACGGACTTCACGCGCCGGGCCAGGCGTTTCGCCGGTTTACCGAGGGCCGGGGCGGCGGCCTCCGCGGCGTACCGCGTGCGCTTGGCGGCCTTGCGGGCGGCGTGCAGGGCGAGGTCGCGCTCCTCGCCGGGCGGCAGCGCGAGGGCGCGGTCGACGCGGGCCGCGAGGCGCTCGTACTCCTTGAGGACCGCCCGGGGCAGCACCTTCGCCACGGGCTTTCCGGCGGCCGGGCGCAGCGGCGGGTCGGCGAGCAGCGCGTCGAGGACGTCCAGGAGGGCGAGGTAGCGGTCGGTGTCGAGGACGGCGAGGGTGCGGCCGCGCGCGCCGGCGCGGCCCGCGGTGGCCCAGACGCGGAGACGGCCGCGCACCGGGCCGAGGAGCAGCGTGCCGGGGAGGGCGTCGATGCGGGCGGTGAGCCGTTCGGTGAGCACCTCCTGGTCGCGGTCGGCGCCCAGCTCGCCGCCGAGCCACTTGAGCTCCTCTGCGACCGGGTCGGTGGCCGCCCGGTCGAGGACCTTGCGGTACGAGCGCAGGGCGCTGCGCAGGCGGCGGGTGGCGACGCGCATGTTGTGGACGGAGTCCGGCAGGTCGCGGCGTACGGCGGCGTCGGCGGCCAGGAGGGCCTCGGCCTGGGCGCGCAGGTAGCGCAGGACGTGGTCACCGGCGGTACGAGCCGCTTTCTCCGGCTTCGGCGGTGTCCACCGGCCGGTGTCGGCGAGCGCCCGGGCGAGCTTGGAGGCGGAGGCGGCGGGCCGCAGCCCCGCCTTGCGGAGGCGTTTCTCCACGGCGTCCAGGACCGCGGGGTCGCCGCCGTCCGCGAGCTCCACCTCGACCTCGGTCCACTCGGCCCGCCCCGGAGTGCCGTCGAGCAGCTGCGCGCGCACCGTGTCCGTGGAGAGCTCCGCGAGGAGCGTGCCCTGCTCGTCCAGCAGGTGGCGTACGTCCCGCGACGACAGCAGCCGTACGACGGGGACGAGCTCCGCGCCCCTGGTCCGGGCGCGGACCAGCGCGGCGAGCGGCTCCGGCACGCCGTCGCCGAGCGGGGCGCGCACCTCGTCGCGCACGCCCGGGGCGACGGGCAGTTTGAGGTGCCAGCCGGCGTCGTTGCCGCCGGTGCGGCGGCGCAGGGTGATCCCGGCGGCGGCGAGGCGCAGGTCGGCGGTGTCGTAGTAGACCGCGTCCAGTTCGACGACTCCCCGGTCGGCCGTGTCCGCGATCCCGGCCGCCCCGGTCAGGCGGGGCAGCCGGGTGTCGGGGCCGGTTTCGTACTTCCGCTCGATCTCACGCTTCGTCTCCGCCGTCATTCGCATCGGACTACCCCGTGAGGGGCCCCTTTACGCCGACATCGGCCGCTGCACCCTGATCGACTGGAGCAGTCCGATCGCCACCCACACCGCGAACATCGACGACCCGCCGTACGAGACGAACGGCAGCGGCAGTCCGGCGACGGGCATGATGCCGAGGGTCATGCCGATGTTCTCGAAGGACTGGAAGGCGAACCAGGCGATGATCCCGGCGGCGACGATCGTGCCGTACAGCTCGGTCGTCTCGCGGGCGATGCGGCAGGCGCGCCACAGGACCACACCGAGGAGCGCGAGTATCGTGCCGGCGCCGATGAAGCCGAGCTCCTCGCCGGCGACGGTGAAGATGAAGTCGGTCTGCTGCTCGGGCACGAACTGGCCGGTGGTCTGGTGGCCGTTGAAGAGGCCCGCGCCGTACAGCCCGCCCGAGCCGATGGCGATGCGCGCCTGGTTGGTGTTGTAGCCGACGCCGGCGGGGTCCAGCTCGGGGTTGGCGAAGGCGGCGAAGCGGTTGATCTGGTACTCGTCGAGGACGCCGAGCGCGGCGACGAGGGCGGCGCCGATGGTCCCCGCGCCGATGAGGCCGATGACCCAGCGGTTGGAGGCGCCGGAGGCGAGCAGCACGCCGAGCACGATGACGACCATGACCATCACCGAGCCGAGGTCCGGCATCAGCATGACGATGGCCATGGGCAGCACGGCGATGCCGAGGGACTTGGCGACCGTGCGGTGGTCGGGATAGAGCTGGTCGCCCGCGTCGACTTTCGCGGCGAGGAGCATCGCCATGCCGAGGATGATCGTGATCTTCACGAACTCGGAGGGCTGGAGCGAGAATCCGCCGCCGATGACGATCCACGCGTGCGCGCCGTTGATGGTCGCGCCGAGCGGAGTGAGGACCAGCAGCACCAGCACGACCGAGATGCCGTACAGCACGGGCACGGCGCCGCGCAGGGTGCGGTGGCCGAGCCAGAGGGTGCCGACCATCAGGGCGAAGCCGATACCGGTGTTGAGGAGGTGGCGGAAGAGGAAGGCGTACGGGTCACCGTCGGTGAGCTCGGTGCGGTTGCGGGTCGCGGACCACACCAGCAGCGATCCGATGAAGGAGAGCGCGAGCGACGAGAAGAGCAGCGGCCAGTCGAGCCTGCGCACCCAGGAGTCGCGTGCGGTCAGCTTCGCCCAGGCGCCGCGCTGTTCGGGCGCGTACCGGGGGACGGAGAAGTTGTTGGTTCCGGCCATGGTGCTGGTGTCAGTCCCTCCACACGCCGGGCGGTCCGGCGAGTTGCTGCTCGTCTTCGCCGTCGCCCTGCTCGGCCGGGTCGACCTTCTGCTCCTCGGGATCGTACGGCTTGATCGGAGGCGCCTCGATCGTGCCGTCGGGCTGGATCTTGGGCAGCGTCGTCTGCGGCTGGGGCAGCAGGGCGCGCTTGAGGTCCTGGTTGCCCTCGTCGTCGAGGCCGTAGAGGGCGTCGTAGATGTTGCGCACGGCGGGGCCGGAGGCGCCGGAGCCCGTACCGCCCTGGGAGATGGTCATGACGACGGTGAACTCGTCGGTGTACGTGGCGAACCACGACGTCGTCTGCTTGCCGTAGACCTGGGCGGTGCCGGTCTTGGCGCGCATCGGGATCTTGTCCTGCGGCCAGCCGCCGAACCGCCAGGCGGCGGTGCCGCCGGGCTCGACGACGGAGCGCAGGCCCTTGTCGAGGTCGCTGATGGTCTGGGCGTCGACCGGCAGCCTGCCGTGGGACCTCGGCTTGATCTCCTCGATCCGCTTGCCGTCGGGGCTGATCACGGCCTTGCCGATGGTGGGGTTGTAGAGCGTGCCGCCGTTGCTGATGGCGGCGTAGGCGGTGGCCAGCTGGATGGGGGTGATGAGGACGTCACCCTGGCCGATGGCGAAGTTGATGCTGTCGAAGGCCTTCAGCTGGTTGCCTTCGAGGCAGCTCTCGTAGGCGATCTGCTCGACGTAGGAGCCGCCCTTCTTGCCCTGCTTGCACCAGGAGTCCTTGTTGGCCGCCCAGAAGTTCTGCTTCCAGCGGCGGTCGGGGATGCGGCCGGTGACCTCGTTGGGCAGGTCGATGCCGGTCTCGTCGCCGAATCCGTAGTCGCGGGCGGTCCGGTAGAACCAGTCGTTGGCGTCCCTCTTCGGCTTGAGGCCGCCGTCGCGCTGCCACTCCTGGTGGCCGAGGCGGTAGAAGACGGTGTTGCAGGAGAATTTGAGGGCGTCTCCGAGGGAGATGGGCCCGTGCCCCTTGGATTCGAAGTTGGCGAAGCTGCGGCCGCCGAGGCTGTAGGAGCTGCTGCAGTTGTAGCGCCCGTCGAAGGGGTAGCCGGCCCGGACGGCCGCGCTCGCCGACACCACCTTGAAGACGGAGCCGGCCGGTGCCTGGCCCTGGATGGCGCGGTTGAGGAGCGGGTAGTTGGAGCCCTTGCCGGTGAGCTTGGCGTACTCCTTGGCGGAGATGCCGCCCACCCAGGCGTTGGGGTCGTAGTCGGGCTGGGAGGCCATCGCGACGACGCGGCCGGTCTTGGACTCCATGACGACGACGGCGCCCGCGTCGGCCGCGTACGGGCGGCCGGTGATCCTGTCGGTCTCCTTGCGGACGGTCTTCATCGCCTGCTGGAGCTCGTACTCGGCGACCGCCTGCACGCGCGCGTCGATGGAGGTGACGACGTTGGAGCCGGGGCGGCCGGGGTCGGACTCCGACTCGCCGAGGACGCGGCCGAGCTTGTCGACCTCGTAGCGGGTGACGCCGGCCTTGCCGCGCAGCTCCTTGTCGTACGTGCGCTCCAGGCCTGAGCGGCCGACCATGTCGGAGCGGAGGAACGGCGAGTCGGTGTCCTTGGCCTTCTCGATCTCCTGGTCCGTGACGGGCGAGAGGTAGCCGAGGACCTGCGCGGCGCGGGCGCCGCCGGGCGCGGTGTAGCGGCGTACGGCGGCGGGCTCGGCGGTGATGCCGGGGAACTCCTCGGCGCGCTCCCGGATCTGGAGGGCCTGCTTGGGCGTTGCCTCGTCGGTGACGGGGATCGGCTGGTACGGCGAGCCGTTCCAGCAGGGCTGCGGGGTGTCGGCGTCGCAGAGGCGGACCTTGTCCATGACCTCCTTGGGCTCCATCCCCAGGACGCCCGCGAGCCGGGTCAGGACGCCCTTGCCGTCGTCCTTCATCTTCATCAGCTCGGTACGGGAGGCCGACACGACCAGACGCGTCTCGTTGTCGGCGAGCGGTACACCGCGCGCGTCGAGGATGGAGCCGCGGACCGCCGGCTCGACGACCTGCTGGACGTGGTTGCTGCGGGCCTCCTCGGTGTACTCGTCGCCGTTGCGCACCTGGAGGTACCAGAGGCGGCCGGCGAGGGTGAAGAAGAGGGAGAAGACCAGGACCTGGATGGCGATGAGCCGGATCTGGACCCGGGGGGTCCGGCCCGTCTCGGGGATGTTGCCCATACGCGTGTACCCCCTTGGTCAGAGTCGTTTGACGCCCTTGATGCGCCCGGCACGGGCCGCCCTGCTGCGGGCGGCCTTGATGCGCAGGCCGCTGCGCTGGCGGCCGATCCGCAGGCCGGTGCCGGAGGCCATCCAGCCGGTGGAGACGTCCGTGCCGGCGGTGGTGGTGTCGGCGAGCGGGTCGTTCTCGGCGCGTCTGGCGAGCGCCATGATCAGCGGCACGGTGAACGGCGCGAGCAGCAGGTCGTAGACGACGGCGCTGATCAGCAGCGAGACCAGGCCGACGTGGCGGGCGGCGGTGTCCCCGACGAGCGCGCCGACGCCCGCGTACAGCAGGGTGGAGACGGCGGCGGCGGCGACCACCATGGCCATGGGGCCGGTGGCGGAGCGCAGCTGCCCGTTCTCGGGCTTGGTGAGGCCCGCGAGGTAGCCGATGACGCACAGGACCAGCGCGTAGCGGCCGGCGGCGTGGTCGGCGGGCGGGGCCAGGTCGGCGAGGAGTCCCGCGCCGAAGCCGATGAGGGCGCCGCTGACGTGCCCGTACACGAAGGCGAGGGCGAGGACGACGAGCAGGAGCAGGTCGGGAACGGCGCCGGGGAGCTGGAGGCGGGCGAGGATCGAGACCTGGAGGACGAGGGCGACGACGACGAGGGTGCTGGAGAGCAGGATCCGGTTGAAGCGCATGGTCTTACTCCTCCTCCGGCCGGCCGGTGGCGGCGCCGCTGGGCTGGCCGCTGGGGGCGTCGCTCGGTGCACCGCTGGGGGCGCCGGTGCCGGTCGGGCTCGGGGTGACCGTGACGGTCACGGTCGGCTCGGGTGTGGGCCGGGGCGGCAGGACCGTGTCGCGCGGGTCGGTGCGCGGCGACTGGACGACGACGCCGACGATGTCGAGCTTGCTGAAGACGGCGTACGGGCGGACGAAGACGGTGCGCGTCAGGTCGCCGCCGGACGGGTCGACGCGGACGACCTCGCCGACCGGCACCCCGGGCACGAACGGCTTGTTCGCCTGCGAGCCGAAGGTGACGAGCCGGTCGCCGGGCTTGACCTTGGCCTTGCCGTTGAGGAGCTGCACGGACAGCGGCCGGTCGCCCTGGCCGGTGGCGAAGCCGAGCTCGTCGGTCTTCTCCATGCGGGTGCCGACGGTGAAGTCGGGGTCGCTGGCGAGGAGCACGGTCGCGGTGCTCGGCCCGACGGTGGTGACGCGGCCGACGAGCCCGTCGCCGTTGATGACGGTCATGTCGCGGCGGATGCCGTCGTTCGAGCCGGCGTCGATGGTGACGGTCCACGAGAAGCCCTGGGCGGCTCCTATGGCGATGACCTCGGCCGCCTTGATGCCGTACTGGCCGGCGCCGGCCTTCTTCAGCAGCCCGTCGAGCTCGCGCACGCGGGCGCGGTTGCGGTCGTCGCTGCCGAGTCTCGCCTTCAGCGCGGCGTTCTCCCGCTCCAGCTGCGCGATGCGGCTGTGGCGCTCCCCGGAGTCCCGTACGGCCGCGATGGCGTTGCCGATGGGGTCGACCGCGGAGGCGACGCTGTTCTCGACGGGGCCGAAGACCGTCGCGGCGGCCCGCCGGGCGCCGTCGACGGGTGACTCCTCGCCGCCGCGGATGTCCACCGTGATCAGCGCGAACGCGATGGCTACCAGCAGGACCAGGAGTAGCCGGCTTTCTCGTGTGTCCCTCACGTGGGGCGGCCGTGCCCTTCCTCGTAGGAATGTGTGTGCTGTGCCTGTGCTGTGCCGTTGTACTACCGGGTCAACGAGGAGCCGTACGGGTACGACAGCACCCGTACGGCTGACCGTCGCTCACGCGCCGGGGCGCTACCGGCGCGGCTGGGCGTCCAGGACCTGCTGGAGCGCCTCGAACTCCTCGACGCACTTGCCGGAGCCGAGCGCCACCGAGTCCAGCGGGTCCTCGGCGATGTGGATCGGCATGCCGGTCTCGCGGCGCAGCCGCTCGTCCAGGCCGCGCAGCAGGGCGCCGCCGCCGGTGAGGACGATGCCGCGGTCCATGACGTCGCCGGACAGCTCGGGCGGGCACTTGTCGAGCGTCGTCTTGACGGCGTCGACGATGGCGTTGACCGGCTCCTCGATGGCCTTGCGGACCTCGGCGGCCGAGATGACCACGGTCTTGGGCAGTCCCGAGACGAGATCCCGGCCGCGGATCTCGGTGTGCTCGTCGGTCTCCAGGTCGAACGCCGAACCGATCGTGATCTTGATCTGCTCGGCGGTGCGCTCACCGAGGAGGAGGCTGTACTCCTTCTTGACGTGCTGGATGATCGCGTTGTCCAGCTCGTCGCCGGCCACCCGGATGGACTGTGCCGTGACGATTCCGCCGAGGGAGATGACGGCGACCTCGGTGGTGCCGCCGCCGATGTCGACGACCATGTTGCCGGTGGCCTCGTGGACCGGGAGGCCGGAGCCGATGGCCGCGGCCATCGGTTCCTCGATGATGTGCACCTGGCGCGCGCCGGCCTGCGTGGACGCCTCGATGACGGCGCGGCGCTCGACCCCGGTGATCCCCGACGGCACGCAGACCACGACCCGGGGGCGGGCGAGGTAGCGGCGCTTGTGGATCTTCAGGATGAAGTACCTGAGCATCCGCTCGGTGATCTCGAAGTCGGCGATCACGCCGTCTTTCAGCGGGCGGACGGCGACGATGTTGCCGGGGGTCCGGCCGATCATCTTCTTCGCTTCGGCGCCGACCGCCAGGATGCCACCGGTGTTGGTGTTGATGGCGACGACGGACGGCTCGTTGAGGACGATGCCGCGACCCCTGACGTACACCAGCGTGTTGGCGGTCCCGAGGTCGACAGCCATGTCACGGCCGATGAACGACATTGAGTTCCCCTTGTTTCCCATGAGGATGCGTCGGGCCTTCCCAATTAGAGCGTTGACGGCTTCTCAGGTCGGCGAGGTGAGTGGTGTGGCGCGGAGATTCACATCGTAGTGCCGCCTGCGCGGACACGGCGCGGTGGCCCGCCTCTGTATAGGTGACGACGTGTCGGAGCGATGCGTTCCCGGTCTTGCCGTTCATATGCCGAAGGGCGACCGAATTCCTTCGGTCGCCCCAGGTCGTGAGCGCAGTATGGCTCTGTATGGCTCTGTATGGCTGACAGCAGGTCAGGCAATACCGGGGAAGAAAATCTTCAGTTCCCGAATGGCGGACTCCTCCGAGTCCGAGGCGTGGATCAGGTTCTCCCGGACGATGGTGCCGAAATCACCCCGGATGGAGCCGGGCGCCGCGGCGATCGGGTCCGTCGGCCCGGCCAGCTGGCGTACGCCCTCGATGACGCGCTCGCCCTCGACGACCAGGGCGACGACCGGACCGGAGGACATGAAGGCCACCAGCGGCTCGTAGAAGGGCTTGCCCTTGTGCTCGCCGTAGTGCTGCTCCAGCGTCTCCTGGTCCAGGTCGCGCAGCTCCAGCGCGGTGATGGTCCAGCCGGCCTTGCGCTCGATACGGCCGATGATCTCGCCGATCAGGCCGCGCCGGACCGCGTCGGGCTTGAGCAGGACGAGCGTGCGCTGGGTCATGGTGTGAGGGCTCCTTGCAGGCATACGTGTGCGGTGAGGTGAGGCTACAGGGACAGGGGCGGGCGGCGGCACCCGGACCCGGGCCCCGGATCCCGGCGGCGTCAGGCGGTCGGGGACTCGGCCGGCGGCGTGGCCGCCTCGCTCCGGTCCGTCTGGGCCGCCCACCTCGCCTTGGCGTCGTCGATCTTGCGGCCGTAGTGGATCGAGGCCCACCACAGGCCCGCGAAGACGGCGCCCAGGAAGAACATGATCGGGACCACGAAGCCGCTCGCGATCAGCGCGATCTGGAGCGCCCAGCCGAGCTGGAGGCCGCCCGGGCGGGTGATCATGCCGCACAGCAGGACGGACAGCAGCATCGCGACGCCGCACACCGTCCACACGGTGCCCATCGCCAGGCCGTCGTCCTTCATCGCCACCAGACCGGCGAAACCGATCACGAAGAACTCGCCGATCAGCGTGGACGCGCAGAGCGTACGCATCGAAACCTCAGCCCTTCCCCAGCAGCAGCCGGGCCTCGCCGACCGTGATGACCGAGCCCGTCACGAGCACGCCCGCGCCCGCGAACTCGCTCTCCTCCTCGGCGAGCGTGATCGCCGCCTCCAGCGCGTCGTCCAGCCGCGGCTCGACCACCACACGCTCGTCGCCGAAGACCTCGACGGCGATGGCGGCCAGCTCGTCCGCGTCCATCGCGCGCGGCGTGGAGTTCTGCGTGACGACGACCTCGGTGAAGATCGGCTCGAACGCCTCCAGCAGGCCGCGTACGTCCTTGTCGCCGCTCGTGCCGACCACACCGATCAGCCGGGAGAAGTTGAACGACTCGGTGATGCCCTCGGCCGTCGCCAGCGCCCCGGCCGGGTTGTGCGCCGCGTCCACCACCACGGTCGGGCTGCGGCGCACAACCTCCAGGCGGCCCGGGGACGCGACCGAGGCGAAGGCCTGCCGGACCCTGTCGCCGTCCAGCGTGCGCGCCGCCTGGGCGCCGACGCCGAAGAAGGCCTCGACCGCGGCGAGCGCCACCGCCGCGTTGTGCGCCTGGTGGGCGCCGTACAGCGGCAGGAAGATCTCCCCGTACTCGCCGCCGAGCCCGCGCAGCGTCAGCAGCTGCCCGCCGACCGCGACCTCGCGGGCGACGACGCCGAACTCCATGCCCTCGCGGGCCACCGTCGCGTCGACCTCGACGGCCTTCTTCAGCATCACCTGGGCGGCGTCCACCGGCTGCTGCGCCAGGATGACGGTCGCGCCCTCCTTGATGATCCCGGACTTCTCGCCGGCGATCTCGGCGGGCGTCGAGCCGAGCCGGTCGGTGTGGTCCAGGGAGATGGGGGTGACGACGGCGACGTCGCCGTCGATCACGTTCGTCGCGTCCCAGCTGCCGCCCATGCCGACCTCGACGACCGCCACGTCGACCGGCGCGTCCGCGAAGGCCGCGTACGCCATACCGGTGAGGACCTCGAAGAAGGAGAGGCGGTAGTCCTGCTGGGCGTCGACCATCTCGACGTACGGCTTGATGTCCTGGTACGTCTCGATGAAGCGCTCGGCGCTGATCGGCGCGCCGTCCAGGCTGATGCGCTCGGTGATCGACTGCACGTGCGGCGAGGTGTAGCGCCCGGTGCGCAGGTCGAAGGCGCCGAGCAGCGCCTCGATCATCCGCGCGGTGGACGTCTTGCCGTTGGTGCCGGTGATGTGGATGGAGGGGTACGTGCGCTGCGGCTCGCCCAGGACGTCCATGAGCGCGGCGATACGGGTGACCGACGGCTCCAGCTTGGTCTCGCCCCAGCGGGTGGCGAGCTCCTGCTCCACCTCCCGCAGCGCCTTGTCGATCTCGGGGTCGGCGGGCCGCGCGGGCACCTGGTCGGCCTGGGGCGGTCCGGCCTGGGCGCGCAGCGTACGGCTGCCTGCCTCGATCACCGCCAGATCGGGGTCGCGCTCGGTCTCGGCCTCCACGATCTCGTCGAAGTCGTCGAAGTCGTCGCTGGACTGGCTGGGGGGCTGCTCACTCACGCGGTCCAGTCTACGGAGCGGCCCCGGAACCGCGTGGTTCCGGGGCCGCTCCGGGGCCGTCATGCCGTGGTTTACGCCTTCGGCAGGTTCGCCAGCTGGCTCTCGATGCGGGCGATGTCCTCGTCCGCCTTGGCGAGCCGGGTGCGGATCTTCTCCACGACCTGGTCGGGAGCCTTGGCGAGGAAGGCCTCGTTGCCGAGCTTCGCGGTGGCCTGGGCCTTCTCCTTCTCGGCCGCGGCCAGGTCCTTCGTCAGGCGCTTGCGCTCCGCCTCGACGTCGATCGCGCCGGAGAGGTCGAGCGCGACGGTGGCCCCGGCGACCGGGAGGGTCGCGGTGGCCTGGAAGGAGTCGCCCTCGGGCTGGAGGCGCAGCAGCTGGCGGATGGCCGGCTCGTGCGGCGCGAGCGCGGTGCCGTCCAGCTCCAGGCGGGCCGGGACCTTCTGGCCGGGCTGGAGGCCCTGGTCGGAGCGGAAGCGGCGGACCTCGGTGACGACCCGCTGGACGAGCTCGATCTCCCGCTCGGCGGCCGTGTCGCGGAAGCCGCTGTCCTTCGGCCAGTCGGCGATGACGATGGACTCGTTGCCCGTGAGCGTCGTCCACAGCGTCTCGGTGACGAAGGGGACGACCGGGTGGAGCAGCCGCAGCGTCACGTCGAGGACCTCGCCGAGGACGCGCGCGGAGACCTTGGCGGGCTCGCCGCCGCCCATGAAGGTCGTCTTGGAGAGCTCGACGTACCAGTCGAAGACCTCGTCCCACGCGAAGTGGTAGAGGGCGTCGGACAGCTTGGAGAACTGGTAGTCCTCGTAGTACGCGTCGACCTCGGCGACCGTCGTGTTGAGGCGGGAGAGGATCCACCGGTCGGTGGCCGACATCTCGGACGCGTCGGGCAGCGGGCCCTCCACCGTGGCGCCGTTCATCAGCGCGAAGCGGGTGGCGTTCCAGATCTTGTTGGCGAAGTTGCGGGACGCCTGGACCCAGTCCTCGCCGATCGGGACGTCGATGCCGGGGTTGGCGCCGCGGGCGAGCGTGAAGCGCAGCGCGTCGGAGCCGTACTTGTCCATCCAGTCCAGCGGGTTGACCGCGTTGCCGAAGGACTTCGACATCTTCTTGCCGTTCTGGTCACGGACCATGCCGTGCAGGGCGATGGTGTGGAACGGCGGCGTGCCGTCCATCGCGTACAGGCCGAACATCATCATCCGGGCGACCCAGAAGAAGAGGATGTCGTAGCCGGTGACGAGGACGGAGTTCGGATAGAACTTCGCGAGGCTGTCGGTCTGCTCGGGCCAGCCGAGCGTGGAGAACGGCCACAGGCCGGACGAGAACCAGGTGTCGAGGACGTCGGTGTCCTGGTGCCAGCCGTCGCCGGTCGGGGGCTGCTCGTCGGGGCCGACGCAGACGACCTCGCCGTTCGGGCCGTACCAGACGGGGATGCGGTGGCCCCACCACAGCTGGCGCGAGATGCACCAGTCGTGGAGGTTGTCGACCCAGTCGAAGTACCGCTTCTCCATGTCCTGCGGGTGGATCTTGACGCGGCCGTCGCGGACCGCGTCACCGGCGGCCTTGGCGAGCGGGCCGACCTTGACCCACCACTGCATGGACAGGCGCGGCTCGATGGTGGTCTTGCAGCGCGAGCAGTGGCCGACGGAGTGGACGTACGGGCGCTTCTCGGCGACGATCCGGCCTTCGGCGCGCAGGGCGGCGACGATGGCGGAGCGGGCCTCCATGCGGTCCAGGCCCTCGAAGGGGCCGTGGGCGGTGATGACCGCGCGCTCGTCCATGACGGCGAGGTTCGGCAGGCCGTGGCGCTGGCCGATCTCGAAGTCGTTCGGGTCGTGCGCCGGGGTCACCTTGACGGCGCCGGTGCCGAACTCGGGGTCGACGTGCTCGTCGGCGACGACGGGGATGCGGCGGCCGGTCAGCGGCAGCTCGATCTCGCGGCCGACGAGGTGCTTGTAGCGCTCGTCGTCGGGGTGGACGGCGACGGCGGTGTCACCGAGCATCGTCTCGGCGCGGGTGGTGGCGACGACGATGGAGTCGTCACCCTCGCCGTACCGGATCGAGACGAGCTCGCCGTCGTCGTCCTGGTACTCCACCTCGATGTCGGAGATGGCGGTGAGGCAGCGCGGGCACCAGTTGATGATGCGCTCGGCGCGGTAGATGAGCTCGTCGTCGTAGAGCTTCTTGAAGATGGTCTGGACGGCCTGGGAGAGGCCCTCGTCCATGGTGAAACGCTCGCGCGACCAGGCGACGCCGTCGCCGAGGCGGCGCATCTGGCCGGAGATCTGGCCGCCGGACTCCGCCTTCCACTGCCAGACGCGCTCGACGAAGGCCTCGCGGCCGAGGTCGTGGCGGGACTTGCCCTCCTTGGCGAGCTCGCGCTCGACGACGTTCTGCGTGGCGATGCCGGCGTGGTCCATGCCGGGCTGCCACAGCGTCTCGTAGCCCTGCATCCGCTTGCGGCGGGTGAGGGCGTCGATCAGCGTGTGCTCGAAGGCGTGGCCCAGGTGGAGGCTGCCGGTGACGTTCGGCGGGGGGATGACGATGGTGTACGGAGGCTTGTCGCTGTGCTCGTCGGCCTCGAAGTAACCGCGCTCCACCCAGCGCTCGTACAGCGGCCCCTCTACCTCGGCCGGCGCGTAGGTGGTCGGCAGTTCGGGGACGGATGCTGGCTGCTGCTGAGTGTTCTCGGTCACGGGCCACAGTTTAGAGGTGTCACAGGCCCGTACTGAAACGGGAATCTTCCGTAACGGTGTGGGCCCCCGCCGTGCCATGGAGAACCCCTTTCGGCCAGGATGTGAGAAACGCATAAGCATTCGGAGGGGAACCCTTTAATGAGCTACAACCAGCCGGGCCCGTACGGCGGACAGCCCCAGCAGCCGGGACCGTACGGTCAGCCGGGCCCTTACGGCCAGCCCCCGCAGCAGCCGCAGGCGCCCCAGCCCGGCTACGGCTACCCCCAGCAGGCCCCGCCGCCCCAGGGCTACGGCTACCCGCAGCAGCCGCCCGCCCCGTACGGCCAGCCCCCGCAGCAGGCCCCCTACGGCGCGGGCCCCGGCGCCTACCCGCCGCCCCCGCCGCCGGTCTCGGGCGGCGGCGGCAAGAAGACGGGCATCATCCTCGGCTCCGTGGCCGCGGTGGTGGCGCTGGGCGTGGGCGCGTACTTCGTGTTCGGCACGGGCGGCGGCAACGGCGCCGTCGGCGACGACACCAAGGGCTACAAGCTGACCCCGGCGGCGTCGGTCGGCGAGTACAAGAAGGAGAAGGACAACTCGGAGACGATGGACGCCAAGGAGAAGCAGGAGGCGGAGACGCTCCTTGGCATCAAGAACCCGCAGCAGGCGGGCGCCAACTACAAGGCGGGTTCGGAGTCCGAGCCTCTCAAGGGCAAGTCCATGAGCCTGAACGGCCTGTGGGGTGAGATCGCCGACCCGGAGAAGGCGCTCGACGGCTACTTCGCGATGATCGAGAAGAAGTCGAAGGAGGAGCCGGACGAGGACATCACCGTCGAGCTGGTGGGCAGCCCCACCGCCATGGAGCCGGCCGGTTTCGAGGGCGCGCTGATGAAGTGCCAGTTGCTCAAGTCCATCCCCAAGGGCGACGCGAGCGGCATGGGCCCGAAGAGCTTCGAGGTGCCGCTCTGCGTCTGGGCCGACTACAGCACGCTCGGTGCGGTGAACGTCGTGGACATGGCCCAGATGATGACCAGCGGCAAGGGGCTGCCGCAGGAGCAGGTCGCGGAGATGGCCGCGAAGGCGTACAACGCGTCGCGCACCAAGGTCTGACGGGCAGGGCCTGACGGCAAGGTCTGACGCGGCGAAAGGGGCCCGCCCGGTTCGGTGAACCGGGCGGGCCCCTTCGCTGTGGCGCGTCGCGCCGGGCTGCGTTACGCCGACTTCTCGTGGCGGCCCTGGTCCTTGACGACCCTCGGGACGAGCGTCGGGTTGACGTTGTTGTGGACCACGTCCGCCGTGATGACGACGCGGGCCACGTCCTTGCGGGACGGGACCTCGTACATCACGGACATCAGGACCTCTTCCATGATGGCGCGCAGGCCGCGGGCGCCCGTGCCGCGGAGGATGGCCTGGTCGGCGATGGCCTCCAGGGCGGGGCGGTCGAAGTCCAGCTCCACGCCGTCGAGTTCGAAGAGGCGCTGGTACTGCTTCACCAGGGCGTTGCGCGGCTCGACGAGGATCTTCAGCAGGGCCTCGCGGTCGAGGTTGTGGACCGAGGTGATGACCGGGAGGCGGCCGATGAACTCGGGGATCATGCCGAACTTGACCAGGTCCTCCGGCATGACCTCCTGGAACTGGTCGCTGGCCTCGATCTCGCGCTTGGAGCGGATCGTCGCGCCGAAGCCGATGCCCTTGGCGCCCGCCCGCGACTCGATGATCTTCTCCAGGCCGGCGAAGGCACCGCCCACGATGAACAGGACGTTCGTCGTGTCGATCTGGATGAACTCCTGGTGCGGGTGCTTGCGGCCGCCCTGCGGCGGCACGGAGGCCGTGGTGCCTTCCAGGATCTTCAGGAGGGCCTGCTGCACGCCCTCGCCGGACACATCGCGCGTGATGGACGGGTTTTCGCTCTTACGGGCGACCTTGTCGATCTCGTCGATGTAGATGATGCCCGTCTCGGCCTTCTTGACGTCGTAGTCGGCGGCCTGGATGAGCTTCAGCAGGATGTTCTCGACGTCCTCGCCGACGTACCCGGCCTCCGTGAGCGCCGTCGCGTCGGCGATGGCGAACGGGACGTTGAGCATCCGGGCGAGGGTCTGGGCCAGGAGGGTCTTGCCGGAGCCCGTGGGGCCCAGCAACAGGATGTTGGACTTGGCGAGTTCGATCGCGTCGTCCCGGCCCTGCGCGCCGCCGTTCTCGCCGGCCTGGACGCGCTTGTAGTGGTTGTACACCGCGACGGAGAGGGCCTTCTTCGCGGGCTCCTGCCCGACGACGTACCCCTCCAGGAACTCGTAGATCTCGCGCGGCTTGGGGAGTTCCTCCCACCGCACCTCGGAGGTCTCTGCGAGCTCCTCCTCGATGATCTCGTTGCAGAGGTCGATGCACTCGTCGCAGATGTACACACCGGGGCCTGCGATGAGCTTCTTCACCTGCTTCTGGCTCTTTCCGCAGAACGAGCACTTGAGCAGGTCGCCGCCATCACCGATGCGTGCCACGAGGTGCTTCCCCTTCGCCTGGGAGCGGCTTGGTTCAGCCTGCTCCTGGTGCCTCATATCCGACGGTACCTTGCCGGGCCCCCCGTACGGGCCCCCCTTGGCACGGTTCACACCGCGCCAAGGGGAGGTTGGTCCGTCAGGCAGCCGCCGCGGCGGTGCTCTTACGGGTCGAGACGATCTGGTCCACGAGGCCGTACGCCAGGGCGTCCTCGGCGGTGAGGATCTTGTCGCGCTCGATGTCGTCGCGGATCTTCTCGATCGGCTGGGTGGAGTGCTTCGCCAGCATCTCCTCCAGCTGGGTGCGCATGCGCAGGATCTCGTTGGCCGCGATCTCCAGGTCGGAGAGCTGCTCGCGGCCGGTGCCGCCGGACGGCTGGTGGATCAGCACGCGGGCGTTCGGCAGGGCCATGCGCTTGCCGGGCGTACCGGCGGCGAGCAGGACGGCCGCGGCGGAGGCCGCCTGGCCCATGCAGACCGTCTGGATGTCCGGCTTCACGAACTGCATCGTGTCGTAGATGGCCGTCAGCGCGGTGAAGGAGCCACCGGGGCTGTTGATGTAGATGGAGATGTCCCGGTCCGGGTCCATCGACTCCAGGCACAGCAGCTGCGCCATGACGTCGTTGGCGGAGGCGTCGTCGATCTGCACGCCGAGGAAGATCACGCGCTCCTCGAAGAGCTTCGCGTACGGGTCGTACTCGCGCACGCCCTGGGAGGTGCGCTCGACGAAGCGGGGGACGACGTACCGGTTGTCCACCTGCGGGCCGGTGTAGAGGCCGCTCGCGGAGAAGTTGCTCATGTGGGTGTTCACCATCCTGGTGGCGTTCGGCGGGCTGGGAGGCGGGGGGCTGGGGCGGTACGGCGCGGCTGCTCGGGCAGCTCAGGCGCCGGTGCCGCCACCACCCGGAACGCCCGCGGCGGCGGACATGATGTCGTCGATCAGGCCGTACTCCTTGGCCTCCGTCGCGGTGAACCAGCGGTCGCGGTCGCCGTCGCGGATGATCGTCTCCACGGTCTGGCCGGAGTGGTGCGCGGTGATCTCGGCCATGCGCCTCTTCGTACGGAGGAGGTACTCGGCCTGGATCTTGATGTCCGAGGCGGTGCCGCCGATGCCGGCGGAGCCCTGGTGCATCAGGATGTCGGTGTTGGGAAGCGCGAAGCGCTTGCCGGCGGAGCCGCCGGTGAGGAGGAACTGGCCCATGGAGGCCGCCATGCCCATACCGATGGTGACGACGTCGTTGGGGATGTACTGCATGGTGTCGTAGATCGCCATGCCGGCCGTCACCGAGCCACCCGGGCTGTTGATGTACAGGTAGATGTCCTTGTCCGGGTCGGCGGCAAGGAGCAGCATCTGCGAGGTGATCTTGTTGGCGATGTCGTCGTCCACCGCCTGGCCGAGGAAGATGATCCGCTCGCCGAGCAGCCGGTTGTAGACATGGTCGCCGAGGCCGCCACCGATGGACGGCTCACCCGCGGCGTAAGGCTTCAGATTCGTCACGTATCCACCTGCTCGTCTCTGACGGCTCCGGCGGCCGTCTCAGCGTCTTCGTACTGGGGCGGGTATCCCCCTGCCCTCGTATTCATGGACCCTAACGCGCAGGTGGGACAACACCATCCCGCTTCCCGAACTGTTCGCTGGGAGCGCAAGGTCCGGGGGCTGCCCGGGGGGCCGTACGGCGACGGGCCCGACCGCACGCGGGGTGCGGGCCGGGCCCGTCGGACGTTCTGCTGGACCGGTCAGGGTGAGGCTCAGGCCTCGGACTTGCCCTCGGCGGCCTCGTCCTCGGACGCCTCGGCGGCGGCCTCGGCGGCCTCCTCGGTCTCGTCCTCGTCGTCACCGAGGTCGACCGTCTCACCGTTGGTGTCGACGACCTTGGCGGCCTCGACGACGGCCGCGAGGGCCTTGCCGCGGGCGACCTCGCCGACCAGCATCGGGACCTGGCCACCCTCGACGACGGCCTTGGCGAACTGGTCGGGGCTCATGCCGGAGGAGGCGGCACGGCGCATCAGGTGCTCGGTCAGCTCGTCCTGGTTGACGTTGAGCTTCTCGCGGGAGACGAGCTCGTCGAGGATGAACTGGGTCTTGATGCCCTTGACCGCCTGCTCGCGCGTCTCCGCGTCGAACTCCTCGGCGGTCTTGCCCTGGAGCTCCAGGTACTTGTCGATGGTCAGACCCATCTGACCGAGCTGGTGGTGCTCGAGGTTGTGCTTGCGGGTGTTGACCTCGTCCTCGAGGAGCTTCTCGGGGATCGGGACCTCGACCAGCTTCAGCAGCTCGTCGAGGACGCGCTCCTGGGCCTGGGTGGCCTGGTCGTACTGCTTCATGTTCTCGAGGCGCTTGCGGCTGTCGGCCTTCAGCTCGTCGAGGGTGTCGAACTCGGACGCCATCTGGGCGAAGTCGTCGTCGAGCTCGGGGAGCTCACGGGCGGCGACCTGGGTGACCTTGACGGTGACCTCGGCCTCCTTGCCCTCGGCGGAGCCGCCCTTCAGCGTGGAGGTGAAGGTGGCCTCGCCGCCGGCCTCCAGGCCGGTGACGGCCTCGTCGATGCCCTCGAGGAGCTCGCCGGAGCCGATGGTGTACTGCACGCCGCTGGCGACGCCGTCCGGGAGGACCTCGCCGTCGACCTTGGCCTCGAGGTCGATCGTCACGACGTCGCCCTCGGCGGCGGCGCGCTCGACCGGGGAGGTGGAGGCGAAGCGCTCGCGCAGCTGCTCCACGGACTTCTCGACGTCCTCGTCGCTGACCTCGACGGCGTCGACGGTGACCTCGATGCCGGAGTAGTCCGGGATCTCGATCGCCGGGCGGATGTCGACCTCGGCGGTGAAGGCCAGCAGCTCGCCGTCCTTCAGCTCCGTGATGTCGACGTCCGGCTGGCCCAGCGGGTTGACGTCGGCCTCGTTGATGGCCTCCGTGTAGAGCTTCGGGAGGGCGTCGTTGACGGCCTCCTCCAGCACCGCACCCCGGCCGAACCGCTGGTCGATCACCCGGGCCGGGATCTTGCCCTTGCGGAAGCCCTTGACCGTGACCTGCTGGTTGATCTTCTTGTACGCCGCGTCGAGGCTGGCCTTGAGCTCCTCGAAGGGCACCTCGACAGTGAGCCGAACCCGAGTCGGGTTCAGGGTCTCCACGGCGCTCTTCACGGTTCGGTCTCCTTGGTGACTGATTCTTGGTTTCTGCCGGGGCGCTCGGTCGGGCGGCCCGGCTGATCGGCCCGGTCACAGAGACACACGGGCACGCAGCTTGCATAGTAACCGCAAGCGGGATGGGGCCCACAATGTGATCTTGGTTCCGCGGTACGCCACGGCGGCGGGAGCGCGGGAGAGGAATGGTCGGGGTGGCGGGATTTGAACCCACGGCCTTCCGCTCCCAAAGCGGACGCGCTACCAAGCTGCGCCACACCCCGTCGGTGCGACACGTAGGGTACATGGCCGCGGGCGGTGCGTCGGCATGATTCGGGTGCGTGCGGCGACCGGCCCGGACCCGCTACGATGCTCTTCGTGCCGCGGCCCACGCGACCTGCGGTGCACGGCTTGCGGGCGTAGCTCAATGGTAGAGCCCTAGTCTTCCAAACTAGCTACGCGGGTTCGATTCCCGTCGCCCGCTCCACGGCCTCCGGCCCGGCTCGGTGAACCTTCCCGAGCCGGGCCGGAGGCGTTTTCGCGTGCGCCCGCGTGCCCGCGTGCCGCGCGCTCACCCGCACGGCCGCCGGTCAGAAGCGGATCTGGTTGATGGAGGACGCTATCGAGTCCAGGAACTTCTGGATCGACGGCGCCATCCCGGTGGAGGCGAGGAAGAAGCCGAAGAGCGCTGCGACGATCGCGGGCCCGGCTTTGATCGAGCCGCTGCGGATCATCACCACGAGGATGATCGCCAACAGCAGCACCACGGACAGTGAAATGGCCACACTGATCACAACCCTCGGTCGGTCGGTCTCCGCTTGCCGGCCGGGGGCGGGCAGCCCGGCGCACCCCCGTTCGGCTCATCGTGCCAGCAACCTTGCCCGGATCCCGACCCCCTGACGCATCGTCGGCGGACCGAACCGCCGGGCCGTCGCGCGCTCTGAAAAAAGTACTGCTCATTCGAGGTGATGGTTTCGCCTCGCACACAGGGTGGTCACAGGAAATTCGCAGCGTGTCCGAGTGGTAATTCTTCGTCAAAAATAGCGTAACGATATGCACCATTTAAGAGGGATTAATTGGGGCATATCGCACGGTTGACGGTCGTGTCGGCTGCGAATGGACGCGCCTTCCCGAGCGTTTTACGGATACGCCGGAGCGCTACTAAGGTGCCTGAGATGTTCCACGCTCCGCAGGGAAATCAAAGGGCCCCGCTCCCCTCGGCCCGAGAGGCACCGCAAGCACGGGAGGAACCCCAGGCACCGGAGGCCCGGACCGAGGCACGGGCCGCGGCACGGACCGTCGACAGACCCGCTCGGACGGGTGAGACGGGCGAGAAGGGTGCCGGGCGCGACCCCTGGTTCGACAACGCCAAGTACCTGGCGATCGTGCTCGTGGCCGTGGCACACGCGTGGGAGCCCGTCATGGAGGGCAGCCGCGCGACCCGGGCCCTCTACATGCTCGTGTACACCTTCCACATGCCGGCCTTCATCCTCATCTCCGGCTACTTCTCCCGCAGCTTCACCGCCAAGCCGCACCAGATGAAGCGGCTGGTCACCGGGATCGCCGTGCCGTACCTCGTCTTCGAGGTCGCGTACACGCTCTTCAGGCGCTGGGCCGGCGACCCCGCGCAGGTCTTCAGCCTGACCGACCCCTTCTACCTGACCTGGTTCCTGATCGCGCTGTTCGTCTGGCGGCTGTCCGCGCCCCTGTGGCGCACCCTGCGCCATCCCCTGCCGGTCGCGCTGGTGATCGCCGCCCTCGCCTCGCTGACGCCCGACATCAGCGACGACCTGGACCTCCAGCGCATCCTGCAGTTCCTGCCGTTCTTCGTCCTGGGCCTGATCCTGAAGCCCGAGCACTTCCGGCTGGTGCGGCGCCGGGCGGTGCGGCTGGCGGCGCTCCCGCTGGCCGCGGGCGCTCTGGTGTTCGCGTACTGGGTGGCGCCGCGGGTGCGGATGGGCTGGTTCTACCGCGCCACCAGCGCCCCGGAGCTGGGGTACGCCTGGTGGACCGGGCCCCTGATGACGCTGGGCCTGTTCGCCTGCGCGCTGCTGCTGACGGTGGCGTTCCTGGCGTGGGTGCCGGGCCGGCGGACCTGGTTCAGCGTGCTGGGCGCCGGCACCATCTGCGGCTATCTGCTGCACGGCTTCCTGGTGAAGTCCCTCGACTACTTCGAGGTCGTCCCGGCGCACCCCTGGCTCAAGGAGCCGGCGGGCCTGGTCGGGGTCACCCTGGCGGCCGCGGCGGCCGTCACCCTGATGTGCACGCCGCCGGTGCGGCGCGTCCTGCGGTGCGTGACGGAGCCGAAGATGGAGTGGGCGTTCAGGAAGGAGCCCGGGGAGCTCAGGAAGGGCTGATCCCCAGCAGCGCGCGCATCGTCGCGTACTTCGCGGTCAGCCGGGCCCGGGTCGCCTCGTCCAGTACGGCGAGGCGGTCCGGGTCCGCGTTGTGTGCGAGGTCGGCCTCCTTGACCAGGCGGGCGCCCGGCACGGCGAGGACACGGGCGGCGTACGCGGCGAGGTCCTCGCCGGGCCGCTTGGTGAGGGCCAGGACCATGTCCTTGACCTCCCGGGGCAGCGCGGCGGCCGCGAGCCACTCCTCGGACAGCTTGTCGTCCTCCACCGCGTCGTGCAGCCACGCGGCCGCCGTCTGGGCCTCGTCGCCGCCTCGGGCGCGTACCCCGTCCGCCACCGCCCGGAGGTGCTCGGCGTAGGGGCGGCCCGCCTTGTCGGTCTGGCCGGCGTGGGCCTCGCGGGCGAGCGCCTCGATCTCCTCCAGCGTCAGCACGTGAACCTCCCTACGCTTCGCGCGTGATCAGCAGCAGCGCCCGGTCGTCGTTGACGTCCTTGGCGCACGCCTCGATGAGGTGCCAGGCGGCGCCCTCGAAGCCCGAGGCGACATAGCGGTCCGCCTCGCCCGTCAGGCGGTCGATGCCCTCGGCGATGTCCCGGTCCGCCGCCTCGACCAGGCCGTCGGTGAAGAGCATGAGCACGTCGCCGGGGCGCAGCGAGCCCTTGGCCGGATGGAACTCGGCACCGTCGTACACGCCCAGCAGCGGGCCCTCGCCCGTCTTCTCCTCCCAGCGGCCGCTGCCCGCGTGCAGCTGCAGCGCCGGCAGGTGCCCGGCCGACAGCAGTTCGTAGTCGCCGGAGTCCAGGTCCAGTACGAGGTGGATGGAGGTCGCGAAGCCCTCCTGCCAGTCCTGGCGCAGCAGGTAGCCGTTGGCGGCCGGGAGGAAGCCGTGCGGCGGCAGCGAGCCGAGCAGGCCGCCGAAGGCGCCCGACAGCAGCAGGGCGCGCGAGCCCGCGTCCATGCCCTTGCCGGACACGTCGGTGAGGACGACCTCCAGGGTGCGGCCACCGTGGGTGCGGGCCGCGACGACGAAGTCGCCGGAGAAGGACTGGCCGCCGGCCGGGCGCAGCGCCATCTCGTGGTGCCAGCCCTTGGGCAGCTCGGGCAGGGCGCTCTGCACCCGGATGCGTTCGCGCAGGTCGAACAGCATCGTGCCGCCGCGCCGCCAGGGCACGCCGACGCGGGCGCGGAACTGCGCCAGCAGCAGCCCGAACAGGCCGCACGCGGCGACCACCAGCACCGTGCCGGGGGTGACGCGGGCGGCGCCCTCGGTGTACGGGCCGAGGGCCAGCGATTCGATGATCAGGGCCGCGGCGGAGGCCGCGTACAGGCCGAGCAGGCTCGCGGGGCGCAGCAGCAGGCCGCCGGCGACGATCGGCAGGACGAGCGCCGCCGGTGCGGCCCACACGGGGTTGGCGATGGTGAAGAGCGTGATCGCGGGGACGGTGAGCAGCAGGCCCGCGAAGGCGATCCAGTCGGAGCCGTCGCCGCGGAAGTAGTCGACGGCGGATTTGCGCAGGGCGATGCGGGCCCGGCGCGTCGACTTCCGCATCCGGGCCAGGTACGCGTCCACTCGTGCGCTACGGGCCATTGGCCTGGACCCTATCCATCCGGTCGGCCCGCGTGCAGGGGGACCCCTATGACAATGCGTTCGAAATTGGGTCGCCCCGGGCAGGCCGTCCTGCTAGGCATGGCATATGACGATGGAATTACGGGTGCTCCGCCCGGACGAATGGGACCGCTGGTACGGACAGCTGGAGCTGGCCTTCGGGGGCGTGCCGGAGGCCCCGGAGGAGCGTGAGCTGTGGCAGGCGCTCACCGAGTACGAGCGCTCTCTCGGGGTGTGGGAGGGCGACACGTGCGTCGGTACGGCGGGGGCGTTCACCTTCCGGCTCACGGTGCCGGGCGGGGCGGCGGTGCCGACGGCGGGCGTGACCATGGTGAGCGTGGCCCCGACGCACCGCAGGCAGGGCGTGCTGACGTCGATGATGCGGCGCCAGCTCGACGACGTACGCGCCTGGGGGGAGCCGCTCGCGGTCCTGACGGCGTCGGAGCCGGCGATCTACGGCCGGTTCGGGTACGGCTGCGCCACCCGGCAGCTGCGCGCGGAGATCGACACCGAACGGGTGCGGCTGTCCCTCCCGCCCGGTACGGATGACGTAGCGCTACGGCTCGCCGCGCCCGCGGACGTCAGCGCCGAGTGCGAGGCGGTCTACGCCCGGCTGGTCCCGGAGCGGCCCGGGATGCTCGCCCGCCGGCCCGGCTGGGAGCGGCTGCCGCTGCTGGACCCGCCCGGCGAGCGGGAGGGCGCCTCGCCGCTGCGGTGCGTGCTGGCGGAGCGGGACGGCGAGGCCGTCGGCTACGCGCTCTACGCCACCAAGCCCGAGTGGCGCGCCTCCGTGCCCGACGGCACGGTGCAGCTGCGGGACATCGGGGCGCTGGACCCGGCCGCGTACGGCGCGCTGTGGCGGTACCTGTTCTCCCTCGACCTGATGTCGACGCTCACGGTGGTGGACCGCCCGGTGGACGACACCTGGCAGTACCTCGTCTCCGACGTCCGGCGCTGCGGGACGCGGGTGCGCGACGGTCTGTACGTACGCCTGGTGGAGCTCGGCGCGGCCCTGGAGGCGCGCACCTACCAGGCGCCCGTGGACGTGGTGCTGGAGGTGGAGGACGCCTTCTGTCCCTGGAACGCGGGCCGCTGGCGGCTGTCCGGCGACGCCAAGGGGGCCGTCTGCTCCCGTACGCGCGACACTCCGGACCTCGCCCTGTCGGTGCGGGAGCTGGGCGCGGCGTACCTGGGCGGCGAGTCCCTGGCGTCGCTTGCCGCCGCCGGGCGCGTACGGGAACTGCGGCGCGGCGCGCTGGCGGAGGCGTCCGCGGCCTTCGGCTCGGCCGTCGCGCCCTGGCTGCCTCACGGCTTCTGACAGCCGGGGCACCAGAAGAGGTTGCGGGCGGCGAGATCGGCGGTGCGGATCTCGCCGCCGCAGACGTGGCAGGGCAGGTGGGCCCGGCGGTAGACGTACACCTCGCCGCCGTGGTCGTCGACGCGCGGCGGCCGGCCCATCGCCTCGGGCGTGTGCTCGGGCCGTACGGTGTCGATGCGGTTGTTCCGCACGCCCTCGCGCATCAGCGCCACGAGGTCGTCCCAGATCGCGTTCCACTCGCCCTCGGTGAGGTCCTTGCCGGGGCGGTACGGGTCGATGCCGTGCCGGAAGAGCACCTCGGCGCGGTAGACGTTGCCGACGCCCGCGATGACCTTCTGGTCCATGAGCAGCGCGGCGATGGTGGTGCGGCTCCTGGAGATGCGGCGCCACGCCTTGGCGGGGTCGTCGCCGTCCCGGAGCGGGTCGGGGCCGAGGCGCTCGTGTATCGCCCGCTTGTCGGGCTCGGTGATCAGGGCGCAGGCGGTGGGGCCGCGGAGGTCGGCGTAGTGCTCGCCGTTGACCAGGCGCAGGCGGACGGTGTCGGTGGGCGGGGGCGCGGGGGTGGTGCCGAAGCCGAGCTTGCCGAAGAGGCCGAGGTGGATGTGGACCCAGTCGGTGCCGTCCTCGTCGAAGCCGAGGAACAGGTGCTTGCCGTGGGCGTCGGCGGTGGTGAGGACGCGGCGGTCGAGGAGGGCCGCGCTGTCGGAGAACTTGCCCTGGGGGCTGGACACGCGGACCGCGCGGCCGCCGAAGCGGGCGAGGTGGTCCTGCGCGAGGCGGTGGATGGTGTGCCCCTCGGGCATGCGGTTCTCCTCTCGGGCGCAGGGGAAGAGGCCCCGTCCTTGCGGAGGGGCCTCTCGCGTGCCGCGGTCAGTCCTGCTGGGGGTGGTGCGCCGGGATCGGGGGGAGGTCGCCGGTGGTCTCGTAGGCCGAGAGCATCTCGATGCGGCGCGTGTGGCGCTCCTCGCCCGAGTACGGGGTGGTGAGGAAGGTCTCCACGAACTTCGTGGACTCCTCCAGGGAGTGCATGCGGCCGCCGATGGCGACGACGTTGGCGTTGTTGTGCTCGCGGCCCAGCGCGGCCGTCTGCTCGCTCCAGGCGAGGGCGGCCCGGACGCCCTTGACCTTGTTCGCGGCGATCTGCTCGCCGTTGCCGGAGCCGCCGATCACGATGCCGAGGCTCTCGGGGTCCGCGGCGGTCTTCTCCGCGGCGCGGAGGCAGAACGGCGGGTAGTCGTCCTGGGCGTCGTAGATGTGGGGACCGCAGTCGACGGGCTCGTGGCCGTGGGCCTTGAGCCACTCGACGAGGTGGTTCTTGAGTTCGAAGCCGGCATGGTCGGAACCGAGGTACACGCGCATGCGTCCGAGTGTGGCACGGGCCCGGCCCCGGTCCGGTCAGGGGGCCCCTCGGGGTGCCGCAGGGTCACGATCCGGAGTCGGGGTCTTTCGGCCCTCGCGGGTCCCGTGTTTGCATGCTCGGGCTCGTAACCCGAGTACCGCACAGACGTAAGGAATCGTCCATGACGACGCAGCCGACCCTGCCGAAGGAAGGCGAAGCGACCGGAGACCCCGGTGTTTCGCAGCCCTCCGACGGTCTCAAGGCCGGACTCAAGAACCGCCACCTGTCCATGATCGCCATCGGTGGAGTGATCGGCGCCGGCCTCTTCGTGGGGTCCGGTTCCGGTATCGCCGCCGCCGGACCGGCCATCCTGCTGTCGTACGCCCTCGTGGGCGCGATGGTCGTGTTCGTGATGCGGATGCTCGGTGAGATGGCCGCCGCCCGGCCGACGTCCGGCTCCTTCTCCGCCTACGCGGACCAGGCGCTCGGCCGCTGGGCCGGCTTCACGATCGGCTGGCTGTACTGGTTCTTCTGGGTCGTGGTGCTGGCCGTGGAGGCCACCGCGGGCGCCCAGATCCTGGAGCACTGGATTCCGGCCGTCCCGCAGTGGGGCTGGGCGCTGATCGTGATGGTCGTGCTGACCGCGACGAACCTCGCCTCGGTCTCCTCGTACGGCGAGTTCGAGTTCTGGTTCGCCGGGATCAAGGTCGTGGCGATCGCCGCCTTCGTGGTGGTCGGCCTGCTCGCCGTCTTCGGTCTGCTGCCGGGCTCGGACAACCCGGGCGCGGGCTTCGCGCACCTGACGGACACCGGGGGCTTCTTCCCGATGGGCGCCGGGGCGGTGCTCACGGGTGTGCTGATGGTCGTCTTCTCGTTCATGGGAAGCGAGATCGTGACCCTCGCCGCGGGCGAGTCGGAGGACCCGCAGCGGGCCGTCACCAAGGCGACGAACAGCGTGATCTGGCGGATCGCCGTCTTCTACCTGGGCTCCATCTTCGTCGTCCTGACGCTGCTGCCGTGGAACGACAAGTCCATCGTGGACAAGGGCTCCTACGTCGCCGCGCTGAACTCGATCGGCATCCCCAACGCGGGCACGGTCATGGAGGTCATCGTCCTCACCGCCGTGCTGTCGTGCCTCAACTCGGGCCTGTACACGGCTTCCCGGATGGCGTTCTCGCTGGGGCAGCGCGGTGAGGCGCCCCGGGCGTTCGCGCGGACCAACGAGCGGGGCGTGCCGCGGGCCGCGATCCTGTCGTCGGTGCTGTTCGGCTTCGTGGCCGTCTTCTTCAACTACAAGTGGCCCGACACCGTCTTCGCCTTCCTGCTGAACTCCTCCGGCGCGGTGGCCCTCTTCGTGTGGCTGGTCATCTGCATCACCCAGCTGCGGATGCGCGGGATCATCCTGCGCGAGACGCCCGAGAAGCTCGTCGTCCGGATGTGGCTGTTCCCGTACCTGACGTGGGCGACGATCGCGATGATCACGTTCGTGCTGGGCTACATGCTCTACAAGGGCGGGGACGCGCGTGAGCAGGTCGTCCTGTCGCTGGCCGTGGCCGCGGTCGTCCTGGTGATCGCGTTCGTGCGCGACGCGATCCGGCGCCAGCGCCGGGAGCGGGTACAGCGGTAGGGACAGCAGTAGGGGCACACGAAAGGCTCTCCGTACCCGAGCGGTACGGAGAGCCTTTTCGTTTTCGTACGGTCGGCGGCCGCCGCCTCAGCCCTTGCGGCCGATCAGCTTCCACGCCGTCGGCAGCGCGCCCATCGCCAGCGCCGCCTTCAGCGCGTCGCCGATGAGGAACGGCACCAGGCCCTTCGCCACGGCCGCGGACAGCGTCATGCCGGTCGCGAGCGCCAGGTACGGCACGCCGACGGCGTAGATGATCAGGGACCCGAGCGCCATCGTGCCCGCCATGCGCGCCATGGAGCGGTCGGCCCCGCGCCGGGCCAGGGCGCCGACGACGGTCGAGGCGAGCAGCATGCCGAGCACGTAGCCGAAGGACGGCATGGCGTACCCGGAGGTGGCCTGGGCGAACCACGGCACGCCCGCCACGCCGGCGACGACGTACAGCGCCAGGGAGAGGAAGCCGCGGCGGGCGCCGAGCGCGGTGCCGACGAGCAGCGCGGCGAAGGTCTGGCCGGAGATCGGGACCGGGGAGCCGTAGACGGGCACGGATATCTGGGCGGCGATACCGGTGAGCGCGGCGCCGCCGACGACGAGCGCGATGTCACGGGTACGGCTGGAGGGCAGCAGGTCGGCCAGGACCGTACCGGTGCGGATGGTGGGGGCGGCGGCAGTGCTCATCGGGGGCTCCGCGGGGTGAGGGCAGGTGAGGACAGGCTGACGCTAGCCCAGGAGTGAACGAGCGATCACCGTCAGCCGATGACAAAGCGCCGACCGAGCGCTTGGTGGGGTTCACACAAAGGGGGCCGCTCACACCTCGCTCGGCGTGACGCTTGTCACGAGGAGCTCCTGACGGACCGTCCTTTTTGCGCCAGACACGCCCCAGCGGGAAGACTGTGGGCTCCCGCCAAACAGCACCCCTTGCGAGAGTACGAGCGCCATGCACGACGCCCCTCCGGCCGCCCCGTCGGCCCCGCTTGCCCCGGAGCCCGAGCCCCTCGCGCACGGGTTGAAGCAGCGGCACCTGACGATGCTCGGCCTGGGCGGGGTGATCGGCGCCGGCCTGTTCGTCGGCTCGGGGGCCGGGATCGCGGTCGCCGGGCCCGGGATCGTGCTGTCGTACGTGATCGCGGGCGCGCTGGCGATGCTGATCATGCGGATGCTCGGCGAGATGTCGGCGGCGATGCCCGCCTCGGGGGCCTTCTCGGTGCACGCGGAGCGGGCGCTGGGCCGCTGGGCGGGGTTCAGCGTCGGCTGGCTGTACTGGTTCCTGCTGGTGGTGGTGCTGGCGGTGGAGGCGTCGGGCGCGGCGCGGATCGCGCACGGCTGGGTGCCGGGCGTACCGCAGTGGACGTGGGTGCTGGTCTTCATGGTGGTGTTCACGGCCGCCAACCTGACGGCGGTGAAGAACTTCGGCGAGTTCGAGTTCTGGTTCGCCGCGCTGAAGGTCGGCGCGATCGTGCTCTTCCTGGCGCTGGGGGTGGCGGCGATCGCCGGCTGGCTGCCCGACACCGACCCCGTGGGGATGGCGAACCTGACCGGGCAGGGCGGGTTCCTGCCGGCCGGCTGGGACGGGGTGGTGTCCGGGGTGCTGGCGGTGGTCTTCGCCTTCGGCGGCCTGGAGGTCGTGACGATCGCCGCCGCCGAGTCCGAGGACCCGGCGCGCAATGTGGCGCGCGCGGTGCGCAGCGCCGTGTGGCGGATCCTCTTCTTCTACGTCGGCTCGATGCTGGTCGTGGTGACGCTGCTGCCGTGGACGTCGATGGAGCCGGGCCGGAGCCCGTACGTCGCGGTGCTGGACGCGATCGGGGTGCCGTCGGCCGGGCAGATCATGAACGTCGTGGTCTTCGTGGCCCTGCTGTCGGCGCTCAACGCCAACCTGTACGGGTCCTCGCGGATGGTGTTCTCGCTGGCGGAGCGCGGCGAGGCGCCGAAGGGGCTGCTGGCGGTGTCACGCGGGGGTGTGCCGCGGCGGGCGGTGCTGGCGTCGGTGGCGTTCGGCTTCGTCTCCGTCCTGCTCAATCTCAAGTGGCCGGATTCGGTCTTCCTCTACATGCTCAACGCGGTCGGCGCGGTGCTGCTGTTCGTGTGGAGCCTGATCGCGGTGTCGCAGCTGCGGCTGCGGCGGCGCATCGAGCGCGAGGCGCCGGAGACGCTGTCCCTCCGCATGTGGGGGTTCCCGTGGCTGACGTACGCGGCGCTGGCCGCGATGGCGGCGGTCGTGGCGCTGATGCTGGCCGACGAGGGGACGCGGCCTCAGGTGCTGTGGTCGGGCGGGGCGACGGCGGCTGTCTTGATGGTGGCGGGTGTGCGGGAGTGGCGGACGCGCCGCCGATTGTGAATAATCGGTGTTCATTCCTTCACATTGTGTGAGCACGGTGTCCGTATAGCGGTCCGCTGTTCCCTGTAAGCGGTGCGCCCCCACAGACTGTGGGCCACACGCAGCCCCCCGTCTCAGCTACGAACAGGGCACACCCATGTCTCGGACCCCCGCGCCCTCATCCGCCGACTCGGCCCCCGCCGAGTCGACGCCTGTCGGCACCCCGACGCCGGTCGTCGACGTACCGCTCGCCAGCGGACTCAAGCAGCGGCATCTGTCGATGATCGCCCTCGGCGGCGTCATCGGCGCCGGCCTCTTCGTCGGCTCCGGCACCGCCATCGCCGCCGCCGGCCCGTCGATCATTCTCGCGTACGCGATATCCGGCGCGCTCGTCATGCTCGTGATGCGCATGCTGGGCGAGATGGCGGCGGCCAACCCGGCGTCCGGCTCCTTCTCCGTGCACGCCGAGCGCGCCATCGGACCGTGGGCGGGCTTCACCGCGGGCTGGTCCTTCTGGTTCCTGCTCTGCGTGGCCGTCGGCCTGGAGGCCATGGGCGCCTCGCAGATCATGACCGGCTGGTTCCCGGACACCCCGGAGTGGATCTGGGTCGCGCTCTTCATGGTGGTGTTCTGCGGGACGAACCTCGCGGCCGTGAAGAACTTCGGCGAGTTCGAGTTCTGGTTCGCCGCGCTCAAGGTCGGCGCCATCGTGCTCTTCCTGGTCATCGGCGTGCTCGCCATCCTGGGCCTCCTGCCCGGCACGGACGCCCCCGGCGCGAGCAACCTCACCGGCCACGGCGGCTTCATGCCGAACGGCTCCGAGGGGCTGATCGTCGGCCTGCTCGCCTCCGTCTTCGCGTACGGCGGCCTGGAGACGGTCACGATCGCCGCGGCCGAGTCCGAGAACCCCGTGCAGGGCGTCGCGAAGGCCGTCCGTACGGCCATGTGGCGGATCGCCATCTTCTACGTCGGCTCGATGGCCGTCGTCGTCACGCTGCTGCCCTGGACGCACAAGTCGGTCGCCGAGAAGGGCCCGTACGTCGCCACGCTGGAGCACCTGGGCATCCCGGCCGCCGAGCAGACCATGAACGTCGTCGTGCTGATCGCCCTGCTCTCGGCGATGAACGCCAACATCTACGGCGCCTCCCGCATGGCGAACTCCCTGGTCGCCCGCGGCTGGGGTCCGAAGCTGCTCGGGAAGCTCTCCGGCGGTGTGCCGCGCGTCGCCGTCCTGGCGTCGTCGGTCATCGGCTTCGTCTGCGTGCTGCTCAGCTACTGGAGCCCGGACAAGCTCTTCGGCTGGCTCCTCAACACCATCGGCGCGATCATCCTGGTGGTCTGGTTCTTCATCGCGGTCTCGCAGCTGCTGCTGCGCCGCCGGCTGGAGCGGGAGGCACCCGAGAAGCTGGTCGTGAAGATGTGGGCGTACCCGTACCTGACGTACGTGGCGCTGGTCGGCATGGCGGCGGTCTTCGTCCTGATGGCCCGCGACGAGGGCACGCGGGAGCAGCTGTACTTCACGGGCGGGCTGACGCTGACGCTCGCGGTGATCGGCTACATCCTCCAGACGACCCGCAAGGAGTCGGCGGAGGCGAAGGCCCCCGAGAAGGTCTGACCCAGCCTGTATATGCGAAGGGCCCCGGCGCACCGCGCGCCGGGGCCCTCGGCGTTCCGGTGAAACCCGGCCGTACGGCGGGTGAAGCGGACCGGCCCGCGGGCGGGGGCCGCCTACCGTCCGGCGGTATGAGACGTCGTTCCGTACTCCTCGCCGCGGGCGCCGGCGCCACGGCCGCCCTGTCCGCTCACCCGGCCCGCGCCCATGAGGCGTCCGCGGGCCCCCTGGTCGTCGGCCACCGCGGCGCGGCCGGCTGGCGCCCCGAGCACACCGCCTCCTCGTACGCCTTCGCCGTCCAGTGCGGCGCCGACTGGATCGAACCGGACCTCGTCGCCACCCGCGACCACCACCTCGTCGTGCGCCACGAGAACGAGATCTCGGCCACCACGGACGTCGCCGACCGCCCGGAGTTCGCCGCACGCCGCACCACCAAGACCGTCGACGGGCGGTCCGTGACGGGCTGGTTCACCGAGGACTTCACGCTCGCCGAGCTGAAGACCCTGCGGGCGGTCGAGCGCCTCCCCCTCGTCCGGAACCGGAACACCGTCTTCGACGGGCGTGAGCAGCTGCTGACCTTCCAGGAGGTCGTCGACCTCGCCCGCCGCCTCTCGCGGCGGTACGGCCGGACCGTGGCCGTCTTCCCGGAGACCAAGCACCCGACGTACTTCCGCTCCCTCGGCCTGCCCCTGGAGCCGGTCCTCGCCGAGGCCGTGCGCCGAGGCCGGCTCGGCCCGCGCGAGTGCGTCGTCCAGTCCTTCGAGCCGTCCAGCCTGCTGCGCCTCGCCGGCGAGGAGGGGCTGCGCGTGCCGCTGTGGCAGGCGCTCGGCACCAGCGGCGGCCCGTACGGCCACTCCGCCACGTACGCGGAGATGGCGACACCCGCGGGGCTGCGCGCCATCGCCGCGTACGCGCGGTGGATCGGCCCCGACAAGTCGTCCCTCCTGCCGCCGTCCCCGCTGCTCGCGGACGCGCACGCGGCGGGGCTGCGCGTCGGCGCGTACACCTTCCGCGCCGAGAACCGCTACCTCCCCGCCGACCTGCGGCGCGGCACCGACCCGAACGGCTTCGGGGACGCCTTCGCCGAGTACGCCCGCCATTACGCGCTCGGGGTGGACGCGGTGGTGACCGACTTCCCGGACCTGGCGGTGATCGCCCGGGACGCGCGGCCTAGGACGAAGGGCTGATCAACTTCCGGGCCTTCCTGCTGTTAGCCTGCACTTGCACAGTCTTTGCAATAAGCAGCAGAATGCAGCAGCAGTCGGAGGGCACGGACATGGCGATCTACACACTCCCCGAACTTCCGTACGACTACGCGGAGCTCGAGCCGGTCATCAACCCGCAGATCATCGAGCTGCACCACGACAAGCACCACGCCGCCTACGTCAAAGGCGCGAACGACACCCTCGAGCAGTTGGAGGAGGCGCGCGACAAGGAGCAGTGGGGCGCGATCAACGGCCTGGAGAAGAACCTCGCGTTCCACCTCTCCGGCCACATCCTGCACTCCATCTACTGGCACAACATGACCGGCAAGAAGAACGGCGGCGGTGGCGAGCCGCTGGCGGCCGACGGCGTGGGTGAGCTCGCGGACGCGATCGCCGCGTCCTTCGGCTCCTTCGCCAAGTTCAAGACGCAGCTGTCCAAGGCCGCCGCGACGACGCAGGGCTCGGGCTGGGGCGTCCTCGCGTACGAGCCGGTCAGCGGCCGGCTCATCGTCGAGCAGGTCTACGACCACCAGGGCAACGTCGGCCAGGGCTCGGTGCCGATCCTGGTCTTCGACGCCTGGGAGCACGCCTTCTACCTCCAGTACAAGAACCAGAAGGTGGACTTCATCGAGGCGATGTGGCAGGTCGTCAACTGGCAGGACGTGGCCAAGCGGTACGCCCAGGCCAAGGAGCGCACCCCGCTGATCGCGCCGTGAAGACGTGCCTGTGAAGACGTGTTTGTGAAGTCGTGCCCCTGAACCGGGGCACCGCGCATCGTCCTGCTCGTGATCGTCTTCTCAGCCTTCACCGGGCAGGCGGATGAAGGACGGCCCCCCGCGATGACATGAATCGCGGGGGGCCGTCTGTTGTGTCGCCGTACTGCGGCGGCTACAGGTTGCTGAAGTCGGGGCCGGCGGTCCGGGTCCGCTTGATCTCGTAGAAGCCGGGCGTCGACGCCACCATCAGCGTGCCGTCCCACAGGCGGGCCGCCGCCTCGCCCTGGGGGGCCGGGGTGACGACCGGGCCGAAGAAGGCGATCTGCTCGCCGTCCGCGCCGGGGACCGCGATGACCGGCGTCCCGACGTCCTGGCCGACCTTGTCGATGCCCTCCTTGTGGGAGGCGCGCAGCTCCGTGTCGTACGTGTCCTTGTCGGCGTAGCCCGCGAGGGAGGCCGGCAGCCCGGCGTCCTCCAGAGCGGCCTCCAGGACCGCGCGGTCGGTGGCGTCCTGGCCCTTGTTGTGGAAGCGGGTGCCCATCGCGGTGTAGAGGGGGCCGAGCACGTCGTCGCCGTGCTGCTGCTGGGCGGCTATGGCCACGCGCACCGGGCCCCAGGCCGTCTTGAGCAGCGTCTGGTACTCCTCGGGAAGCTCGTCCATCTTGGGCTCGTTGAGGACGGCGAGGCTCATCACGTGCCAGCGCACGTCCACCGGACGGACCTTCTCCACCTCCAGCATCCAGCGGGACGTCATCCACGCCCAGGGGCACATGGGGTCGAACCAGAAGTCGGCGGTGATCCTGCTCTCGGACATGCGTCTCCTCAACAAACGGGTCGGGTGCGCCTGAGGGGGGCAACACCACCAGGCACCACCGGCATTCCCCATACCGGCCGTCAGTTGCGCATGGGAGGATCACTGCTGTCAGAACGAGCTACGAAGGAGTTGCCCGTGCCCGGTGAGAATCTGTCCCGCGACGAGGCCCGTGAGCGGGCCGAGCTGCTGACCGTCGACGGGTACGAGGTGGCTCTCGACCTGCGGTCCGCGGTCGGGGAGGCCGCCGGCGGCGAGGCGCAGCGGCGGACGTTCCGGTCGGTGACGACGATCCGGTTCCGCTGCGCCGCGCCGGGCGCCGCCACCTTCGCGGACCTGGTCGCCCCGTCCGTGAACGCCGTCACGCTCAACGGCCGCGCGCTGGACCCGGCCGCCGTCTTCGACGGCACGCGGGTCGCGCTGGAAGGCCTGGCCGAGGAGAACGTGCTGGTGGTGGACGCGCAGTGCGCGTACAGCCGGACGGGCGAGGGGATGCACCGCTTCGTCGACCCCGAGGACGGCGAGGTCTACCTCTACACGCAGTACGAGCCGGCGGACGCGCGGCGCGTGTTCGCCAACTTCGAGCAGCCCGACCTCAAGGCGCCCTACCGCTTCGAGGTGACGGCTCCCGAGGGCTGGACGGTGTGGAGCAACGGCGCGGAGGAGTCGCGGGAGGGCGGGGTCTGGCGCTTCGCGGAGACCGCGCCCATCTCGACGTACATCACCTGCGTGGTGGCCGGCCCGTACCACTACGTCACGGACACCTACCGGCGCGGCGACCTGGAGATCCCGCTCGGCGCGATGTGCCGCAAGGGGCTGGCGAAGCACTTCGACGCGGACGACGTCTTCCTCGTCACCAAGCAGGGCTTCGACTTCTTCCACGACAACTTCGACTACCCGTACCCCTTCGGGAAGTACGACCAGGCCTTCGTCCCCGAGTACAACCTCGGCGCGATGGAGAACCCCGGCATGGTGACCTTCCGCGAGGAGTACATCTACCGCGGCAAGGTGACGCGCGCGGCGTACGAGCGGCGGGCCAACGTCATCCTGCACGAGATGGCGCACATGTGGTTCGGCGACCTGGTCACCATGAAGTGGTGGGACGACCTGTGGCTGAAGGAGTCCTTCGCGGACTTCATGGGGTCCTTCTCGCTGGCCGAGGCCACCCGCTTCACCAACAGCTGGGTCACCTTCGCCAACAACCGCAAGGCGTGGGCGTACCGGGCGGACCAGCTGCCCTCCACGCACCCGATCACGGCCGACATCCGTGACCTGGAGGACGCCAAGCTGAACTTCGACGGCATCACGTACGCCAAGGGCGCGGCGGTCCTGAAGCAGCTGGTGGCGTACGCGGGGCGGGAGGCCTTCCTGGAGGGCGCCCGGCGCTACTTCAAGCGGCACGCGTACGGGAACACCGCTCTAGACGACCTGCTGTCGGTGCTGGAGGAGACCTCGGGCCGCGACATGAAGGCGTGGGCGCGGTCCTGGCTGCAGACGTCGGGCGTCAACGTGCTCACGCCGGTCGTGACGTACGACGCCGAGGGCAGGGTCGCGGAGCTCGCGGTGGAGCAGGAGGGCGCTGAACTGCGCCCGCACCGCGCGGCCGTGGGCCTGTACCGGGCGGAGGGCGGCGAGCTGGTGCGGTACGCCCGCGCGGAGGTGGACATCACCGGCGCGCGCACGGTGGTGGCGGAGCTCGTGGGCGCCGAGCGCCCGGCGCTGGTGCTGGTCAACGACGAGGACCTGACGTACGCCAAGGTGCGCTTCGACGAGGGCTCGCTGGACACCCTGCGCGAGCACCTCGGCGACATCACGGACCCCCTGGCGCGGGCGCTGTGCTGGTCGGCGCTGTGGAACCTGACGCGGGACGCGCTGCTGCCCGCGCGGGACTTCGTGGCGCTGGTGCTGCGCTTCGCGGGGCGCGAGTCGGACATCGGTGTGCTGCAGATGCTGCACGCCTGGGCGCAGTCGACGCTGACGCACTACGCCGCCCCGGCGTGGCGCGAGGAGGGCGGCCGGCTGGTCTCGGAGGGTGCGCTGCGCGAGCTGCGGGCGGCGGAGCCGGGCAGTGAGCACCAGCTGACGTGGGCGCGGTTCTTCGCGGCGACGGCGAGCGGGGACGCGGACTTCGCGCTGCTGGAGGAGCTGCTGGACGGTTCGGCCAAGATCGACGGGCTGGACGTGGACCAGGAGCTGCGCTGGGCGTTCCTGGGACCGCTGGCCGCGCACGGCCGCGCCGACGAGAGCGTGATCAACGCCGAGCTGGCGCGCGACGACACGGCGTCGGGCAAGCGCCACCAGGTGCGGTGCCTGGCGGCCCGCCCGTCTCAGGCGGTCAAGGCGCAGGCGTGGGCGCAGGTCGTCGAGTCGGACGCGCTGTCGAACGCGCTGGTGGAGGCGACGATCGCGGGCTTCGTCCAGCCGTCGCAGCGGGCGCTGATCGCGCCGTACGCGCCGCAGTACTTCGACGCGATCGAGCGTGTGTGGCGGGAGCGGTCCATCCAGATCGGCATGGACGTGGTGCGGGGCCTGTTCCCGTCGCTCCAGGACGACCCGTCGACGCTGGAGGCGACGGACGCCTGGCTCGCCTCCCACGAGGAGGCCGCCCCGGCTCTGCGCCGCCTGGTCCTGGAGGCCCGCGACGACCTGGCGCGCGCGCTGCGCGCGCAGGAGTGCGACGCGGCGGCGGGCTGACGCCCCGGAGGTGCCGCCCGAGGCTCCGGTGGGGCCCGGCTGCCCGGCCGGCACCTCCGACCTGGGGGCTTGCCGGCAGTCGGGAGCCCCTGATCGGCAATCGAACGCCCGTACTTTAGGACGGGGTTGTCCCGGATTGTCGACGGACTTGTAACAACGGTTAGCCGGAGGGGAGTTGGCGGGAAGTTCCGGGGCATGACGAACACCCCGCTCTCCCCCCGTCCTCTCTCCGGCTCCTCCGACGTACGGCAGCGCGTGCTGTCCGCCGCGCAGCTGCGGGCCCGGGGCGTGTCCACCGCCGAGGCCGGCGCGCACTGCCGCGCCGGCGGCCCCTGGCAGCAGGTGCTGCCGGGCGTGTACCTGCTGCGCCCCGGGCAGCCGACCAGCGAGGAGCGGCTGCACGCCGCGCTGCTGTACGCCGAGCGCCGGCCCGGCGGCGGGGGCGACGCGATGATCACCGGGCTGGCGGCGCTGGCGCTGTACCGGTTCGCCGCCGCGCCGCCGCTGCCCGCGCTGGACCACATCGACGTGCTGGTGCCGCGCACGCGGCGGCTGCGGTCCACCGGGTGCGTGCGCATCGTGCGCGCGTCGGCGGACCCGCCGGTGGCGCGGGAGGTGACGGGCCTGCCGGTCGCCCCGGTGGCCCGTGCCCTCGCGGACGCCGTCGCGCACATCGCCGACGCCCACACGGTGCGCCGGCTGCTGACCGAGGCCGTGCGGGGCGGGCACTGCGAACCGTCCGCCGTCGCACGGGAGATGAAGCGCGCCCGGCTGCTGACCCGGCCGCACGTGGTGGACGCCGTCGACGCGCTGCTCGCCGACGGGCGGGCGCCGGCCGAGGAGCGGCTGTACGAGATGGTGCGTGTCCACCGGTTGCCCGACCCGCTGTGGAACGTGGACCTCCGGCTGCCCGGCGGCCCACACCTCGGCGGCGTGGACGCCTACTGGCCGGACCACGCCGTGGCCGTGGAGCTCGACACCCGCTCGCCCCGCCAGGACGACGACAGCACGTGGACCGCGTACACGCGCAAGCGCGAGCACCTGGAGCGGCTCGGCGTCACCGTCGTCCACCTCACGCCCCGCAAGCTGCGCGACGCGCTGGAGCAGCAGGCGGTCGTGGTGCGTACGGCCCTGATGGCGGCCGGGGACCGGGCCCCGGCCGCGTACATCGTGGTGCAGCCCAGGTGAGGGCCCGCCGGCACGTCAGCCGCAGAACTCGGCTTCGACGATCTTCTGCGTGTCGCCGGCCCAGTCGCCGTTGACGTTCAGCGCCAGCGAGTGCCGCCCGTCCCGGGTGGCGACCATGTTCGAACCGGAGCCGTGGATGCCGCCGCCGTGGCCCCACACCTCCTTGCCACAGCTCAGCTTCTCCACCATCACCCCGAGGCCGTAGCGGGCGGACGGCATCTCCTCACCGACCGGAACGGTGGTGGTCAGCTCCTTCATCTGCGCCGGCGGCAGCAGCTTCCCCTTCAGCAGCGCCCGTACGAAGCGCTGGAGGTCGGCGGAGTCGGAGACCATCTCGCCGGCCGCCCACGCCAGCGAGGGGTTCAGCTCGGTGACGTCGTGGATCGGCGCCTCCCCCTGCCCCGGTGTGAGAGTGGAATAGGCACGGCCGCTGGGCTTCGGCATCCGCGCGTCCGTGCCGGGCAGGGACGTGGCGCGCAGCTTGAGCGGCTTGACGATGCGGCGCTCGATCTCCTTTCCGTACGGCCGTCCGGTCACCTTCTCGATGACCATGCCGGCGACGATGTAGTTGGTGTTGGAGTACGCCCAGTCCGTGCCGGGCGCGAAGTCGGGCCGGTGGCCCATCGCGATGCCCACCAGTTGCCGCGGCGTCCAGGTGTCGTAGCGGTGCTCGAGGAAACCGGTGCCGAAGACCCGCTGCTGGAACTCCGCGTCGGCGGTGTAGTTCGAGATGCCACTGGTGTGGTTGAGCAGCTGGCGGAGGGTGATCTTCCGGCCGTCGTGGCCGTTGCCGCGCACGACGCCGGGCAGCCACTGCTCCACGGTGTCGTCGAGGTCCAGTCTGCCCTCCGCCTCCAGCTGCAGGACGACGGTGGCGACGAAGGTCTTGGTGATGGAGCCGACGCGGTAGCGGTCGTTCGGGTGGCGTTCGCGGCCGGTGTCGCGGTCGGCGACCCCGGCGGTGCCGTTCCAGACGCCGTCGCGGCCCTGCGCCTGGGCGAGCACGCCGGGCACGCCCTCCCGTACGAGGGCCTCGACGGCCGCCTGGGTCCTCTCGTGCCCCCCGGTGCTGCGGTCGGTGCGGTCGGTGGCGGCCGCCGGGACGGTGAAGGCGGTGGAGGCGAGAGCCGCCGCCACGATCGCCGCCGTCAGGGCCGTCTTCCGTATCGCCATGTGCGTTCCCCTCGCTGTTCGAGTGCGGTCGGTGGAGGGGACCGCGCCGGGGCGGGGGGAGTTGCCCGGGGCCGCCGGGTTGAGCGGCTTTCAGCCTTCCTTGATCACCGGCGGGTTGTGGGGCGAGTACTCCGGCACCGCCGACCACCGCAGCGGGCTCGCGCCCTGGTGCTCCAGGACCCCGTCGACGGTGAAGCGGATGGTGCGGTCGGTACGGCCGGTGGCGGTGAAACCGGTGCGCGCGGTGCCGGTGAGCTGGAGCGTGGTGCCGGTGGCCCAGTCGAGGAACAGCAGTCCGGCGCGGGCGTCGGCCTCCAGGTTGCCGAGGGTGAGGAACATGGCGTTGCCCGGGTAGTCCTGCCAGGCGAGCTCGGTGGGCGAGGTGACCTGGACGAAGCCGGGGTTGCCGCCCCGGTGGCTCGCGTCGGCGCCGTGCCCGGGCGCGACGGTGGCGATGAAGAAGGTGTCGGCGGCGCGGACGAACCCCTGCTGCGCGGGGGTGAGCCGGTCACCCCGCTGTACGGCGCCAGGGCGGGCCGCCGCGCCGTCCTCGGGCGCGTACAGCTCCCGCTTCTGGAGGTACTTGGGGCAGTTCGAGAAGACCTGCCGCGCGGCGATGGCCAGGCCGGACGCGCCGGGCCGGGCCGTCCCGTTGAGCCGCATCCGGCGCCGGCTGCGCGGGTCCAGGGCGATCGTGCCGACGGGGGTGTCCGCGGCGCGGGCCAGCGTGGCGGCGAGCGGGTCGCCGGCCGACACGCCCCCGGCCACCGCCACCGAGCGCGGCCCCGTGGCCCGGACGAAACCGGGCGCGCCGGTGAGCAGGGAGCTCCAGACGCGGCCGCCCTCGTCCTGCGCGCCGAGCACCAGCATGGGCTGGAGTTCCAGGAAGGCCGCGGCGACCGGGCGGATGCCGGGGCCGATGGAGCGGCCGACGTGGTCGGCGAGGTCGCGGACGCCGACGCGGGTCTGCACGGCGAGCGATCCCTCGTGGTAGGGGCGTGACATGGGCGACTGCCTCCTCAGCCTCCTAGAAGAAACCGCAGGTCGGGGCGGCGGCGTTCGGTGCGGGCGCCTCCTCGGCGCCGGTGGGGGCGTAGATCTCCAGGCGGGTGCCGTCGGGGTCGTGGAAGAAGATCCCGCCGGAGGCCGCGCCCTCGCGGTGCGCGACGACCCCGTCGTACGCGAACGTCACGTCGAGTGACCGGAGTTCGGTCTCGACGGCCCGGACCTCGTCCATGGTGTCGACCTCGAAGGCGAGGTGGTGCAGGCCGGCGCGGGCGGGGGCGTAGGAGTCGTCGGCCTGCTGCCAGAGGGCGAGGGCGAGCCGGCCGTCCCGGCCGAGGAGGGCGAAGCGCCGGCCGTCCTCCTTGCCCTCGACGAGGACGTCGAAGCCGAGGACGTCTCCGTAGAAGGCGAGGGAGCGGGGGAGGTCGGTGACGTTGATGCCGACGTGGCCGGTACGGAGCGTGCTGATGGTGGTCGCCGTCATGGCGGTGCCCCTTTCCTGGGCGAGCATCTAACCAGTGAGCAGCACATTAACGGTTAGGCCGCTCGTCCCGCAACCACTCACGTACGATTAAGGGGTTAGCCGCACCGGCCAGGCGGCGAGAAGCAGCGAAAGGGAGCTCGCAGATGCCCGCACCGGACCCGCGTCCGCTCGTCGGCGAACCCCTCTCCCTGGACCTGCTCAACACCCGCTGGGTCCACGACGGCGCGGCCCTGGACCTGCTGACCGGCCCCGAGGGACTGGCCGTCTGGCTGGCGGCCAACGGGCTCGACACCGACGCCCGCTTCCGCGCCGACGCGCCCACCCTGGAGCGCACCCTCGCCGCCCGCGACGCGCTCGCCGCCGCCGTCGACCGGCCCGGCGACACCGCCGCGGCCGCCGCCGTCAACGAGGTCCTCGGACACGGCCGGATCCGCGCCCTGCTCACCGCGGAAGGCCCCGCCGAGGAGGCGGAGTTCGCCGACCCCTCCTGGGGCCCCGGCTGGCTCGCCGCCCGCGACTACCTGGACCTGCTGCGCACCGCACCCGACCGGATCCGCGCCTGCGCGCACGAGGCGTGCGTCCTGCACTTCTTCGACACCTCGCGCAACGGCACCCGGCGCTGGTGCTCCATGGCGGTGTGCGGCAACCGCGCGAAGGCGTCCCGCCACTACGCGCGCACCAAGGACAGTTGAGCGCTCAGCCATTGAATACTCAGCCGTTGAAGGCTCAGCCGAACAGCCTGCAGCAACCGGGGAATTGACCCGGTTTCTCCCCGCTGGCGTATCGGCGCCGGTGGCGGATGTACGCCAAGACCCGCATCCCGCCCCCGGCGCCCTCCACAAACCCCTGTCTCGTGCGTAAGGGTGAGCGGTCATCCGGCACCACATACCGGACCGTCTCTTTCACCAACAGGGATGCAGATGACCACCCTCGAATCCCAGAGCTCCATACCAGGGAGCTCGACCCCCGGCCACAGACGGACGGCTCGGCGCACCGCCCGCGTCGTCGCCGCCGCCGGCCTGGTGGCCGCGCTGGTCGCGGCCGGCACCGCCCCGGTGTTCGCCGCCGACGACCCGGCGGGCACCCCGGCGGGCACGGCCCCGGCCAAGTCGGGTGCCTCCTCCGCCGCCGACGCGAAGCTCGGCGCCGCCGACGCCGAGCGGCTGGCCGAGGCGGAGGCCCAGGGCGACCGGACCGTCACCGTCATGGTGGCCACGGCCCCCGGCCAGACCGAGCAGGTCGCCCGGCAGCTCGACGGCGTCGACGGCGCCACGATCGGCACGACGTACGACAAGCTCGGCTACGTCCGGGCCACGCTGCCCACCGCGAAGGCGAAGTCCGCGCTCACCGCGGCCGCCAAGCTGTCCTCGGTGCAGGGCATCGACCTCCAGTACGAGATCGCGCTGGAGGACCCGTCGCCGGACGCGGGCACCGTCGGGGAGGGCGGCGCCACGACCGGTTCGACGGCCACCACGTACCCCGGTCCCGACGCGCGGACGCCGGCGAAGAACCCGTACAACCCGTCCTTCGAGACCGGCGCGGTGGACTTCGTCAAGAAGTACCCGAAGGCCGACGGCCGCGGCGTGACCATCGGCATCCTGGACTCCGGCGTGGACCTGGGCCACCCGGCGCTGCAGAAGACCACCACCGGCGAGCGCAAGATCGTCGACTGGGTGACCGCCACCCACCCCGTCACCGACGGGGACGGCACCTGGCGGCCCATGAACAACCCGGCGGTGGCCGGCCCGACGTTCACCGCCGACGGCCGCACCTGGACGGCGCCCGAAGGCTCGTACCGCTACCGCGACTTCAAGGAAGCCGCCACCAAGGGTGGCGACATGAACGGCGACCTGAACCGCGACGGCGACACCACCGACGTGTGGGGCGTGCTGTACGACGCGGCCGCCGGCACCGTCCGCGTCGACCTGAACGGCAACAACGACTTCACCGACGACGTAGCGATGAAGCCGTACAAGGACGGGTTCCAGGTCGGCTACTTCGGCACGGACAAGCCGGAGACCGACGTCGTCGAGCGCATCCCGTTCGTGGTCGAGATCCGCAAGGACGTCGTCTACAACGCCAACAAGGACAAGGCCGACTTCGTCAACATCGGCGTCGTCAACTCCGACCACGGCTCGCACGTCGCCGGCATCACCGCCGCCCACGGCCTGTTCGGCGGGAAGATGAACGGCGCCGCGCCCGGCGCCAAGCTCGTCTCCTCGCGCGCCTGCACCTGGTCCGGCGGCTGCACCAACACCGCCCTGACCGAGGGCATGGCGGACCTGGTCGTCAACCGCGGTGTCGACATCGTCAACATGTCGATCGGCGGACTGCCGGCGCTCAACTCCGGTGACAACGCGCGCGCCGCGCTCTACGGCCGCCTCATCGACACCTACGGCGTCCAGCTGGTCATCTCGGCCGGCAACTCCGGCCCGGGCCTGAACACCATCGGCGACCCCGGCCTGGCCGACAAGGTCGTCTCGGTCGGCGCCGCGATCTCCAAGGAGACGTGGGCCGCCAACTACGCCTCGGTCGTCGAGAAGAAGTACGCCATGTTCCCCTTCTCCTCGCGCGGCCCGCGTGAGGACGGCGGCCTCACCCCGACGATCTCCGCGCCCGGCTCGGCGATCAACACCATCCCGACCTGGATGGCGGGCGCGGGCGTCCCGGAGACCTCCTACAAGCTGCCCGCCGGCTACGGCATGCTCAACGGCACCTCGATGTCGTCGCCGCAGGCGGCCGGCGCGAGCGCGCTGCTGATCTCCGCCGCCAAGCAGCGGAAGGTGGAGCTGTCCCCGCTATCCCTGCGCACCGCGCTCACCAGCACCGCGAACCGCATCTCCGGTGTCGCGGCGCACGAGCAGGGCGCCGGTCTGATCGACGTCGTCGACGCCTGGGAGTCCATCGAGGACGGGGCCACCGCGCACGAGTACACGGTCGCCGCGCCCGTCGACACGGCGCTGGAGCAGGAGCTGAAGAAGCCCGGCACCGGCATCTACGACCGTGAGGGCGGCCTGAAGGCCGGCCAGAAGAAGGTCTACGACGTCACCATCACGCGCACGACCGGCCCGGACCGGCCGATCGAGCACGAGCTGGACCTGAAGTACAACGACGGCACCTTCCGCATCCTCGGCGACGACGAGGTGGACCTGCCGCTGAACAAGCCCGTCACCGTCAAGGTGCAGGCCAAGCCGGGCTCCGCGGGCGTGCACAGCGCCATCCTGGAGGCCGACGACGAGGACACCGAGGGCGTCGACAAGCAGATCCTCGCCACCGTCGTCGTCGCGCACGACCTGGCCGCGCCGAGCGCGTACGCGTACAGCGCGACCGGCACCGTGCAGCGCAACAGCCACAAGTCCTACTTCGTCACCGTGCCGAAGGGCGCCAAGGCGCTGGAGGTCGCGCTCGGCGGGCTGAAGGAGAAGAGCCAGACCCGGTTCATCGCCATCCACCCGTACGGCGTGCCCGTCGACACCACCGCGTCCAACGCGTGCTACCCGCACTACAACCCGGCGAACACGTGCCGCCCCGACGCGCGCTCGTACGCCGACCCGACGCCGGGCGTCTGGGAGATCGAGGTCGAGGCGCGGCGCACGTCGCCGGACCTGGACAACCCGTACAAGCTGGACGTGTCCCTGCTGGGTGCGGCCTTCGACCCGGCGGTGCGGACCGTGCCCGAGGCGAAGATCGGCACGCCGGCCGCGGTGGACTGGAAGGTCACCAACGGCTTCGCCGCGATCGACGGCACGCTGAAGGGCGGCCCGCTCGGCTCCGCGAAGGTCGCCACGCCGAGCATCGCCAACCACGCCACGCAGACCAGCACGGTCACCATCGGTGAGGGCGTCGACCGCCTCGACATCGCCATCGGCAACACGTCCGACAAGGCGGCCGACCTGGACCTGACCGTCTCGCGGGACGGCGTGGAGGTCGGCTCGTCGGCGGACGGCGACTCGGAGGAGTCCGTCTCCCTGATCAAGCCGGCCGCCGGTACGTACACGATCGAGGTCATCGGCTACGAGATCCCGGCCGGTACGACCACGTACGACTACAAGGACGTGTACTTCTCGTCCGCGCTCGGCACGGTCAAGGTCGACGCCTCCAAGCCGGTCAAGCTGGCGACGGGCGCGTCGGCGCAGGTCGCGGCCGAGGTGCTGGTGAACGGCGAGGCCCCCGAGGGCCGGCAGTTCTTCGGCGAGGTGTCGCTGGTCACGGCGCGCGGCACGGCCGCGGGCAGCGGCAGCGTCATGATCGGCAAGGTCACGCCGTAGCACTGGGCACACGGTGAGTAGGGGCGGGCGTCCGGTTCGGGCGCCCGCCCTCCCTCGTCCCCGGGCGTGCTGCTTCTCACGTCGCGGACAATGAATTGGACAAGCCCGGTCAGGTGATACGCATCATGGGTGAGGCACCCAGGCCGCCAGGGCCGACAAGCACGTACGGAGGAGTCCCCGTGAAGGTAGGAATCGTCGGAGCGACCGGTCAGGTCGGCACGGTCATGCGCAAGATCCTTGCCGAGCGGAAGTTCCCCATCGACGAGCTGCGGCTGTTCGCCTCCGCCCGTTCCGCGGGCACCGTGCTGGACGGCGTGACCGTCGAGGACGCCTCCACCGCCGACTACACCGGCCTGGACATCGTGCTCTTCTCCGCCGGTGGCGCCACCTCCAAGGCGCTCGCCGAGAAGGTCGCCTCGCAGGGTGCCGTGGTGATCGACAACTCCTCCGCCTGGCGCCGGGACCCCGAGGTGCCGCTGGTCGTGTCCGAGGTGAACCCGCACGCGATCAAGGACCGCCCCAAGGGCATCATCGCCAACCCCAACTGCACCACCATGGCCGCCATGCCGGTGCTGAAGCCGCTGCACCAGGAGGCGGGCCTGACCGCCCTGGTCGCCACCACCTACCAGGCCGTCTCCGGCTCGGGCCTGGCGGGCGTCGCCGAGCTGGACGGCCAGGTCAAGGCCGTCGCCGAGCGCGCCACCGAGCTCACCCACGACGGCGAGGCCGTCGACTACCCCGAGCCCGGCGTCTACAAGCGCCCCATCGCCTTCAACGTGCTGCCGCTGGCCGGCTCCATCGTCGACGACGGCTCCTTCGAGACGGACGAGGAGCAGAAGCTCCGCAACGAGTCCCGCAAGATCCTGGAGATCCCGGAGCTGAAGGTCTCCGGCACCTGCGTGCGCGTCCCCGTCTTCTCGGGCCACTCCCTCCAGATCAACGCCCGCTTCGAGCGTCCGATCAGCGTGGAGCGCGCCTACGAGCTGCTCAAGGACGCCGAGGGCGTCGAGCTCTCCGAGATCCCGACCCCGCTGCAGGCCGCCGGCAAGGACGCGTCGTACGTCGGCCGCATCCGCGTGGACGAGACCGTCGAGCACGGCCTCGCCCTCTTCCTCTCCAACGACAACCTGCGCAAGGGCGCGGCGCTGAACGCCGTGCAGATCGCCGAGCTCGTCGCCGCCGAGCTGAACGGCTGACCGAGCTGATCGGCTGACCTTCGCTGAAGCGCTGACCTCCGGGTTCGTACCGATGGGGCCGCCCCGCCGTAACGGTGGGGCGGCCCTTCGGCGTCCGTGGAAGGATGGCCCGAAACGTCGCACAAAACGTCACACCACGAGGAGATGACCGGGTGCCTGGCACGAACCTGACCCGTGAAGAGGCGCAGCAGCGGGCGAAGCTGCTCACCGTGGACTCGTACGAGATCGACCTGGATCTCAGCGGCGCGCAGGAGGGCGGCACCTACCGGTCCGTGACCACTGTGCGCTTCGACTCCGCCGAGGAGGGCGCGGAGACGTTCATCGACCTGGTGGCCCCCGCCGTCCACAAGGTCACCCTGAACGGCCACGCGCTGGACGTCGCGGCCGTCTTCCGGGACTCGCGGATCGCGCTGAAGCACCTGAAGCAGGGGCGCAACGAGCTGACGGTCGTCGCGGACTGCGCGTACACGAACACCGGCGAGGGCCTGCACAAGTTCGTCGACCCGGTCGACGACCAGGCGTACCTCTACACGCAGTTCGAGGTGCCGGACGCGCGGCGGGTGTTCGCCAGCTTCGAGCAGCCGGACCTGAAGGCGACCTTCCAGTTCACCGTGAAGGCGCCGTCCGGCTGGACCGTCATCTCGAACTCGCCGACGCCGGAACCCAAGGACGGTGTCTGGGTGTTCGAGCCGACGCCGCGGATCTCGACCTACATCACGGCCCTGATCGTCGGCCCGTACCACGCGGTGCACAGCACGTACGAGGGCCCGGACGGGCAGGTCGTGCCGCTGGGCATCTACTGCCGTCCGTCGCTCGCCGAGTTCCTCGACGCGGACGCGATCTTCGAGGTGACGCGGCAGGGCTTCGACTGGTTCCAGGAGAAGTTCGACTACGCGTACCCCTTCGCCAAGTACGACCAGCTGTTCGTGCCGGAGTTCAACGCGGGCGCGATGGAGAACGCGGGCGCGGTGACCATCCGCGACCAGTACGTCTTCCGGTCGAAGGTGACGGACGCGGCGTACGAGGTGCGCGCCGAGACCATCCTGCACGAGCTGGCCCACATGTGGTTCGGCGACCTCGTGACGATGGAGTGGTGGAACGACCTGTGGCTGAACGAGTCGTTCGCCACCTACACCTCGATCGCCTGCCAGGCGGCGGCGCCGGGCTCGCGCTGGCCGCACTCGTGGACGACGTTCGCGAACCAGATGAAGACCTGGGCGTACCGGCAGGACCAGCTGCCGTCCACGCACCCGATCATGGCCGAGATCCGCGACCTGGACGACGTCCTGGTCAACTTCGACGGCATCACCTACGCCAAGGGCGCCTCGGTGCTGAAGCAGCTGGTGGCGTACGTCGGCGAGGACGAGTTCTTCCGGGGCGTGCAGGCGTACTTCAAGCGCCACGCCTTCGGCAACACGCGCCTGTCCGACCTGCTGGGCGCGCTGGAGGAGACCTCCGGGCGCGATCTGAAGACGTGGTCGAAGGCGTGGCTGGAGACGGCCGGCATCAATGTGCTGCGCCCGGAGATCGAGGTCGACGGGGACGGTGTCATCACCTCCTTCGCGGTGCGGCAGGAGGCCCCGGCGCTGCCGGCGGGCGCGAAGGGCGAGCCGGTCCTGCGGCCGCACCGGATCGCGATCGGCCTGTACGAGCTCGACGGGTCGGGGAAGCTGGTCCGTACGGAGCGGGTCGAGCTGGACGTCACGGCGACCGAGCGGACGGAGGTGCCGCAGCTGGCGGGCGTGCGCCGCCCGGCCGTGGTGCTGCTCAACGACGACGACCTGTCGTACGCCAAGGTGCGCCTCGACGAGGAGTCGCTGGCCACGGTCAAGCAGCACTTGGGCGACTTCACGGAGTCCCTGCCGCGCGCGCTGTGCTGGGCGTCGGCGTGGGACATGACGCGTGACGGGGAGTTGGCCACGCGCGACTACCTGGAGCTGGTGCTGTCGGGCATCGCGAAGGAGTCGGACATCGGTGTGGTGCAGTCGCTGCACCGCCAGGTGAAGCTGGCGCTCGACCTGTACGCGGCGCCCGAGTGGCGCGAGACGGGTCTCGCCCGGTGGACGGAGGCGGCGCTGACGCACCTGCGCACCGCCGAGCCGGGCAGCGACCACCAGCTGGCGTGGGCGCGCGCCTTCGCCGCGACCGCCCGTACGCCGCAGCAGCTGGACCTGCTGGCGGCGCTGCTGGAGGGCGGCGAGACGATCGAGGGCCTGGTCGTGGACACCGAGCTGCGCTGGGCGTTCGTGGAGCGGCTGGCGGCGACGGGCGTGTACGACGAGCCGGAGATCGCCGCCGAGCACGAGCGCGACAAGACGGCGGCGGGCGAGCGGCACGCGGCCACCGCGCGGGCGGCGCGCCCGACGGCGGAGGCCAAGGCCGAGGCGTGGGCGTCGGTCGTCGAGTCCGACAAGCTGCCGAACGCCGTGCAGGAGGCCGTGATCGGCGGCTTCGTCCAGACCGACCAGCGCGAGCTGCTGGCCCCGTACACGGAGAAGTTCTTCACGGTGGTCAAGGACGTGTGGGCGTCCCGCTCCCACGAGATGGCCCAGCAGATCGCGGTCGGCCTCTACCCGGCGGTCCAGGTCTCCGAGGAGACCCTGGCGGCGACGGACGCCTGGCTCGCGAGCGCGGAGCCGAACGCGGCGCTGCGCCGCCTCGTCTCCGAGTCCCGGTCGGGCGTGGAGCGGGCACTGAAGGCCCAGGCGGCGGACAGGGCGGCGGGTGCGTGAGACCTCGCGAGTGAGGTGAAGGGGCGCGGCGGTGTCGAAAGGGATGGGGGTCCCCCCGCCGAAGGTAGGGGGAGCGCGGAGGGTCGTGAGGAACGATCGACCCGAGCACGATCGACCGTCGACCCCGTCTTAGGCGCCCCGGAGCCGAACCGAGCGCCAAAAAAAGGGGCGCCCTCCCCCGGGGGGCGCCCCTTCGTCGTCGTGTCGCCGTGGTGAAATCCGCCCGGCGGGCGGGGGTTCGTGCGCGCCGCTCCGCCGGGCGGAAGCCGTCAGCCGGTCAACCCTTCAACCCTTCAGCCGTTCAGCCGCGCGTACCGGGCGCGCAGCTCGGCCGCGCCCTGCTCCGTGAGGGAGCCGTGCAGGCGCATGCGGGCGATGCCGCCGTCGGGGAAGGCGTCGAGGCGTACGTGGGTGACGACGGCCTCGGCGGGCAGCTTGAAGCGGTGGAGCGTGTCCGGCTGGAGCCGGGTGCGCGGGATGATCTCGAACCAGTCGCCGTCCTCGCCGTCGCGGCCCTGGAGGGAGATCCAGCCGGCGGAGTTGCCCTTGAGGTACGCGGTGTCGATCTCGACGGCCCGTACGGCGCCCTGCGCGGCGAGGCGGAAGCGCACCCAGTCGTTGGTGCCGCGGACGCGGCGGCGGCGGTTCTCCCAGCCGTCGTCCATCTTGCGGGAGGTGCCCGGCAGGATGATCTGCGTCGGCGACGAGTAGAACTTGTCGGACGCGTCCTCGTACACACCTCCGTTGAGTACGGAGACGAGGTCGAGGGTGCCGAGCAGGTCCAGCCACTCCGGGTCGGGGACGACCTCGCCGTGGACGCGGAGGCGGGCGACGCCGCCGTCGGGGTGCTGGCAGAGGCGCACGTGGGTGAAGCGGCGCTCGGCGTCGATCGCGAAGCCGTTGGCGGCGTGGCCGCGCACGGGGGTGGGCGGGAGGATCTCCTCCCACTTCACGTCGTCGGAGAGGAGCTGCTCGGGGCTCGGGGTTCCCTCGACGGCGGTGGCCTGGAGCGAGACGCGCTGCGGGTAGTTGCCGCGGAAGTGGGCGGTGTCGACGATGACGCCGCGGATGACGCCGGGGGCGCCGAGGCGGACGATCGCCCAGTCGTGGTCCTCGGGGGCGGGGAAGGGGTGTTCGCCGTCGGCGCCGCGCCGACGGCGGGTCTCCCAGCCGTCCATGATCTTGCCCTTGTGCCCGAAGTGCTCCGGATCGAACACCGCGCGCTCGCGCACCAGCAGGTTCTCGCGCTCGGCGAAGAACTCGTCGTTGGCGGCGACGACTCCCGCGCCGAGGCGGCGGTCGGCCAGGTCGACGAGGTCGGTGAACGGGAAGTCACCGGCGCGGTAGTCGGCGTACGGGTCGCCACCGCCGTACGGCGCGGCGTCGTTGGCGTGCGGGTCCTGGTCCTGGTCCGGGGCGTCCTGGGTGCTCGGGTCGAAGGTCATGGACCTACTGTCGGACCTGCGGAACGGACAGGTCCATCGAAAGTTCCTTCAATGGATCTTCAGTTCAGCTGAAAGGTCGGCCGGCCGGACGGCGGCCGGCCGGACGCGGTCGGTCAGACGGCGGTGGCGGCGAGGCGGGCGGTGATCGTGGCGAGGCGCCGGCCCTGGTAGCGGGCGGCGGTCAGCACGTTGTCCCCGGGGGCGCCGGCGCCGGAGGCGTGGGAGGTGCCGTAGGGGTTGCCGCCGGCGGCGTAGATCGCCGGGTCGGTGAAGCCGGGCGAGACGATGAGCGAGCCCCAGTGGTGCATGGTGTTGTAGAGCGCGAGCAGCGTGGACTCGTTGCCGCCGTGTGGGTTGGCCGCGCTGACGAAGCCGGTGGCCGGCTTGTCGGCGAAGGTGCCGCGCTGCCACAGGCCGCCGGTGGAGTCGAGGAACTGCTTCAGCTGGGCGGCGATGTTGCCGTAGCGGGTCGGCGTGCCGAAGGCGTACGCGTCGGCCCAGGCGAGGTCGTCGAGGGTGGCGACCTCCACGTCACGGGTGGCCTCGACGTGCTCGCGCCAGGCGGGGTTGGAGTCGATGGCCGCCTCCGGGGCGAGCTCGGGGACGCGGCGCAGCCGGACCTCGGCACCGGCCTTCTCGGCGCCCTCGGCGACCGCCTCGGCGAGGCGGTGGACGTTGCCGGTGGAGGAGTAGTAGACGACGGCGATCTTCGGAGCCATGACGAACCCTTCGACACGAACGACACGAACGACACGAACAGGGAAAGCGGATGGCTATCCGCTTCCGGTTCACGAGTTAAGCGGATAGGAATCCACATGGCAAGAGCTTTGCGGAGCGAAACCGGATAGTTTTCCGGTACTCCGCTATGCTCGGGCCATGAGCACGCCGCCGTCGTCGCGCCCGCCCCGCCGCATCGACCTGCCGCTGGTGGCGGGGCCCGCCGCCGCGCGCCCGGAGCGTCCGGAGCGCGCGGACGCCGCGGACAACCGCCGCCGGATCCTGGAGGCCGCCGCCGCGATCGTGGCCGAGAAGGGCCCGGCCGCCCTGACCATGAACGCGGTCGCGCACGCGACCGGCATCGGCGTGGGCACGGTCTACCGCCGCTTCGGCGATGTCGCGCAGTTGCTGTTCGCCCTGCTCGACGAGCGCGAGAAGCGCTTCCAGCAGGCCTTCATGTCCGGCCCGCCGCCACTCGGCCCAGAGGCGCCGCCCCTCCAGCGCCTGCGCGCGTTCCTGCACGCGCTGGCCGACCGGGTCGCCGAGCAGCAGGAGATGATGCTGGCGGCGGAGGAGGCGGCGCCGCTGGCGCGCTACGGCAGCGGTGCGTACGGGACGATGCACACGCATACGGCGATGCTCGTGGCCCGGATCCGCCCCGACGCGGATGCGGCGTTGCTGGCGCACATGCTGCTGGCGCCGTTCATGCCGAGCCTGATGCACCGGGTGACGCACATCGAGGGCCGCACGCTCGACGGCGTCAAGGCGGCGACGGACGAACTCCTGCTGGGGCTGGCGAGACCGCCGGCGGCCTGACCCGGTGCGGGCTCCCCGAGTGCCGCGCCGCAGGGCCCTACCGCAGTGACGCGACCTCGCGCAGCGCCGCCAGCACGCGGGCGACCGCCGGGGCCGACTCCGCGCCGCGGCGGGCCGCCGCGATGACGTGGCGGCGGGGCTGATCGGCCTCCAGGACCCGCATCACCACGCCCGTCGCCCGCTCGGCCGCCGCCATGCGCGGCACCAGGGCGATGCCCATGCCCGCCTCCACCATCGCGAGGATGGCCGTCCAGCCCGCCGCCGAGTGGGCCTGCTCGGGGACGAACCCGGCCGCCTCGCACGCCGCCGTGGTGATCTCCGACCAGGGGCCGCTGCCCCCGAAGATCCAGCGCTCCCCGGACAGGTCGGCCAGCCGCAGCCCCGGGGCCCCCGCCAGCGGGTGCGCCGCCGGCAGGGCGACGTCCAGCGGGTCGGCGAGCAGCGGCACCCGCGTGAACTTCGGGTCCCGGGCCGTCGGCGCGTGCGCCGCCAGCGACAGCGCCAGGTCCACCGCCCCCGCCGACAGCAGCTCGTACGCCTCGGCCGCCTCCGCCTCCCGGACCCGTACCTCCAGGCCCGGGTGGGCGGTGCGCAGCCGCAGCACCGCGGGGACCACGAGACCGGGCACGGCGGTGGAGAAGGCCCCGACGCGCACCTCGCCCGCCTCGCCCTGGAGGTATCCGGCCAGCTCCGCGTCGGCCCGCTCCAGCTGCGCGAACACCACCTCCGCGTGGCGCAGGACGAGGTGGGCGGCGTCGGTGAGCCGCACCCGCCGCCCGTGCGCCTCCAGCAGCCGTACGCCCAGCTGCCTGGAGAGGTTGGACAGCTGCTGCGAGACGGCCGAGGGGGTCATCAGCAGCGCCTCCGCCGTCGCGGTCACGGTGCCACGGTCCCGCAGCGTGCGCAGGATCTGGAGCTTCTTGATGTCCCACTCGGTCATGCCCCGCAACCTATCCGCCGCCGCCCGGACCCCTCCTCCGGCCCCGACAGGCCGCGCGCCGGGCGCCTTTGGCGTCTACCGGACATCCCGGCGGTAACCGGTTGCCCGGCGCTCGCACAGGCTTGGACACTCAGAGTCATGCCCGCCGCACCAACGAAGGGCATTCGTCCCGAAAACAGGGGGAACACCGCATGACACTGCGCAAGCTGACCGCGGCGCTGTTCGCGGTCATGGCACTCGTCGCCGCGATGGCGTTCGGCCTGACCAACCCGGCCGCCGCCGCGTCCGTCCCGGTGCACCACGACTTCGCCGCGGAGGCGGAGGCGGCGGGCCTGGACGACGACGAGGCCGAGGACCTTCAGGAGCAGGTCGACACCCACCTCGCCCGCCACGGCGGGACGCAGGTCGCCCTCAACCGGATCGCGATCGCCGACAAGGGAGAGATCGTGCTGCCGCTGCCGGGCGCACGGCAGGGCCGCGCCAGCTGCCCGGCCCAGAACTTCTGCATGTTCACCGGCACGAACTTCACCGGCGCGCAGTTCAACCTCTACCGGTGCGCCACGTACGCCCTCGACAACTGGACCGGCAACGGCTCCTGGATCAACAACCAGACGGCGGGCACCCGGGCCCGCTTCCTGGACAGCAACCGGAACACCATCTACACCACGCCGGGCGCGTACTCCGCCTCCTCCAGCTACAACTGGAACCCGGTCTGGTACGTCGTCAACTGCTGACACCCCGCTGACACCCGACGACCGACACCCCCCTCGCCGGGGTGACGCACCTCCCCGCGTCACCCCGGCACCCTCCCCGCACCCCCGAGCACGTGAGGGCCTCGCCCGCCGACTGACCACCGGCGACCGAGGCCCTCACTTCGCCCGTCCGTCACGCCTTCCCGTGTCCGTCACACCTTCGCGTGTCCCTCACGCCTTGGCGTGTCCCTCACGCCTTGGCGCGGCCCGTCCCGAGGATCACGCCACCCAGGATCAGCGCCATGCAGACCCCCTGGAGCACGCCCAGCCGCTCGTCGATCAGCAGCCAGGACAGCAGGGCCACGCACACCGGCTGGAGGTAGTAGACGACCCCCGCCCGCGCCGCGCCGATCAGCGAGACCGCCTTGTTCCAGGCGAAGAAGGCGACCGCGGACGAGAACACCCCGACGTACACCAGCGGCCCGACCGTGCCCGCCTCCACCGCGAAGCCGCCCTGCACCGCGACGCTGATCCCGTACGCCGGCAGCAGCATCACCGCGCCCAGCACGAACGTGGTGAGGAGGAAGACGGTCCCGCCGAGCTCCGCCGGCCGCCGCCTGAGCAGGGCGCTGTACGAGGCGAAGGAGACGGCCGCCGCCACCATCCACAGGTCTCCGGCGGCGAAGTCCGGCACGAGGGACCCGTTGCCCACCAGGAGCACCACTCCGGCGCAGGCGATCAGCAGACCGGCCACCCGACGCGGTCCCAGCCGCGCGCCGCCCAGCCGCTCGTACACCGCCATCAGGACGGGTGAGGCGGCCATCACCATGCCCATGGTGGAGGCGGAGGTGGTGAGGCCGGCCTGGTTGACGAGGGTGTTGTAGACGGTGACGCCGAGCAGCGAGGCGAGGGCGACAAAGCCGAAGTGCCGCCGGATGACCCGGCGCTGACGCCAGGTCGCCCGGGCCGCGAAGGGCGCGACGGCGAGGATGGCGACGACCCAGCGCCAGAAGGCGGCCTGGACGGGCGGCACGGAGTCGTGCAGGGCGCGGGAGGTGACGAAGCTGCCGGACCAGACGACCGTGGCGACGGCCGCGAGAAGAAGGCCAAGGCCGGAGGCCTGCCCCACTCTCCTCGCGGTCGTCGTCTCGCCGATACGGACGCGGTCCAGGACTGCCACGGTGATCCCCCTCTGGTGTGCGGTGGGCCTACCGTCGCACCCCCGGACCGATCGCGTCCATCGAAAGTTCCTGACCCTTCCCTTCAGTAGAGCTGAACGTTCCCGGGGTGACGGGGCGCGGCCTCGCCCACTGCCCGGCGAGCGTCGCACCGAATGCGATCACCATGCCGATCAGCTGCACCGGCCCCAGCGCCTGCCCCAGCGCGACCCACCCGACGACGGCGGCGGTGAGCGGCGAGAGCGGCCCGAGGAGGGTGACGGCGGTGGCGGTCAGCCGCTCGATGCCGCGGAACCAGAGCCAGTACGCGACGGCGGTGTTGGCGAGGGCGAGGTACGCGTACCCGGCGAGGTCCCGCGCGTCCAGCACCGGCGGGGCGCCCTCCACCAGGAAGGCGACCGGCGCGATGAGCAGGCCGCCGGCGCTCAGCTGCCAGCCGGTCAGGGCCAGCGGCCCGACCCCCTCGGGTCGGCCCCACCGCTTGGTCAGCACCGTCCCCGCCGACATGGACACCGCCGAGGCCAACCCGGCCAGCACCCCGATGAGATCGAAAGCGGCCCCCGCCTTCAGCACGACGAGGCTCACCCCGAAGGCGGCGGCGACCGCGGCCAGCAGCGACCGCACGGTGGGCCGCTCCCCCAGCAGCAGCGCGGCGAGTCCGACGACGAACAGCGGGCCCACCGCGCCGACGACGGCGGCGACGCCGCCGGGCAGGCGGTACGCGGCGAGGAAGAGCAGCGGGAAGAACGCCCCGATGTTCAGCGCCCCGAGCACCGCCGACTTCCACCACCAGGCGCCGCGCGGGAGCGTGCGGGTGAGTGCGAGCAGCGCGAGCCCGGCGGGCAGCGCCCGCATGAGCCCCGTGAACAGGGGCCGGTCCGGCGGCAGGAACTCCGTGGTGACGGCGTAGGTGGAGCCCCAGGAGACGGGGGCGAGGGCGGTGAGGGCTATGACTGCGGCCTTGCGGGACATCGGGATCCCCCTTCAACTAGCTTGTCATTAAGTAGCTTAGAGCTAAGCAACTTACTTGCAAGCATCTTTTGCGTCGCTTACCGCCGGGGAAGGAAACTGCGGCCATGACTCCGAGGACTCCCACGTCTCCGCAACCCGATCGCGAGCAGGACCCCGTCGACGCGATCACCGCCCAGTGGGCGGTCGTACGGCCCGATCTCGACACCGTCCCGATGGCGGTCTTCGGGCGCGTCTACCGGCTGGCCCACTCCATAGGGGCACGCGTCGACAAGGCGTACGCGCCCTTCGGGGTCTCCCGCGGGGAGTTCGACGTCCTGGCGACGCTGCGCCGCTCGGGCGAGCCCTACACGCTCTCGCCGCGCGAGCTGTCGGCGACGCTGATGCTCACGACGGGCGGCATGACGGGCCGCCTCGACAAGCTGGAGCGGGCCGGGCTGCTGACCCGCAACCCCGACCCCAACGACCGGCGCGGCCTGCGGGTGACGCTCACCGAGCGGGGCCGCGAGCTGGTGGACGAGGCCGTGGCGGCCGGGCTCGCGGTCCAACGGGAGGCCCTGGAGGCGGCGCTGGACCCGGCGGAGGCCGAACAGCTGTCGGCCCTGCTGCGCAAGCTGCTCAGAGCGACGGGCGCGTGACCGTAGGAACGTGTGAGCGTCTGAGCGCGTGAGAACGCACGAAGGCGCCGCACGGCGGTCTCCCCCCGTGCGGCGCCTTCGGAAAGCCTCGAAAAGCCTCTGACTCAAAAAGCCTCTGAGGCGTCAGACCTGCTTCTTGGACTTGTCGAGCACCATCACCAGGCCCGCGATCACCAGGAACAGCAGGATCGGGGCACCCACGAACAGACCGAGCGTGTCGATCAGGCTCAGGCCGGAACCCGGGTCGTCGCCGTCGTCTCGGGTGAGCGCGAGCGCGGGGGACGACATGAGCAGCATCATCAGCGTCGTACCGGTCGCGACGGCGCCGGCGCGCAGGGCGTTCTTCTTGTCCACGGTGCAAACGTAGCGAACGCCTAGAGGCCCCGCGCGCCCGGGGGTCCCATAGGAGGCTCCGCACCGGTGGCGAGCACCGCCATGAGGGCGTGCAACCGGGGCGAGGCGGCCAGCTCCTCCAGGGTGACGGGGCGGCCCTCCGCGTCCGCGACGGGCAGCCGCCAGTTCGGGTGCTGGTCCCACGTCCCGGGCAGGTTCTGCGGGCGGCGGTCGCCCACGGCGTCCGGCAGCCACACCCCGGTCATCCGCGCGGGCGTGCACCGCAGGAAGCGGTAGAAGGCACGGATCTCGGCCTCCTCGTCCCGAGCTTCCTGCCCGAGCCCGAGCACAGGGCCGCCCTCCAGCAGGCCCAGCTCACGCAGGTACGCGAGCCACTCGGCGACCTCCGCCGCGTCCTCGGCGCGCTCCTCCTCCAGCGGCCGGGCCAGCAGCCCGAGCCGGTGCCTCAGCTCGACGTGTTCGCCGGTGAGCCGCGCCGCCGTGGACGGCAGGTCGTGCGTCGTCGCCGTGGCCACGCAGTCCGCGCGCCACGCCTCGGGGGCCAGCGGCCGCCGGTCGCCCTCCCAGTCCCGCTCGAACCACAGCACCGACGTGCCGAGGATTCCGCGCCGCTGGAGGGCTTCCCGTACGCCGGGCTCGACCGTCCCGAGGTCCTCGCCGATCACGGCGGCACCCGCGCGGTGGGCCTCCAGGGCGAGGACCGCCAGCATGGCCTCGGCGTCGTACCGGACGTACGTGCCCTCGGTGGGCTCGCGGCCCTCGGGCACCCACCAGAGCCGGAACAGCCCCATCACGTGGTCGATGCGCAGGGCGCCCGCGTGCCGCAGCAGCCCGCGCAGCAGGTCGCGGTAGGGGACGTAGCCGGAGGCGGCGAGCGCGTCGGGGCGCCAGGGCGGCAGGCCCCAGTCCTGGCCGCGCGCGTTGAACGCGTCCGGCGGGGCGCCCACCGACATGCCGGCCGCGAAGGCGTCCTGCTGCGCCCAGGCGTCGGCGCCGTCGGGGTGCACGCCCACCGCGAGGTCGTGGACGATCCCGACGTCCATGCCGGCCTCCCGGGCGGCCCGCGCGGCGGTCGCGAGCTGCTCGTCGGTGAGCCAGGCGAGCCGGCAGTGGAAGTCGACCCGGTCGGCGAGCTCGGCCCGTACGCGCGCGGTGGCGTCGGAGCGCGGGTCGCGCAGGCCCTCGGGCCACTGGGCGCGGTCGGCGCCGTACCGCTCGGCGAGCGCGCACCAGGTGGCGTGGTCCTCCAGCGCACGCCCCTGCGCGGCGCGGAAGTCCCGCAGGGCGGCCTCGCGGCCGGGCCCGAGCGGCACGGCGTACAGCAGCTCCAGGGCGCGGCGCTTGAGCACCCACACCGCGTCCCGGTCGATCAGCTCGCCCTTGCGCAGCACCTTCTCGCGCAGCTCGGCCGCGCGCCCCACCAGGGCGTCCAGTTCGACGCGCTGCTCGGGCGCCAGGTGGCCGCGCGCGTACGCGTACTCGGGGACGTCCTCGATCCGCAGGTGCACGGGGTCGGGGAAGCGCCGCGAGGACGGACGGTACGGGGACGGGTCCGTGGGCGTGCCGGGCACGGCCGCGTGGAGCGGGTTGACCTGGACGAACCCGGCCCCCAGCTCCCGCCCGGCCCACGCGGCCAGCTCCCTCAGGTCCCCGAGGTCGCCCATGCCCCAGGAGCGGCTCGACAGCAGCGAGTAGAGCTGGACGAGCAGGCCGTACCCGCGTGCCGCGGGCGGCTGCGGCACGCGCGCGGGCGCCACGACGAGCGTGCTGTGCGCGGTGCGCCCGTCGGCGGCCCGGGCCTCCAGGCGGTGCGCCCCGAGCGGCAGCTCGTCCCAGGCCGCCGGGCGGTCGGCGCCGTCCTCGCCGAGGACCCGCAGCGCGGTGCCCGCCGGCAGCGTGGCCAGCGGGCGCGGCAGCCCGGCCCCGGCCTCCCGCCACAGGACCACCGTCGGCGGGAGCAGCCGCCGCGCGGCCGCCTCCTCGGTGGCGGCGAGGGACGCGCGGACCGCCTCGGGCGTGGCGGCGTCGACGTCGAGCGCGGCGAGCACCGCGACCACCGTCGTGTCGGGGACCGGGACGGTGACGCCCGGGGAGGGCGAGTAGGCGGTGGCGACACCGTGCAGCGCGGCGAGCCGGGCGAGGGTCATTCAGGCTCCTGGGGACTCCGGTCCGCCGGCCGTGCCGTGCGCGGTCGGCTCGCTGGTGAGGGGGGTGAAGTCGGTGAGGGCCGGTTCGCTGGTGAGCGGGGCGGCGTCGGCGAGCGGCGGCTCGGAGGTGAGGGGTCCGGCGGGGGCCGGCGCGGGGCCCGGGATCCGGGCGAGGAGCTGCGCGGTGGTCTGGGCGCGGGCTTGGGCGCGGGTCTGGGCGGTGGTCTGCGCGGGAACCGGTGCGGGAACCTGTTTGGAGAGGGCGGAGAGCAGGAGCTGGGCGGACGCGGCCACGGTGGCCTCCCTGGGCGTGGGGGAACAAGGGTCACAGCAGCCCTACCCAGCGGCCGCCGTCGCATCCGTAGAACGTGGCGTCGGTCACATGGAGTTCCCGCTTTCCGCGGGCAACTGTCGAACCGTTCCTGCTACCCCGGTAGGCAAATACGACACAACGGCCACGCACATTGACACTTTCGGCGAGGGGGTGGTGGGCTCGAAACCGTCCGGTTCAGCCACCGGCCAAGCTACTCGCGCAACAACGGAAAACGAGGGGAGACGCGCGTGCAGTTCGGGCGCATCGGGCACATCGGACCCGGAAAGCGGACCGCTACCGCCGTCGCGGTCGCCGTGATCGGCGGTCTGCTGGGCGGCGCGCCGGGCGCGCTGGCCGCCCCCGGGAACCCTGACTCCCCCTCCGCGACCGCCCCCGACCGGGACGGGCCCGGGCGGGCGGGTACCGAACTCCCCTCCGTCTGGCCGCGACCGCAGTCCCTGCGCCCCGCCGGCACCGCGATATCCCTCGGCGACACCGTGACCGTCGTCGCGGGCGCGGAGACCGATCCGTACGCCGTCGAGGCCCTGGAGGCCGTCCTGCGCGACGCGGGCGTCCGGACGGTGCGGACGGTGCGTGCCGCGCACCCGGCGCCCGCGGACGGAGCGGTGGTGTTGATGGGCGGCACCGGCGCGCAGCAGGCCCTGCGCGCCCTGCGTGCGCCGGAACGCGCGGACCTGCCGTCCGGCGGCTACCGGATCGCGACCGGCCGGTACGGCGAGCGCCCCACCGTCGCCCTCGACGGAGCGGGCCGGGATGGCCTGTTCCACGCGGTGCAGACGCTGCGTCAGCTCATCGGGGCCGACCGCACCGTGCCGGGCGTGCTCGTACGCGACTGGCCCGGCACCGCCGTACGCGGCATGGCGGAGGGTTTCTACGGCCGCCCCTGGAGCCACCAACAGCGCCTCGCACAGCTCGACTTCATGGGCCGTACCAAGCAGAACCGGTACCTCTACGCCCCGGGCGACGATCCGTACCGCCAGGCGCAGTGGCGCGACCCCTACCCGTCCGCGCAGCGCGCGGAGTTCCGGGAGCTGGCGGAGCGGGCCCGGCGCAACCACGTGACGCTGGCCTGGGCCGTGGCGCCCGCGCAGTCGATGTGCCTGGCGTCGGAGGGCGACGTCGGGGCGCTCAAGCGCAAGGTCGACGCGATGTACGCGCTCGGGGTGCGGGCGTTCCAGCTGCAGTTCCAGGACGCCAGCTACGACGAGTGGCACTGCTCCAAGGACGCCGACACCTTCGGCTCCGGGCCCGAGTCGGCGGCCCGGGCGCACGCGCGCGTGGCGAGCGAGCTGTCGCGGCACCTGGCCGAGCGGTACCCGGACGCGGAGCCGCTGTCGCTGATGCCGACGGAGTACTACCAGGAGGGCGCGACCGCGTACCGTACGGCGCTCGCCGAGGAGCTGGACCCGCGCGTCCAGGTGGCCTGGACGGGGGTCGGGGTGGTGCCCCGCACCATCACCGGGCGGGAACTGGCGGGCGCGCGGGAGGCGTTCAAGCAGCACCCGCTTGTCACCATGGACAACTACCCGGTCAACGACTACGCGCAGGACCGTATCTTCCTCGGCCCGTACACCGGCCGTGAGCCGGCCGTGGCGGCCGGTTCGGCTGTGCTGCTGGCCAACGCCATGGAGCAGGCCACCGCCTCCCGCATCCCCCTGTTCACCGCCGCCGACTTCGCCTGGAACCCGAAGGGCTACCGCGCGCAGGAGTCCTGGCGGGCCGCGATCGACGACCTGTCGGGCGGTGACGCGCGCACCCGCGAGGCGCTCGGCGCCCTGGCCGGCAACGACGCCTCCTCCATCCTCAGCGCCGACGAGTCCGCCTACCTGCGGCCGCTCCTCGCCGCCTTCTGGCGTACGCGCGCCGCGACGGACCCGGCGGCCCGCGAGAAGGCGGCCCGGGAGCTTCGCGCCGCCTTCACGGTGATGCGCGAGGCGCCGCAGCGGCTGGCGGGCGCGGCGGAGGGCCGGCTCGACGACGAGGTCCGGCCGTGGCTGGAGCAGCTGGCGCGGTACGGGCGCGCGGGCGAGGCCGCCGTCGACATGCTCGAGGCCCAGGCGCGCGGCGACGGCGCGGCGGCCTGGCGCTCCTCGCTGGCGCTGGAGCCGCTCCGTACGGCCCTGAAGGGCAGCTCCGTCAAGGTGGGGCACGGGGTGCTGGACCCGTTCCTGGCGCGGGCCGTCAAGGACGCGGAGGCGTGGACGGGCGCGTCGCGCTCCTCCGGTTCCGTGACCCGGGAGGACGGCGCGTACACCGTACGCCTGGACCGCCCACGGCCCCTGGAGGCGGTCACGGTGATGGCCGCCCCCGGCCCGGTGGACGGCAGCGTCGAGGCGTACGTCCCGGGCGAGGGCTGGCGGCGGCTGGCCGCGCTGTCGCCGACGGGCTGGACGCAGGTACCGGTGAAGGGACTGAGCGGGGACGCCCTCCGCGTCACCGGGGCGGCGGGCTCGGCGGACGTGCGGGCCCTGGTGCCGTGGTTCGCGGACGAGCCGGCGGCCCGGCTGGACCTGAGGCGTACGGAGACGGACGCGGTGATCGGCGGCGCCCCGCAGCGCGTGGACGCGGTCCTGTCCGCGCGGCGCCCCGCCGAGGTGCGCGGCGCGCTGACCGCCGGCGCGCCGAAGGGCGTCCGGGTCGCCGTCCCGAAGGAGGTCACCCTCCCGCGCGGCACGGCGGCCGTCGTCCCGGTCGAGATCACCGTTCCGGAGGGCACCCCCGCGGGCGAGTACCGGGTGCTCGTCTCCTTCGCCGGCCAGGAACGCGTCCTGACCGTACGCGCCTATCCGCCTACCGGCGGCCCGGACCTGGCCCGCACGGCGACGGCGTCCTCCTCGGGCGACGAGACCCCGGACTTCCCGGCCTCGGCCGCGATCGACGGCGACCCGAAGACCCGCTGGTCCTCACCGGCGGAGGACGGCGCCTGGTGGCAGGCGGAGCTGTCCGGGCAGCCGGTGCGCCTGGGCCAGGTGGTGCTGCACTGGCAGGACGCGTACGCGTCGAAGTACCGCGTCCAGGTGTCGGCGGACGGCCGTACGTGGCGTACGGCGGCCACCGTACGGGACGGGAAGGGGGGCCGCGAGGCGGTCCGGATGGACGCCCCGGGCACCCGCTTCATCCGCGTACAGGCCGACGCGCGTGCGACGCGGTTCGGGATCTCGCTCTTCGCGGTGGAGGCCTACGCGGTCCTGCCTTAGGCAGGATCCCTAGGGGGCGTCTTGCCCCCTAGGACGCACGAAGGCCCGGATCATCAGGCACGAGTCTCGTGCCGTCGATCCGGGCCAGGGCGTCGTCCGCGCCGAACGGCTGCAGGTACGGCAGCCAGCGCGGATCCCTATGGCCGGTCCCGATGATGCGCCAGGCCAGGCCGGTGGGTGGGGCGGGTTGCTGGTGGAGCCGCCAGCCCAGCTCGCGCAGGTGCCGGTCGGCCTTCACGTGGTTGCAGCGGCGGCAGGCCGCCACGACGTTCTCCCAGGCGTGCTTGCCGCCCCGGCTGCGGGGGATGACGTGGTCGACGCTGGTTGCGACGCCACCGCAGTACATGCAACGCCCTCCGTCGCGGGCGAAGAGGGCCTTGCGGGTCAGAGGAACGGGCCCCCTGTAGGGGACCCGGACGAACCGCTTGAGGCGGACGACGCTGGGTGCCGCGATGGCACGGGTCGCGCTGTGCATGAAGGCGCCGGACTCCTCGAGGCATATGGCCTTGTTCTCGAGGACGAGGACGAGCGCGCGGCGGAGCGGTACGACGCCGAGGGGCTCGTACGACGCGTTGAGGACCAGGACATGCGGCACGGATGCCTCCTTGTACGCCGGCGGCGCGTGGCTCGCGCCGGGACGATCTGCTCTCAGTTTCTCCTCATGCCAGGTCGAAGCGCCACCACGTACGGACAACAGGCCCCGAGTGTTTTCGACCACACCCCGGTACACACCCCGACACAACCAGGTCATCCCCAGGTGAGACGTACCTCTCCCTCGAACATGGCAACGAACCCCCCTCTGTCCCCCGTTAGATTGTTTTGTCTGCTCTTCTCTTCATGCCATGGCCCATGCCTGGAGGTACCCCGCCGTGTTCCGGTCCGCCCTACTGGCTGCCGACCCCACACCCCAGCCGGTGTCCCTCGACGAGGCCGCGAGGCAGGCCAACGAGGCCGCCGGCTGGGTCGAGGAGAACTGGTCCACCTGGCTGAACACCGGGCTGCGCATCCTGCTGATCCTGGTGGTCGCCTTCGTCCTGCGGATGCTGGTCCGCCGCGCGCTGACGAAGTTGATCGAGCGCATGAACCGCAGCGCCCAGGCGGTCGAGGGCACGGCCCTCGGCGGCCTGCTGGTGAACGCCGAGCGCCGCCGCCAGCGCTCGGAGGCCATCGGGTCCGTCCTGCGCTCGGTGTCGTCCTTCGTGATCCTCGGCACCGCCGGCCTGATGATCCTCGGCGCCTTCAACATCGACCTGGCCCCGCTGCTGGCCTCCGCCGGTGTCGCGGGCGTGGCGATCGGCTTCGGCGCGCGGAACCTGGTCACGGACTTCCTCTCCGGCGTCTTCATGATCCTGGAGGACCAGTACGGCGTCGGCGACTCCATCGACGCGGGCGTCGCCTCCGGCGAGGTGGTCGAGGTGGGCCTGCGCGTGACGAAGCTGCGCGGCGACAACGGTGAGATCTGGTACGTCCGCAACGGCGAGATCAAGCGCATCGGCAACCTCAGCCAGGGCTGGGCCACGGCCAACATCGACGTCACGGTCCGCCCCTCCGAGGACCTGGACCGCGTCCGCGCGGTGATCACCACCGCGGCCGAGGCCATGGCCAAGGAAGAGCCCTGGAACGAGCGCCTGTGGGGCCCGGTCGAGATCCTCGGCCTGAACGAGGTCCTGCTCGACTCCATGACCATCCGCCTCTCCGCCAAGACGATGCCGGGCAAGTCCCTGGGCGTCGAACGCGAACTGCGCTGGCGCATCAAGCGCGCCTTCGACGCGGAGGGCATCCGCATCGTGGGCGGCCTCCCCCAGCAGTCCGACGACGAACCGAAGCCGGACCCGACGGCCACGATGGCCGCCCCGTCGGCCTTCGCATCCACCACGTCCCCGCAGTCGGCGGCGGCGACGCCGCTGGCACCGCAAGCTCCGGCGGCACCGGTGGGGCCGGGGCCGAACCTGACGAAGTAGGCCCGGCATATGAAGGGCGCCCCCCTGCCATCACGGCGGAGGGGCGCCCTTTCTGCACGCACCGAACCGGCTGAGGCTACTGACCCGCCACCTCGGTGGCGACCTGGTGCGCCGTCATGGCACCCGTCCACACCCTCAACGACTTCAGCCCACCCGGGAGGAAGGCGCTCGTGCCGGACTCGCTGCCGACGGTCAGGGCACCGGTGCCCTGCTGGGGCGCACCGAACTCACTCCTGCGCTGGCCGGACGGACCGACGTAGAGGGTGATCTCTCCCTCCTTGCCGGAGCCCCAGGTCGGCTGGGCGTCGAAGACTCCCGTGATGTCGACCCACGTGTCCATCTCCGCCATTTCCTCCGCTCCCACGGTGACGGTCTCCCCCGCTGTGCCGTCCGTTCCGGCGGCGGTGCGCGAGAACTGCCACAGGTGGATGCCGGGCCCGTACTTGGTGACCCAAAGCCCCCATGAGGCCCCGGCGGCCGCACTCTGCCCCGCCACCTGGGCCCGGTAGCCGACCGGCTTGCTCTCCATGGCGACGCTGTCCAGCCGTACGCGGGCGGAGACCGTGAAGGAGCCGGTCTCGTCCACGACCGGCCCGCCCACCCTGGCGTATCCGCTCTTGCCGTCCAGCGCGAGGCCACCGCCGTTGCTCTGCAGCGTGGCCCCTGTGGGCGACAGTTCCATGGCACGGGCCGGGTACGGGGAGCGCTGCTCGATCCGGGACCCCTTCGAGACCGTCGCGTCCCAGTGGCCGGCGAGCACGACGGCCGGCTGCCCCTCCTCGTCGGCGACGGCCTCCGCGCGCAGCGCCTCCTCACCGAGGGCCCACTGGTAGGCGGTGACTTCGTCGACGCGGCCCCGGAAGTACTGGCCGTACGCGCCGGCGGTACGGCCGCGGCCGAACTGCAGACCGGACGTGGCGCGCCACGGCTCGTAGGCGGGCGCCACCGTCGCCACCACCACCGGCTCGCCCTGGGGGTGGCCGTTGACGTACAGCTGGACGGTGTCGTTGGACGGGTCCGCGTCGTACTTGGTGTCGAACACGCCGGCGACATGCGTCCAGACGTTGACGGGCGGGTTCGCCGTGTCGGCGAGCGAGCGGGCGCTCGTCGTGCCGGCCGCGTCCTGTGCAGCGCGCCGGAAGGCCCACTTCTTGTCCGCTGCGGAGTAGTACAGGGCGAACGCCGAGTCCTGCTTGCCACCCGCGGAGAGCACGACGCGATCGGCGGTGCGGTCGCCGAGATAGGCCCAGGCCGACACCGTGAAGGACTGGTCGGTGTTCACCACGGGCGCCGAGGTCGCCGCGTATTCGGCCGGCCGGCCGACGGGCGTGCGGTCCAGCAGCAGGGAGCGGTCCTGTGCGCCGCGGCGGGCGAGCGGCGACCAGGTCTCGCCATAGGCGTGGACGATCGCGTCATGCGGCTCGGCCACGGGCGCGGAGTCCTTGGCCACAGTGCTCGCCGGATCGGCCAGCCCGTCGTCGAAGCGCCAGCGGCCGGCCTGCTCGACGGGTTTCACCTTGAAGACGAACACGGCTGCGGGGCCGTAGCGGAGGCCCCGGTCCTTCGCCTCCACGCGGAGCGTGATCGGCCCCGCTTGGGAAGGAACCACCTCCACGGAAGCGGCCTCCTCCGCGCTGACCTCGTACACCGGCCCGCCAACCAGATGCACCCGGTAGCCGGTGACGTCCGTGTCCACCGGGTTCGGCACGATCGAGAAGCGGCCGGGCATCCCGGGCCCGCCCTCGCCCACGCACGCGTTCGCCGTGCACTCGCTGTAAGGCCCCAGCGACGTGACCCGCGGCGCCAGGGGCACGGGGTCGTCCGCCGTCTCGGCGTAGACGGGCCCCGCACCGGTTGCCAGCAGCGCCAGACCCGTCATCGCGACGACGGCCGTGCGCCCCCTTCTCCCCTTCATTCTGTTTCCCCCCACGTACGACATGCCCAAGGGCATGGAAACCCCCCACTTGTCGAGGTCTCCTCAGACCTCTCACCAACCACACACTTTGTTGAAGAACGTGGGGACGCTACGGAGCCACGCTGCGTGAGGTCAACGATGAGCGGAAGGCACTACTGCCATGTACAGGAACCTGGCCCTCGACACATCAACCCGCATCCCTAAAAAGGGCGACAACGCTGCCGTGGCGGGACATCAACACCGAGGACCGCCCGCCTGGTGGGCATTGACACGCCCCAGACCTGCGCCATACGTTCTGGCGCCACTGGTAGGAAACCTTCCTAACCACTTTCGGCAGGTGAACCGCCCGTGCCCGGAAACACCCACGGAAACACCGGTAACGTCCCCGGCACCCCCCGCGTGCTCCGCGCCATGAACGACCGGGCCGCGCTCGAGTTGCTGCTGGAGCACGGGCCTCTCTCCCGCACCCGGATCGGGACGCTCACCGGGCTGTCGAAGCCCACCGCCTCGCAGTTGCTCGCGCGGCTGGAGGCGGCCGGGCTGGTGGTGGCGACCGGGACGAGTGGCGGGCGGCCGGGGCCCAGCGCGCAGTTGTACGCCGTCAACGCGCGGGCCGCGTACGCCGCCGGGCTCGACGTGAACCCGCGCCGCATCCGTGCCGCCGTCGCCGATGTGACGGGGGCGGTGGCCGGCGAGTTCGAGCTCGCCACGCCCGAGCGGCCCGCCGGGAGCGCCGGCGGCGTCGTAGGGCAGGTGACCGACGCGCTGGACGGCGCCGTGAAGGCCGCCGGAATCACGCCGAGCGAGGTGCACCGGCTGGTGATCGGCACACCCGGCGCCTTCGACCCCGGCACAGGCCGCCTCCGGTACGCGAGCCACCTGCCCGGCTGGCACTCGCCCACGCTGCTGGAGGAGTTGGCCGCCGCGCTGCCGATGCCCGTCGCGTACGAGAACGACGTCAACCTCGTCGCCCTGGCCGAGCAGCGCCTCGGGGCCGCCCGCGGGCACGGCGACTTCGTCCTGCTGTGGAACGAGCAGGGCCTGGGCGCCGCGCTCGTACTGGGCGGGCGGTTGCACCGCGGGTTCACCGGGGGCGCCGGCGAAGTCGGGTTCCTGCCCGTGCCCGGCGCGCCGCTCGTACGGCAGGTCACCAGGGCGAACGCCGGCGGCTTCCAGGAGCTCGCCGGCGCCCAGGCGCTGCCCCGGCTCGCGCGGGAGTACGGCATCGACGACGTGCCTCCCGGCGCGTACGCGGAGGTCGCCGCCCGGCTCGTCGAGCGCGCGGCGCGGGACGACGCGCCCCCGGCGTACCGCAGGCTCCTCGACGCCTACGCGACCGGGCTCGCGACCGGGCTCGCCTCGCTGGTCGCGGTCCTCGACCCGGAGCTGGTGGTGCTGTCGGGGCGGGCGATCGTCGCCGGCGGCGAACCGCTGCGCGAGCGCGTGGAGGCCGAGCTCGGCGAGCTGGCCGCCTCGCGGCCGCGGCTCGTGGTCGGCGGCGTACAGCGGGATCCCGTGCTGCGCGGGGCCCTGGAGAGCGCGCTGGCCGCCACCCGGGACGACCTCTTCGACACCTCAGGGAGTCGTTCATCCGGAACCGGAACCGGCGTCAAAGGCTGAAGGGCTGAGGCACTGACCATGAAGTTGACTGTCGTGGGCGGCGGGTCCACGTACACGCCCGAACTGATCGACGGATTCGCGCGGCTGCGCGACACGCTCCCGATCAGCGAGCTGGTCCTCGTCGACCCGGCCGCCGACCGGCTGGAGGCGGTCGGCGGACTGGCCCGGCGGATCTTCGCCAAACAGGGGCACCCCGGTCGCATCACCACCACCTCCGACGTGGAGGCGGGCGTCGAAGGCGCCGACGCCGTCCTGCTGCAACTGCGCGTCGGCGGGCAGGCGGCCCGTGAGCGGGACGAGACGTGGCCGCTGGAGTGCGGCTGCGTCGGCCAGGAGACGACCGGCGCGGGCGGGCTGGCGAAGGCGCTGCGCACGGTGCCGGTGGTGCTGGACATCGCCGAACGCGTACGCCGGACGAACCCGGAGGCCTGGATCATCGACTTCACCAACCCGGTGGGGATCGTGACGAGGGCGCTGCTCCAGGCCGGCCACAAGGCGGTCGGGCTGTGCAATGTGGCCATCGGCTTCCAGCGGAAGTTCGCCCGCCTGCTGGGCGTCGAGCCGGGCGCCGTCCACCTGGACCACGTGGGGCTCAACCACCTCACCTGGGAGCGGGCGGTGCGGCTCGGCGGGCCGGACGGCGAGGACGTGCTGCCGCGGCTGCTCGCCGAGCACGGGGACGCCGTCGCGGCCGATCTGCGGCTGCCGCGCGCCGTCCTGGACCGGCTCGGCGTCGTCCCGTCGTACTACCTGCGGTACTTCTACGCGCACGACGAAGTCGTACGGGAGCTGAGGACCAAGCCGTCGCGGGCCGCCGAGGTGGCGGCGATGGAGCGGGAGCTGCTCGCGATGTACGGCGACCCGGCGCTGGACGAGAAGCCGGAGCTGCTGGCGAAGCGGGGCGGGGCCTTCTACTCGGAGGCGGCGGTGGAGCTGGCCGCGGCCCTGCTGGGAGGGGGCCCGGCGGCACGGGTGCAGGTGGTCAACACGTACAACAAGGGGACGCTGCCGTTCCTGCCGGACGACGCCGTGATCGAGACGCAGGCGGCGGTGGACGGCTCGGGCGCCGTGCCGCTGGCGGTGCCGGAGCTGGATCCGCTGTACGCGGGGCTGGTCGGGCACGTCACGGCGTACGAGGACCTGGCGCTGGACGCCGCGCTGCGGGGCGGGCGGGACCGGGTGTTCAAGGCGCTGCTGGCGCACCCGCTGGTGGGGCAGTACGCGCTCGCCGAAGGCCTGACGGACCGGCTCGTCGCGCACAACCGGGAGTACCTCGCGTGGGCGTGAATCCCGGGGTGGCCACCCTCGTCCTGGCGATCGACGCGGGCAACAGCAAGACGGACGTCGCCGTGGTGGGCGCGGACGGGGCGGTGCTCGGCGAGGCGCGCGGCGGGGGGTTCCAGCCGCCGGTCGTGGGGGTGGAGGCCGCGGTGGACGTGCTGGAGGACGCGGTGGGCGCGGCGGCCCGGGCCGCCGGGCTGAGCGGCCCGCCGTACGTCTCCCATGTGTCCGCCTGTCTCGCCAACGCCGACCTGCCGGTGGAGGAGCGCGAGTTGGCGGACGCGGTACGGGTCCGGGGCTGGAGCCGGGATGGCTCCGTCGAGGTGCGCAACGACACGTTCGCCCTCCTGCGGGCGGGGGTGGAGGAGCCCCGGGGCGTGGCGGTGGTGTGCGGGGCGGGCATCAACTGCGTCGGTATGACGCCGGACGGGCGCACGGCCCGCTTCCCCGCGCTCGGCCGGATCTCCGGCGACTGGGGCGGCGGCAGCGGGCTCGCGGAGGAGGCGATGTGGTGGGCCGCGCGCGCCGAGGACGGGCGCGGTGAGCCGACGGAGCTGGCGCGTGCGCTGCCCGCGCACTTCGGCCTCGACTCGATGTACGCGCTGATCGAGGCGCTGCACCGGGGGCGGATCGCGGCGGAGTGGCGGCACGAGCTGACGCCGGTGCTGTTCGCGACGAGCGCGGCGGGTGACCCGGTGGCCCGTGCGCTGGTGGAGCGGCTGGCGCGGGAGGTGGTGGCGATGGCCTCCGTCGCCCTGGCCCGGCTGGACCTGCTCGACGAGGAGGTTCCGGTGCTGCTGGGCGGCGGTGTGCTGGCGGCACGGCATCCTCGGCTCACCCCGCGGATCGCCGAACTGCTGGCGGCGAAGGCCCCGAAGGCGGCGGTGCGTGTCGTGACCGCGCCGCCGGTGCTGGGCGCCGGCCTGCTGGGGCTGGACCACGTGGGCGCGCCGGCGCGGGCGCGGACGCGGCTGCGGGCGCACTACGAGCAACGGGCGACGCAGTACGACTAATGGCGATGGCTGTGGACAACGGGGGCGGTACTTGCGTTCGGTTCGTCAGTATGGGGGCGGAACCGATGCGGGGCGGGTGGCGTATTCAAAGGGGGAGTTCGCACGGCGGTGCGAGTGGCGAGTGGGGGGGCACCACGGTGTTCCCGCACACCGTTCAGCACGATAGGAACAAGATCGAGTCAAGCCTGGTGTGAACGTCGGCCCCTACGGCCATACTGCGGGCAGCGACCGAGGGGGAGGTCACGTGACATACGCGCCGAATGTGCCGAACGGGCCGCGCGTGCCACCGCCACCGGCGGGCCCGCCGCCGTCGGCCGCACCCGCGACCGCGGGGCCCGTGCCCACACGCGTGGTGCCCGCGTCCGCGCCCGTGGTGCCCGCGCCCGCGGCGCCGAGCGGCGCACCCGTGCCCGCCGGGCGCGGCGCGTGGGCCGAAGGGCGGGCGCGGCTGCGTGGCGCCGCGACCACGGAGCCCGGGCGGCTGCAGATCATCGGCGCCGTACTGGCCCTGCTCGTGGTGGTGTTCGGTGCCGTCACCGCCTTCGAGGTGGCCGACCGCTCCGCGGCCGCCGACGACGTGGTCGGCCGCAGCCAGCCGCTGAGCGCCGACGCCGCGCACATCTACCGCTCGCTCGCCGACGCCGACACGGCGGCCGCCAGCGGTTTCCTGGCCGGTGCGCAGGAGCCCGCGGACGTGCGGGAGCGGTACGAGGACGACATCGCGACCGCGTCGCGGCTGCTGGTCAAGGCCGCGGCCAACACCGAGGGTTCGTCCCAGTCCGCGCGTGAGATCACCACGCTGAACGAGTGGCTGCCCCGCTACACGGGCCTGATCGAGCGCGCCCGCGCCGCCAACCGGCAGGGCCTGCCGCTCGGCGGCGCGTACCTGCGGTACGCCAACCAGCAGATGACGACCGAGCTGCTGCCCGCCGCCGAGCGGCTGTACGCGGCGGAGACCGCGCGGCTCGCGCGGGACGACCGGGATGCCCGCGCCTGGCCGTGGCTTTCCCTCGCGGTGGGGGTCGTGGTCGTCGGCGCGCTGGTGTGGGCGCAGCGGCGCACGTATCTGCGGACCAACCGGGTGTTCAACCAGGGGCTGCTCGCCGCGACGGCCGCCTCGGTGGTGGTGCTGCTGTGGCTGGCGGCCGGGCACACGGTCGCGCGCAGCCAGCTGACCGACGCCGGCCGGCACGGCCAGGATTCGCTCAAGGTGCTGAACGAAGCGCGGATCAACTCCCTGAAGGCCCGGGCCAACGAGAACCTGACCCTGGTGGCGCGGGGTGCCGTGCTGACCGACGACGGCAAGAAGGACAAGTACGAGACCGAGTACGGCGCGGGCATGGGCAAGCTGAGCGCGGCGCTCGCCGAGGCGGGCCGGCTCGCCGACGACAGTGAGGGCCGCGAGCCGGTCAAGGCTGCGGTGGAGCAGGTCGACGAGTGGCAGAAGCGGCACGCGGCGGCGCGCGCCACGGACGACGCGGGCGAGTACGAAGGAGCGCTGGCCAAGGTCATCGGTGACGACGGGTCCACCGGCCAGGCGTTCGACGAGGTGGACGCGGCGCTGAAGAAGGCGCTCGACCATGAGCAGGGCGAGTTCACCCGCGCCGCCGAGGACGGCCGCTCCGCGCTGACCGGCCTGCCGGTCGGGGCCACGGCGCTGGCCGTCCTGGGGGCGGTGGGGGCCATCATGGGCATCAACCGCAGGCTGTCGGAGTACCGGTGAGGGTGAGGGGAGGCACGATGAGCAAGCTGGACTTCGATGCGGCCGGCACCCCCGGCGAGCGGAGCCTGACCCGGCGGGCCGCCGGGCGGCTGCGCGGGTGGGGCGGGGTCGCCGCGATGGCGGCCGCGTGCGGGCTGACCGCCGCGCTCACCCTGGTGCCGCTGTCGCAGGGCACCGGACTCGGGGCGTCCGCCGTGTCCGGCGCGAGCGGCGCGGTCCCGGCCAAGGCGGACACCTGCAAGGACCCGGAGGCCTCCCTCACCCCGTCCGCCGCCGACGGACCCGCAATCGCCGCCATCAAGGCGCGCGGCAAGCTGATCGTCGGCGTCGACCAGAACAGCTACCGGTGGGGCTACCGCAACCCCGCCAGCAAAACGCTGGAAGGTTTCGACATCGACCTCGCCCGCGCCATCGCCGCCGACATCCTCGGCAGCCCGGACGCGGTCATCTTCCGCGCCATCCCCACCAACCAGCGGATCGCCGCGCTGGAGAGCGAGAAGGTCGACCTCGTCGTCCGGACGATGACGATCACCTGCAAGCGCATCGAGCAAGTCGCCTTCTCCACCGCCTACTTCCAGGTGGGGCAGCAGGTCCTCGCGCCCAAGGAGTCGACGGTCACCGGCTACAACAAGTCCCTGTCCGGCAAGCGCGTCTGCTCCGGCGAGGGCACGACGGCGTACGAGGCGCTGGTGAAGGAGTCGTTCGGCGCCACGTTCGAGGACGAGGACGACGGCGGCAAGGGCGACAAGGACGTCTACACCGTGCCCAACCAGCTGGACTGCCTGGTCCGCCTGCAGATGGGCGAGGTCGACGCGGTGGTGACGGACAACGCGCTGGCGGCCGGCCAGGCGGCGCAGGACCCGGCCGTCGAGCTGAAGGGCCGACCGTTCACCACGGAGTACTACGGCATCGCCGCGAAGCTCGGCAAGGACGACCTGGTGCGCCGGGTCAACCAGGTGCTCGTCGAGTACCGGCAGGGGGCGTGGAAGCAGGCGTACACGAAGTGGCTGAGCGCCGACTTGCCGGGGATAGCCGGGCCTCCGGCACCGAAGTACCGGAGCAGCTGACCGACATGGGCACGAGGCGAAGAGGTGATCGATGGGCGTCACGGAGCCCCCTGGGCCGGTGATGGACCGGGACGAGGTGGACCGTGCGCTGGCGCGGCTCGGGGCGGAGCACAAGGCGGTCGAGGACTCGCTGCTCGCCCTGCAGGACCACGCGGGCCGCAGGCTCCTCGAGGGCGCCGAGCTGACCGGTACGACCAAGGAGCGCTGGGCCGCCACCGAGCGGACGATCAGCCTGCTGTGGACGTACTTCGACGCGTACACCGCCGCCGTGCACGAGGCCCGGGAGGTGCGCGCGCGGCGCCGCTGGCCGGGCCGCGAGGAGCTGTCCGAGCTGACGGAGCGGCTGCGCGGCGAGAGCGTCACGGTGTCGGGGACCTCCACGCTGGCCGAGCGGTTCACGCTGGAGCGGCTGGTGGCCCGGATGAACGAGCTGTACGCGAGCTCCCTCGACATGGTGGTCACGGCGGACGCGGTGTGGTCGGCGCTGCCCGCGCGCATAGACCTGCTCGCCGCCGAGCTCGGTCGTACGCGCTCGTTGGCGCACTCCGTGGGCGTACGGCCCGGGGAGCACCCGGCGGGGGACGACCTGGAGGCCATCACCCATGAGCTGGCCGCGCTGCGGGCGCAGGTGGTGACGGACCCGCTGGCGTTCTGGCGGCCGGCCACCGGCAGTTCGGCGCCCGGCGGCGGACGGCCGGACACCGACCGGTACGACCGGGCGGCCCGGGCCCTGGAGGACGTGCGGCGTGAGATCGAGGCCGTGCTCCAGGTCCGGCAGGACTCCGAGGCACGGCTGCTGCGCCTGCGGGACGTGCTCTCGCGCGCGGACCGGACGCTCGCGGAGGCGCGGGCGGCGCGGGGCGAGGTGCTGGCGAAGATCGCCGCCTCCGAGGTGCCGGCGGTGAGCGGCCCGCCGACCGCGCTCCAGGAGCGGCTGGCCACCGCCGCCGAGTACCGTCGCCACGCCCAGTGGCACCGGCTGTCGCCGCTCCTGGAGGCGCTGGAGCAGGAGGCCGAGGAGGAGCTGCTGCGCGCCCGCGAGCAGTTGACGGCCGTCACCGCGCCGCTCGCGGTCCGCGCGGAGCTGCGCGGCCGGCTCGACGCGTACAAGGCGAAGGTGGCCAGGCACGGCATGGCGGAGGATCCGCTGCTGATCGAGCGGTACGACCAGGCGCGCCGGATGCTGTGGAGCGCCCCGTGCGACCTGCGCGCCGCCGAGCAGGCCGTGCTGCGCTACCAGCAGGCCGCCATGGACATGGTGTCGGGGGCCGGGCCGGTCGACCGTAGGGGGAATCAGTGAAAACGTGTCAGCGACCGGGCTGTGGGGGCTCGTACGAGGACGTGGGCGGCGGCGAGCTGTACTGCGACACGTGCGGGCTGGCGCCCGTCGTCTCGCCCGGCGGCATGGTGTCGTCACCGCCGACCGGTGTGGCGGGCGGCAAGGGCTCCGGCAGCAGCTCCCGCTCGTCGTCCCGGTCCTCCCGCTCCTCGTCACGGTCGTCGCGCCGCTCGGTGTCGGGCCGGCTGTCGCGTTCCCTGACGGGCGGTACGGAGTCGTCGCGTTCGGTGTCGGTGCGCAGCTCCGGCTCGTCCACCGGCCAGTCCGGGCGCAACCGGCTGGGCGCCGGACTCGTCGCGATCCCGTCCGTGCCGCGCCCCGACCCGCGCTCGGTGGTCATGGAGAACCCCGAGGTCCCCGAGCGGAAGCGGTTCTGCTCGCGCTCCGACTGCGGGGCGCCGGTGGGCCGGGCGCGCGGGGGCCGGCCGGGGCGCACGGAGGGCTTCTGCACCAAGTGCGGCCACCCGTACTCCTTCGTGCCGAAGCTGCGGGCCGGTGACATCGTGCACGGGCAGTACGAGGTGGCGGGCTGCCTGGCCCACGGCGGCCTCGGCTGGATCTACCTGGCCGTGGACCGCGCGGTCTCCGACCGGTGGGTCGTCCTCAAGGGCCTGCTGGACACCGGTGACCAGGACGCGATGGCGGCGGCGATCTCGGAGCGGCGGTTCCTCGCGGAGATCGAGCACTCCAACATCGTCCGCATCTACAACTTCGTGGAGCACCTGGACCAGCGCACGGGTTCGCTGGACGGGTACATCGTCATGGAGTACGTCGGCGGCAAGTCGCTCAAGGACATCGCCAACGAGCGGCGGGGCCCGGACGGCCGGCGCGATCCGCTGCCGGTCGAGCAGGCGTGCGCGTACGGCATCGAGGCGTTGGAGGCGCTGGGGCACCTGCACAGCAGGAACCTGCTGTACTGCGACTTCAAGGTCGACAACGCGATCCAGACCGAGGACCAGCTCAAGCTCATAGACATGGGCGCGGTGCGCCGGATGGACGACGACGAGTCGGCCATCTACGGCACGGTCGGCTACCAGGCGCCGGAAGTCGCGGAGGTCGGGCCGTCGGTCGCGTCCGACCTGTACACGGTGGCGCGGACGCTGGCGGTGCTGACGTTCGACTTCCAGGGGTACACGAACGTGTTCGTGGACTCGCTGCCGGACCCGGACAACATCGAGGTGTTCCGGCGGTACGAGTCGTTCTACCGGCTGCTGGTGCGGGCGACGGACCCGGACCCGGCGCGCCGGTTCGCCTCCGCGCAGGAGATGGCGGAGCAGCTGACGGGTGTGCTGCGCGAGGTGGTCGCCCTGCAGACGGGCCGGCCGAGGCCCGCGCTGTCGACGCTGTTCGGGCCCGAGGTCCGCGTCACGGACACGGTGTTGTTCGCGGAGCCGCCGGCCGAGGTGTCGGTGCTCGGCGCACGGGAGGTGCCGCGAGGCCTGTTCGGCGGCCGGAGGCGGGGCGGGACGGCGGCCGCGGCACCGACCGCACCGCCGCCGGTGCCGGGTTCCGCGCTCGCGCCCGCCGGGCCGGGTCAGGTGCCGGGGCGGGTGCCGGTGACGGGTCAGGGGCAGGTGCCCCGGCCGCGTACCGAGTCCGTGGCGCCCCGCCCCGCCGCGCCGCTGCTCGGGGCGCTGGACGCGCGGGCCATCGCGCTCGCGCTGCCCGTGCCGCACGTGGACCCCGGCGACCCGAACGCGGGCTTCCTCGCCGGGCTGATGGCGGCCGGACCCGCCGAGCTGATCGCCGCGCTGCACACCGCGCCCGCGAGCTCCGTCGAGCTGCGGCTGCGCGAGCTGCGCGCCCACCTGGAGACGGGCCAGGTCCCCTCGGCGCAGAGGGCCCTGGAGGACCTGGAAAGCGGGCACCCCGACGACTGGCGGGTCGTCTGGTACCGGGGCGTGGCGTCCCTGGCGACCGGCGACAACGAGAACGCCGCGCTCTCCTTCGACGCCGTCTACGACGCGTTCCCCGGAGAGCCCGCGCCCAAGCTGGCGCTCGGCGTCTGTGCCGAGGTGCTGGGCCAGTTGGACAACGCCGCCGAGTACTACCGCCTCGTGTGGACGACCGACCCGAGCTATGTGAGCGCGGCGTTCGGCCTCGCCCGGGTGCAACTGGCCGCGGGCGACCGGGTCGGAGCCGTACGGACACTGGAGTCGGTGCCCGAGGCGTCGATCCACTACACCGCCGCGCGCGTCGCGGCCGTACGGGCCCGGCTGCGCCACCGTTCCCCCGCCGACCCGCTGTTCGCGGACCTGGCGGCGGCGGCCGAGCAGGTGTCCGCGCTCCAGCAGTTCGGTCTGGACGCGGTGCGCCGCGAGCGGTTGGCTACGGAGGTGCTGGGTACCGCGCTGGACTGGGTACTCTCCGGAAGCCCCGGGGCCGGCCCGGTACAGACGTCGCTGCTGGGCAGCGAACTGGACGAGCGCGGCCTGCGCTTCGGACTGGAGCGCTCCTACCGGGTGCTCGCCCGGCTCGCTCAGCGCGGCGAGGAGAGGATCGAGATGGTGGAGCGGGCGAACCGGTTCCGCCCCCGGACATGGGTGTGAAGATGTCGCAGATGCACCAGCTGTCCACCTGCCCCGGCTGCGAGGAGCCGCTGGAGCGGGGGGACCTGTTCTGCGGGGCGTGCGGGTACGACCTGTCGGCCGTACCGGAGCCGCCCCGCGACAACCCGACCGTGGTGATGAGCTCACCGGTGGAGGGGGCGGCGTTGCCGCCGGAGCCCGGGCAGGCCGGGCAACAGCCGATACGGTTCGACGCCCGTGCCTCGGACGGCCCGGAACGCCCCGATGCGGGAGCCGCCGGCGCGGGAGCCGTCGGCCCGGACGCCGACTTCCCGCTGCCCGCGCCCGCGCCGGTACCCGCGCCCGACCCCGTGTCGACGCCGACGCCACCTGCACCACCGGCCCCGCCCGCGCCACCTGCACCACCGGTCCCGCCCCCGGCGGTCCCGCCCGTGCCCGCCCAGGCGCCCATGGCTGCGCCCGTGCCCGCGCCCGCCGTGCCGGATCCGCGGACCGCCGAGCACGCGCACACCCCGCCCGCCGGCACGAAGCTGTGCGTCGCGTGCCGGGCCGGGCACGTGGACCCGGACGGCTACTGCGAGAACTGCGGCCACGCGCAGCCGCGCGAGCGCGATCACATGGAGGAGGAGCTCGGTTCGGTCGCCGCCGTCAGCGACCGCGGTCTGCGCCACCACCGCAACGAGGACGCGTTCGCCGTGTCGTCGACGGCCCTGCCCGACGGTTCGCCGGCCGTCGTCGCGATCGTCTGCGACGGCGTGTCCTCGGCGACCCGCCCCGACGAGGCGTCCGCCGCCGCTGCGGCCGCCGCCAGCGAGTCGCTGCTGGAGTCGCTGCCGCGCGGCACGCACCCCCAGCAGGCGATGCACGACGCGATCGTCGCCGCGTCCGAGGCGGTCAACGCCCTCGCCGACGCCGCCGACGGCCATGGCACCGCCATGGAGCACGACCCTCACCGCCACCAGAACGCCCCGGCGTGCACGCTGGTCGGCGCGGTGGCGGCGGGCGGGCTGCTGGTGGTCGGCTGGGTCGGCGACAGCCGTGCCTACTGGGTGCCGGACGACCGCACCGGCCCGCCGGCCCGCCTCACCGAGGACGACTCCTGGGCCGCGCAGATGGTGGCGGCGGGCCTGATGAGCGAGGCGGAGGCGTACGCCGACGAGCGCGCCCACGCGATCACCGGCTGGCTCGGTGCCGACGCGTACGAAGTGGAGCCGCACACGGCGGCGTTCAAGCCGGACCGCCCGGGTGTCGTGGTGGTGTGCACGGACGGGCTGTGGAACTACGCGGAGGGCGCGGAGGACATGGCCAGGGTCGTGCCCCCGGACGCGGCGGGCCGACCGCTGCACAGCGCGCAGGTCCTCGTCGGGCACGCGCTCGACGGCGGCGGGCACGACAACGTAACGGTGGCCGTGCTGCCGTTCACCATGGCACCGCAAGGGGCAGGATCGGCCTGATTCAACCTGCCTGTCCGTTCCGTCTTTTGTGCGTGGAGTCCCGAGGAGCCCCTCAGATGGCGAACTTCTCCAAGTCGAACGTGCCGCGGTTCTCGGTCGACGTGTACCAGAACGAGTACCTGCCGGAGGGCGGGCGTGAGGTGAACGCGATCGTCACGGTCACCTCGACCGGCGGCGGCACGACCGGAGGGGCGCCGCTGGCCGGAGCGTCGCCCTCCCCTTCGTACATACCGGGTCGGGCGCCGACCGCCGCCGTGGTGGTCATGGTGGACTGCTCGGGTTCGATGGACTATCCGCCGACGAAGATGCGCAACGCGCGGGACGCGACGGCCGCCGCGATCGACACGCTGCGCGACGGAGTCGCCTTCGCCGTGGTCGCCGGGACGCATGTGGCGAACGAGGTGTACCCGGGCGAGGGGCGGCTGGCCGTCGCCGACGCCCGTACCCGGGCCGAGGCCAAGCAGGCGCTGCGCCGGCTGAGCGCGGGTGGCGGCACCGCGATCGGCACCTGGCTGAAACTGGCCGACCGGCTCCTGAACTCGGCCGAGGTGCCGATCCGCCACGGCATCCTGCTGACCGACGGCCGCAACGAGCACGAGTCGCCCGAGGATCTGCGGGCCGCCCTCGACGCCTGCGCGGGCCGCTTCACCTGCGATGCCCGCGGCGTGGGCACCGACTGGGAGGTCAAGGAGGTCACCGGCATCGCGTCGGCACTGCTCGGCACGGCCGACATCGTCGCCGACCCGGCCGGCCTGGCCGCGGACTTCACGCGGATGATGGAGCACGCGATGGGCAAGGAGGTCGCGGACGTCAGCCTGCGCCTGTGGACGCCCGTCGGCGCGGAGATCGTCTTCGTCAAGCAGGTCGCGCCGACGGTCGAGGAGTTGACCGACCGGCGCACGGAGGCGGGGCCGCGCGCCGGGGACTACCCGACGGGTTCGTGGGGCGACGAGTCCCGCGACTACCACGTGTGCGTACGGGTGCCCGAAGCCGGCCTCGGCCAGGAGATGCTGGCGGCCCGCGTCTCGTTGATCCTCCCCGACCCGACGGGTGGCGGGTCGCCGCAGACGCTGTCCCAGGGTCTGGTGCGGGCGGTGTGGACGGACGACATGGCGGCTTCGACGTCCATCAACCCGCAGGTCGCGCACTACACAGGACAGGCCGAACTCGCCCAAGTCATTCAGCAGGGGCTGGAAGCGCGCAAGTCCGGCGATTTCGACGGTGCGACGGCGAAACTGGGGCGTGCCGTGCAGTTGGCGGCCGCCTCGGGGAACGCGGACACTGCGAAACTGCTTGCGAAGGTGGTGGACGTGGTCGACGCGGCGACAGGTACTGTGCGACTGAAGGCGAAGGTCGCGGAAGCGGACGAGATGACGCTCGAAACCCGCTCCACCAAGACGGTTCGCGTGAAGAGATGAAGCACGATCTGCTCGGCCTGCGGGCCGGATGAGGAGAGGGGGAAGCGCCGACATGCCGACCTGCCCGAACGGACACCAGTCGGGTTCCGACGACTGGTGCGAGGTCTGCGGCCACCGCATGTCCGGGGCGAGCGCGCCTGCGGGCGCCGTGCCGCCGCCTCCCCCGCCCCCGCCGCCGCCCGCGTACGGCTATCCGGGCCCCGGGGGGCCGCAGGGAGGCGGCCCGGCCGGCGACCCCAACGCCACCGCCCAGGCGGAGCTGTGCCCGCAGTGCCGTACGCCGCGCGAGGCCATGGCGCCGTTCTGTGAGGAGTGCCGCTGGAACTTCCTCACCAACACGGCGACCTCCTACACTCCGGCCGCCCCGCCGCCGGGCCGCCTCGGCGGTCCGGGTGGACCGGGCGGACCGGGCGGACCGGGTGGACCGGGCGGACCGGGCGGACCGGGTGGACCGGGTGGACCTCCCGGGCCGCCGCCGGGGCTGAACCTGCCGCCGGGCTTCCAGGCCCAGCAGCAGCAGCCGCGGCCGCCGGATCCGTTCGAGTACCAGCGTTCACGCCCGTCGCAGATGAACCGCCCGGCGGAGCCGCTGCCGCCCGAGCCGCAGACGCCGCAGGGCCCGCCGCAGCCGGGCCCGCCGCCGGTTCCGCAGGGGTTCCAGCAGCCGGGTCCGCCGCCCCCGCCCGCGCCACAGGCGTTCCAGCAGCCCGGCCCGCCTGCCCCGCCGCGGCCTCAGCACCCGCATGCGCCGCAGCCGCCGCAGACCGGTGGCGGTGGAGGTGGCGGTGACGACTGGCTGCTGCCTCCGCCCTCGCACGCGCAAGCGCCCCAGCAGCCCCAAGCACCCCAACAGCCCCAGCAGCCCCAAGCGCCGGTCGGCTGGACCGCCGTGGTCGGCCCCGACCGCGAGTACTTCATGGCGATGATGCGGCGCAGCGGCCCGGAGGCCGCGGGCCTCAACCTGCCCGCGTACTCGCCGGAACAGCGGCTCACGCTGTCGGGCAACCAGATCACCATCGGGCGTCGCCGCCACTCCACGGGCGAGTCCCCCGACATCGACCTGTCGGTGCCGCCGGAGGACCCGGGCGTCTCCCACAAGCACGCGGTGCTGGTCCAGCAGCCCGACGGCTCCTGGGCCGTGGTGGACCAGAACTCCACCAACGGCACCACACTCAACGGCGCGGAGGACCCGATCCAGCCCTACGTCCCCGTCCCGCTCAAGGACGGCGACCGGGTCCACGTCGGCGCCTGGACGACGATCACCATCCGCCGCGGCTAGCCGGCGGGCGGGCCGAGGGGCCAGAGGTACGGCCCCTCGGGTTCGTCCAGCCACGCCCACTGCCGCTCGCCGCCGACCGTCACGCCGAACCGCTCCCGCTCGGGCCGCCCCTCGCGCTGCCAGAGCGAGTAGGCCTCCTGCGGGTCCAGGCTCCCCGCCGTGAGCGTCAGCAGGAAGCGGAACAGGTCGTCCTCGGTCGCGTGCCGGGGCAGCCCGCCGGTGTGCGGTGGCACGGCGGCCGGGACCGCGCCGCGCAGTGGGACGAAGTACGCGGAGGTGCTCAGGAACCGGCCCTCGGCGTGCTCCGCGTCCCGTACGCGCAGCGAGATCACCCCGGTGGCCATCGGCGCCAGGACGCGCGCGTCACCGGGGCGGCACTGCGCGAGCCACTCCCTCGGCACGGACGGTACGGCGCAGGTCGCGATGATCCGGTCGAAGGGCGCCCGCTGCGGGCAGCCGCGCGCCCCGTCGCCGGTGACCACGGTGGGCCGGTGGCCGGCCGCCGCCAGGTGGACCCGCGCCGCCTCGGTGATCTCCTCGTCCAGGTCGATGGTGGTCACGTGCTCGTCGCCCAGCCGGTGCGCCAGCAGCGCCGCGTTGTAGCCGGTCCCGGCGCCGATCTCCAGGACGTCGTGCCCGTCGCGTACGTCCAGGGCCTCCAGCATGTACGCCATGAGGGAGGGCTGACTGGCGGAGGAGACCAGGTCACCGTTGCGCACGCGCGTGGCGAGCGGCCGGTCCTCGTAGGCGCCCGCCAGCCAACGCTCGCGCTGGGCCGGATCCGGGTCGTCGCACCAGAGGCGCTCGTATCCGCCCATGACGCCGACGTAGTAGTACGGCACGAACAGGTGCCGGGGCACCTCCTCGAACGCCTCTCTCCAGGCCGGGTCGGTCAGGTCCCCGCCCTCGGCGATCCCGCGCACCATCGCGCGCCGCGCCTCGGCGGCCCGTTCGGCGAACGGGTCCTCTCCCCCTGTCCCCATACGTCCTGTCCCCATACGTCCACTTTCCTGCGGGCGGGGAGCAGAAGCGAGCAGGACCTAGGACCCGGGACCTGGGCCGGTCCGTCTGAGACCATGGACGGGTGATTGAGATTCCGCGTGGCACGCTTCAGGAGCAGACGTTCTACGAGCAGGTCGGCGGCGAGGAGACCTTCCGGCGCCTCGTCCGCCGTTTCTACGAAGGTGTCGCCGAGGACCCGGTGCTGCGGCCGATGTACCCGGAGGAGGACCTGGGTCCGGCCGAGGAGCGGCTCGCGCTCTTCCTGATGCAGTACTGGGGCGGCCCCCGCACCTACAGCGACCACCGCGGTCACCCGCGGCTGCGGATGCGCCACGCGCCGTTCACCGTCGACAAGGCCGCGCACGACGCCTGGCTGAAGCACATGCGCGCCGCCGTGGACGAGCTCGGGCTGTCCGAGGAACACGAGCGGCAGCTATGGAACTACCTGACGTACGCCGCGGCGTCGATGGTCAACACCGCGGACTGAGCCCCCGTCCCCCTTACCGCTGGTTGACCACCGCTGGTCGACCACCGCTGATCAACCATCGCTGGTTGGCTACCGCTGATTGACCCTGCTTACCGCTGGTGGGGGACCGCGGTGACGGTCAGGCCGCCGAGACCGCCCGCCGCGCGGACCGCGACCGAGCCGAAGGGCGTCCGCAGGCGGACCCAGGCTCCGGCGCCGAGCAGCGCCACCGGCACCTCGTGCGAGGGCAGGAAGCCCAGCGCCTGGGCGGCGTGGACGGCGCGCAGCGGCAGGCCCGTCGAGCCGATCGTCCGGGACCAGATCTCGCGGCCGATCCGGTCGCGCTCCGCACGGGTCCGGTGCTCGGCCGGCAACGCCTCGTCCCGTGCCCGGAATTCGGCCACCGCGGCGGCGACAGCGCCGCGCAGCTCGCCGGCGTCCGGCAATCCGGGTATCTCACTCCAGCCGCCGCGCGGGGGCAGCAGCCCGGTCCAGGGCGGTCCGGTGACGGGTGCCGGCACCATCGCCTTGCCCGCCGACTCCTCGATGCCCTCCAGGAGCTGACCGGCGGAGACGGTGATGTCCAGCGGCGCCTCGTCCATGAGCGTGGCCGTGCGGATGGCCAGCACCTCGAAGGACGGCGGGCGCCCGAACACGGCCAGGGCCCCGCCGGCCGCCTGGAGGCGGACGACGGCGGCCCGGTCGTAGTGGATCAGCCGGGCCAGGAAGGCGGCGAGGTCCGCCGCCTCCCTGGCGTCGGCGAAGTGCAGCGGCGCCGTCATACGGCCGCGGCCTCCCCCGGCGCCGGGGCCTGTGCCGACGCCCGGGCCGGCTGCGCGTGCATGCCGTCGTCCACGTACTCCTCCAGGAACGACCGCTCCTCCGCGGTGATGCGGCGCGGCCGCTGCGCCTCCAGGTCGAACGGCACGACGACCGTCGAGGCGCGCACGTACACCTGGTCGGGATCCTTGACCTCGTACGCGATCGTCAGCGACGCCGCGCCGATCTTGGTGACCCAGGACTCGATGGTCACCGGCTCGTGCCGGTGGACCAGCGGCCGTACGTAGTCGATCTCGTGCCGGGCGACGACCGACCCGCCGGAGAACGACGGCGAGCCGTTGCCCGGCGCCAGCCGGAACATGAAGTCGATGCGGGCCTCCTCCAGGTAGCGGAGGAAGACCACATTGTTGACGTGCCCGAAGGCGTCCATGTCCGACCAGCGCAGCGGGCACCGGTAGATGTGACGAGCCACTGCCTCCGCCTCAGCCCCGGGTGAGCTTCTTGTGCGTGGCGCGGTGCGGACGGGCGGCGTCCGGGCCGAGGCGCTCGATCTTGTTCTTCTCGTACGACTCGAAGTTGCCCTCGAACCAGAACCACTTGGAGTCGCCCTCGTACGCCAGGATGTGCGTGGCGACCCGGTCCAGGAACCAGCGGTCGTGGGAGACGACCACGGCCGCGCCCGGGAACTCCAGCAGCGCGTTCTCCAGGGAGGACAGGGTCTCGACGTCGAGGTCGTTGGTGGGCTCGTCGAGGAGCAGCAGGTTGCCGCCCTGCTTGAGGGTCAGCGCCAGGTTCAGGCGGTTGCGCTCACCGCCGGAGAGGACGCCGGCCGGCTTCTGCTGGTCCGGGCCCTTGAAGCCGAACGCGCTGACGTAGGCGCGCGACGGCATCTCGACCTGGCCGACGTTGATGTAGTCGAGCTCGTCGGAGACGACGGCCCACAGCGTCTTCTTCGGGTCGATGTTGGCGCGGGACTGGTCGACGTAGCTGATCTTGACGGTCTCGCCGACCTTGATCGAGCCGGAGTCGGGCTGCTCCAGGCCCTGGATCATCTTGAACAGCGTGGTCTTGCCGGCGCCGTTCGGGCCGATGACGCCCACGATGCCGTTGCGCGGGAGGGAGAAGCTCAGGTCCTCGATGAGGACCTTGTCGCCGAAGGCCTTGCTGAGCTTCTCGACCTCGACGACGACGCTGCCCAGGCGCGGGCCCGGCGGGATCTGGATCTCCTCGAAGTCCAGCTTCCGGGTCTTCTCCGCCTCGGCGGCCATCTCCTCGTAGCGGGCGAGACGGGCCTTGGACTTGGCCTGGCGTCCCTTGGCGTTGGAGCGGACCCACTCCAGCTCTTCCTTGAGCCGCTTGGCGCGCTTGGCGTCCTTCTGGCCCTCGACCTTGAGACGGGTCTGCTTGGTCTCCAGGTACTTGGAGTAGTTGCCCTCGTAGGGGTAGGCGCGGCCGCGGTCGAGCTCGAGGATCCACTCGGCGACGTTGTCGAGGAAGTACCGGTCGTGGGTGATGGCGACGACGGTGCCGGCGTACTTGGCGAGGTGCTGCTCCAGCCACTGCACGGACTCGGCGTCCAGGTGGTTGGTGGGCTCGTCGAGCAGCAGCAGGTCGGGGGCCTCCAGCAGCAGCTTGCAGAGCGCGACGCGGCGCTTCTCACCACCGGAGAGGTTGGTGACCTGCCAGTCGCCGGGCGGGCAGCCGAGGGCGTCCATGGCCTGCTCGAGCTGGGCGTCGAGGTCCCACGCGTTGGCGTGGTCGAGCTGCTCCTGGAGCTTGCCCATCTCCTCCATGAGCTCGTCGGTGTAGTCGGTCGCCATCTGCTCGGCGATCTCGTTGAACCGGTCGAGCTTGCCCTTGATCTCGGCGACACCGTCCTGGACGTTCTCCAGGACCGTCTTCGTCTCGTCGAGCGGCGGCTCCTGGAGGAGGATGCCGACGGAGTAGCCGGGCGAGAGGAAGGCGTCGCCGTTGGACGGCTGCTCCAGGCCCGCCATGATCTTGAGGACGGTGGACTTACCGGCGCCGTTCGGGCCGACCACACCGATCTTCGCACCGGGCAGGAAGCTCAGCGTCACGTCATCGAGGATGACCTTGTCGCCGTGCGCCTTGCGCGTCTTGCGCATCGTGTAGATGTACTCAGCCAAGAGAAACCGTCCGGCAATCCGTGAGTGGGCAGATACACCCCATCTTGCCTGACGTCCATCCCTCGATGGAAACCAGTTCGTGAGGGGGCGGGTGGGGGGAGCGGTGGCGCGCCGCCGTTGGGCCCGCCGTCACCGGCGGATCGTCACCGCCCGCGCGCGGTGCGTCACGACTTCTTGCGGAGGAAGAGCACCGCCGCCCCGCCGACGAGCAGGAACGCGATGGCCGTCCCGGCGATCATGGGCGTGGCGCCGGACGCGCCGGTCTCGGCGAGGTCCAGGTCGGTCTCGCCGCCCGCCGCGGCCGTCCCGGCGCCGGTGGTGGCACCGCCGGACAGGGGGCTGGGCTGTGAGCCCGGCTGCCCGGCCAGGGTGGCCGTGCCGCCGGTGGTCTTGCAGTCGAGGACGCCCTTGAAGGTCTTGGTGAAGCCGCCGGGCGCGGTGACCGTGAGGTGGTACGCCTGGTCCTCGGCGACCGGGACCGTCACCGTCTTCGTCCCACCCGCCTCGATCGCGTACCGCAGGCCCATGAGCTCGAAGGAGAAGGGGGCGTCGCCCTTGTTGGTGGCGGTGATGTCCACGCCGCCCTTGGCGCAGTTCTTCCGGGCGGAGAGTGCCGGTATGGCACCCGTGGTGGCCCAGGTGGCGGTGGCCGTCGCGGAGACGGTCGACTTGCTGGACCCGGCGAGGATCTGCGTCTGGCTCCTGGTGACCCCGGCGAACGCGCGGCCCACCGGTACGGAGGTGGTGGCCTGCACGCTCAGCGCGGCGGTCCCGTCGGCGGCGCCCGCGGGCACGTCGAAGTAGAGGCTGCTGCCGTTGACGGCCGAGTCGACCGGCTTCCCGGTGGCGTCGGTGATCCTGATGCCGCTGGCGGCGGCGTCGGCGGGCGGGCTGACCGCGACGCGGTCGGCGTTGGTGCGCACGGTGACCGGTCCGAGCCGGGTGCCGGCCGGGCCGGAGACCGCGCCGGGCTCCAGGCTGAGCGAGGCCGCGGGCTCGGCGACACTGCCGGCCTCCCCCTGCAGCCAGTCGGCGAGCTTCTCGGCGGCCGGGTCGAGCGCCTCGACCTCGGCCCCGTCCGAGTACCGCCAGATCGCCACCTGGGTGCCGGCGGCGGCCGTCTCCGGCGTGAGCGGCCCGGTGCCGGCCTCCTTGGCGAGGCCCACGAGGTCGTCGACCTGCGGGTAGGAGTGCTGGAGGATCCAGCGGATCCGGCCCGCGTCCTTGTTTCCGCCGAGGGAGGTCTGGTCCCAGGAGGTCTCCAGGTACCTGGCCTTCTCCTGGGTGGGGTTGTGTACGTCGATGCAGTACGTCTTGAGGGTGCCGCCGCCGTCGACGGTCATCTCGAAGAGGCCGGCGGGGAGCTGCTGCGTCTGGTTGCCGAGGTGCAGGACGGCCTGGTGGAAGGTGGTCAGGCCGTTGAGGGTGGCTGCCGCTCCCCCCTGGTGCTGGGGCGCCTCGTCGGCGGCGGCGGGGGTCACGCCGGCGGCGGCGCCGGCCGCCACCAGTCCGGACGCGACGGCCGCGGCGGCGAAGCGGGCGGCGCGGCGCTTCCGCCTCCGTACACAAAACGCAGCAAACACAGAATTCCCCTCTGGGCGAGGTGCTGTCGCGCGGGACGCGTGGGGGGTGTGCCTCGCCTGCCGACTCAAGTGGCCCGTGGGTACCAGGAGCACTCCGGTGATCCTAAAGAGGCGACCCGACACAGTCCCCTGTCATACCGTCAGATAACCATTCCGAATCGCAATCGTTATCGCCGCGCGGTGGCGCGCCGGAAATAGCCCGTTCCCGGGCCCGTTCCCGGGCCCCTTCCCGACCGCGCGTGACCCCGTCATCCGCCGAACTCCCCGGCGGAGGCGGTGTTCGGCGCCATTTCACCATCAGCGATGCCCTCTTGACGCTCCGTCAGGTGCGGATCGGGGCGCGCCGCTCGTCTGAACGCCGACGTGCCGCGCGTCAGGTCGTGCCCCGCCGCCACCGCGTCGATGTCGACGAACGTCCTGCGCTGGCCCTCCCACTCCTCCTCCCGCACCTTCAGCCGGCCGTGGACCACCAGCGGATCGCCGACGGCGACGGACGCGGCGAGGTTCGCGCCGAGCGTCCGCCAGGCGCTCACCGAGTAGAAGCTGGTCGGCCCGTCGACCCAGGTCGCCTTCTCGCGGTCCCACCGCCGCGCCCGCGCCGCGAGCCGGAACTTCGCCACTCCGCCGGCCGCGGTGTCCCGGTAGTCCACGCTCGTCGCCACATTGCCCACGACGGTCACCATCGTCTCGGCCATGACGCCCACCCCGTCTCTTTTCTCCGCCCGCCGGCCCCGCACCGGCTGTCGACGTCACCCATGCTGGCCGCCGCTGCGAATTCCCGCTGACGGGTGTGGACAACGCCGGGCCTGTGCACAACTCCGTCACCCACACGGGCGAGTCCCCCGCGCCGCCGCCGGGGGCCACCGCGGCCTCCGTCACCCCACCCGGCGGCCCGCCTCCACCGTCGCGTACTGCTCGCGCACCTCGCGGTAGCGCATGAGCTCGGAGGCGATCGGGTCGAGGACCATCGCCCGCCCGCACCCCGCCGCCGCCTCGCGCAGCCGCCGCTCGGTCTCCTGGCCGTACCGGCGCGCGGGCCCCCGGGCCGCCGCCGCGCAGCCCCACTCCACCAGCGGCCCGCCGACGACGCCGGACAGCATGATCAGCACGGGCACCATGAGCCCCGGCTCCAGCACACCGACGATCTGCCCCACCAGCCACAGCCCGCCGTAGAACTGGAGCAGCGTCATCGCCGCCTGCGCCAGCACCGCCGCCGGCCACCAGGCGGGGCGCGGCGGCTTGCCGTCCCGCCCCGGCCGACCGACCGTCGCCGCCAGCTCGTCCAGCGCCTCCGGCAGCCCCTGCGCCCCGCGCACCGCCGCCTCGCGCACGGCCTGCGCCCACGGCGCCGGAAGCCCGCGCGAGGCCTCGTCCGCGACCACGCGTACGGCCTGCTCCACGCGCTGCCGCGCCGTGAGCTCGTCCTCCACGGGCGTCTCGGCGTCGCCTTGCGTCTGTGTACCGCCCGGCGTACGCACCCGCTCGTACCAACGCCACAGCCGGAGCCACGGTGTCCCGCACGCGCGTCCGGCGTTGCGGCGCCACTCGCGTTCGGCGGCCTCGCCCGCGGCGTGGGCGCCGACGGCGACCGCGAGCCGGGCCCCGAAGTCCTCGCGGGACCGCTCGCCGAGCCCGGGCCGGCCGTCGGCGACGTACACGGGGCGCAGCCGCCGCGCCGTCGCGTCCACGTCCGCCGACAGCCGCCGCTGGGCGGCGTTGCGCTGCTGGACGAACGCGCCGAGCATCTCGCGCAGTTCGCCGACGCCCTCCCCGGTGAGCGCCGACAGGGCGAGGACCGTGGCGCCGGGCTCGCCGTGCTCGCCGAGCGCCATCCCGTCCTCGTCGAGGAGCCGCCGCAGGTCGTCGAGGACCTGGTCGGCGGCGTCGCCGGGAAGCCGGTCCACCTGGTTGAGGACGACGAACGTCACCTCCGCGTGCCCGGCGAGCGGCCGCAGGTAGCGCTCGTGCAGCGCGGCGTCCGCGTACTTCTCCGGGTCGACCACCCAGATCACCGCGTCCACCAGGGCCAGCAGCCGGTCGACCTGCTCCCGGTGGGCGGTGACCGCCGAGTCGTGGTCGGGCAGGTCGACCAGGACCAGGCCCTGGAGCGCCTCGTCGCCGACCCCGCCCGCCAGGGGCCTGCGGCGCAGCCGTCCCGGGATGGCGAGCCGGTCCAGCAGCCCGCCCGCGCCCTCGGACCAGGCGCACGCGATGGGCGCGGAGGTGGTCGGCCGGCGCAGGCCGGTCTCCGAAACCGGTACCCCTGCCAACGCATTGATCAAAGTTGACTTCCCGCTCCCTGTGGCACCGGCGATGGCGACCACCGTGTGCCGGGAGGAGAGCCTCTGACGGGCCGACGCCTCCTCCAGGACGCGTCCCGCCTCGGCCAGCGTGTGGCCGTCCAGCCGGGTCGCCGAGAGCCCCACCAGCTTGCGCAGGGCGTCGAGCCGGCCGCGCAGGGCGGTCGCGTACGGGCCGGTCGGCGCCTGCGGGTCGTCCGGGGCGGCATCCTCCTCCCCCGTCACCGCCTGCTGCTCCTGCACACGCCGGGCGATGAGCCCGTCGTCCCAGCGTTCCTCCACGGTGCTCACCGCGGTCACCTCTCCCTCTGGAGGACGGACAGCGCGGCGATCAGCTCGGCCTGCGGCTCTGGTGTGATGTCCAGCCGGTCGAGCGGTGCGAGGCGCCGGTCCCTCTCCTCGTGCAGTACGCGGTCGATGTACGTCTCCACCAGCTCGCCGCCCCGGTCGCGCAGCCTCAGCGCGCCCTGCGCGCCGAGCAGTTCGGCGAGCCGCTCCCCCGCGCCGCGGGTGCGGCGCGCGCCGAGGAGCGCGGCCGCCAGCAGCGCGGCGACGGTGTCGGCGTCGGGGGCGGCGGAGCGCTCCATGCGCCGCACCTCCTCCTCGGCGAGCTCCTCCAGCACGCGCCGCCAGCGCCGTACAGCCATCCCGATCCGCTCGCCGGCCTCCGCGTCGGGCGGCGCCTGCCCGCCGCCGACGGCCCCGGCGGCCGGTTCTCGCCGCCAGGCTTCCTGTACGTGCTCGTCGGCGGCGGCGACGGCGCACTGCAGCAGCGCGCCGAGCGACTCGGTGAGCGAGTCCAGCAGTTCGGCGGCCGTGCAGTCGCGGGGATAGGCGCGCCAGCGCGTGCGCGCGTCCCCGGCGAGGACGGCCCCGCGCCCCAGCTCCCGGCGTACACGCTCGCCCTCCTTCTCGTACGCCGCCTCCACGGTGCCGGAGAGCCGTACGGCGGCGGCGTACTGCGCGGCGACGGCGCCGGCCAGCTCGGGCATGCGCAGGCGCAGCGAGTCGATGACGCCCTTGGCGGTCCGCCCGACGGCCTGGCGGCGGGCGGCCGGGTCCTGGGCGTGGTACGCCAGCCAGGCACGCAGCGCGGCCACGGCGTTCTCCGGCAGCAGTCCGCTGCCGCCGCCGGCCGATTCGGGCAGCTCGGGGATGGTGAAGCGCGGTACGTCCCCGAGCCCGGCCCTGGCCAGGAGGGCTTCGTACTGGCGTGACACCTCGCCGATCACCTGGTGGGGGACCCGGTCGAGGACGGTGACCAGCATGGCGTCGTACTCCTTGGCGGTACGCAGCAGATGCCACGGCACGGCGTCGGCGTAGCGCGACGCGGTGGTGACCATCACCCACACGTCGGCGGCGCACATCAACTCGGCGGCCAGTTCCCGGCTCTCGACGACGAGGGAGTCGATGTCGGGGGCGTCGAGGAGGGCGAGCCCGCGCGGCAGGCTGTGTGCGGTCTCGACGCGCAGCGCCTTCTCGCCGGTGGGCTCCTGTTCGCCGTCCTCGGGCACCCACACACGGGTGAGGTGCGGCAGCACCCGCATCCCGGCGAACCAGTGGTGGTCTTCGGGGTGGCAGACGAGGACGGGCGTCCGCGTGGTGGGCCGCAGCACCCCGGCCTCGCTGACGCGTCGCCCGACCAGAGAATTGACGAGCGTCGACTTCCCCGCCCCGGTGGAACCGCCGATGACGGCGAGCAAGGGCGCTTCGGGCTCTTTCAGCCGTGGCACCAGATAGTCGTCGAGCTGCGCGAGCAGCTCGGCCCGCGTCTGCCGGGCCCGCGGCGCCCCTGGAAGGGGAAGGGGAAGACGCACGGCGGCGACACGGTCGCGCAGGGCGGAAAGTGCGTCGATGAGCTGAGGCCGTACGTCCAAGGTCACCACATGCGAAGAATGCCCAATTTCGGCACGCTTTTGAAGCGTATGCACGCCTCTGCGCGCCGATCAAGGGCAGGGGACACACGGGACGAGTGGGACGCAGGCATAACGAGTGCACAACACCCGGCGCGCGTGGCGCAAAAAGCGCTGCGAGAATCGCACCTGCCTGCGATTATCGGTTCGCTTCACCGAACCTCCACATCGTGCCACGCAGGTGAAGCGACCGGGCCAAGGGGATCGGAGCCCTATCCTTGTGCCCGGCAAGGTCACGGACCACCCGACCAGGGGCTCCAGGCCACCCAGGCCACCACCGGCCCCCGTAGCTCAGTGGATAGAGCAGGCGCCTTCTAAGCGCTTGGCCGCAGGTTCGAGTCCTGCCGGGGGCGCCACTGACACGAGCCCGTACGAGCCCGCATCTCACCGGCGTCGACCAACCGCTCTGCGGCTCAGCCGCGTTGGGCTCCCGGAGGCCGGTACGCGATCCGCTCCGCCTTGCGCAGGGCGTCCAGGGTCTCGTCGACCGTCAGGAGCACGGTCGTCTCGAACGAGCTGAGCGCGCCGCCTCCGCTGATCGCCAGGGCGACCGCGGCCATGGAGACGTTGTCCGGCGCTTCCCACAGGGTGTAGCCGTCATGGGTGCCGAAGGCGTACCAGAAGCCGTGCAGCGTGCCGCCGACGGACTCGATGTACGTCCGGGCGGCCTCGGTGCGGTCCTCGGGGTGGCCGATCATCCTCGCCCACGTCTGGGGCGTGTAACCGAACCTCGACAGGTAGAGCGGCATCGTTTCCCTCTCTCGTTTCGGGGGTTCGCTCTCAGCGCGGTACGCCGTAGAGGACGAGGTTGTCGGCGTACGCGTGGGCGTCCGGGTCGAAGAGGCCCGCGCAGGTCACCAGGGCGAGTCGCGGGACGCCGTCGGCGCTGAAGAGGTCGGTGGGGAGGTCGGCCTTCGGGTACGTACGGCGGGCGACGATCTCGTACGTGTGCCGGGCGCCGTCGGCCGTGGTGACGTGGACGCGGGCGCCGATCGGGACCTCGTGCAGCGCTTCCAGGGGGCCCGCGCCTTCGTCCGCCGAGTCGAGGTGACCGGCGAGAAGGAGCGTGCCCCGGGTGGCGCCGGGGTGGGCGCCGAGGGCCCACCAGCCCAGGCGGGCCGGGGATTCCGGTACGGCGAGGACGCCATTGGTGTCGGCGGTGACGGGGTCGACCGGGGTCCGTTCGACATGGCCAGGAATGGCGAGGGTGAGGGGTGGGGAGGCGGCGTGGGCGGCGCCGCCGGCGGAGGTGGCCGACGGGAGCGCCCCCGCGTCGGGCGCGCGGACGGCGGGGTCCGCGGCCGCCCCCGGCCACAGGCAGGTCAACGCGACCGAGGCGGCCGCGGCGAGCCCGGCCCAGACCAGCAGCCGGTCGGGGCCGGGCTCACCGCGCAGCCAGAGGCCGCCCTTGTCCGTCACGGGCGCAACCACCGTCGACGCCGGCGGCCGACGGCGTCAGCGGCCGTCGTTGCGGCGGATGCGGTTCGCGGCCCAGAAGGCGCCGCCCGCGACGAGGACGCCGCCGAGCGCGAGCGCGGGCACGGCGAGCATCACCGGCACGTCGGCCGCGAGGGCGACCTGTCCGCCATTGCCCGCGTGGATCGACTTCGGCGTGGTCGCGGCGTCGGCCGCGGCGCCGTGGCAGGTGCCGCCGCGCACCATGTCCAGGTGCATGGCGACGACCGGCCGCGCCGACTTGGCGGCGGCGGTCACCTCGGCGTTCTTGCCGTGGGCCACCTGGTGGTCGATCATCGACAGCGTCTTCTCGTGGGCCGCGGACTGGGCCTGGAGCCAGGCGGTGTCATACGCGCTGGTGCCGGCCTTCTTCATCACGTTCGCGAGCGTCCCCTGCTGCTCCGCCGTGGGGGCGAGGGGCAGGTCGACGCCGAGCTTGTCGGCGAGGGACTTGGTCGCGGCGTCCATCTTGGTGTGGTCGCGGACCAGGACCTTGCCGACGTTCTTGACGCACTCGGTGGTGGCATTCTTCTGGGCGTCCTGGCCGGCGGCGATCTCCGCCAGGTTGCCCTGGTGGGAGGCGCGCAGGAAGGCGTTGTCGACGGGCAGCGCGCTCGCGTCGCCGTTGGCGAACGCGGGGGCGGCGGCGCCTGTGGCTATGCCGCCGAGGGTCAGGCAGGCGAGGGCCGTGGCGGCCCAGCGTCGGGGGGAGCGGGAGCGGATCACGATGTCTTGTCCGTTTCTCGTCGATCTCGTCGGTCTCGCCGAGCTCGTCCGTCTCGTCGATCGGTCCGTGACCCTTCCGGGCGAGGGTCCACGGTCACCATCCGAAACCGGCCGTGCGCCGCCCGCCATCGGCGCTACTGCAAACGGAGCACCACCGACCGATCGCCGCTTGTCCGGCGATGGCTTGGACTCGCCAACCCCTGAACTGGGTCTTGTCACCGTGCGCAGTCACGTGCGTACATGGAGTTGCGTACGTTTCAAGGGGATGACGGGGGTGGTCAGCCGTGGCGAACGCTCCGAGCTCTGTGCTCGGCCGAACGGCTCCGAGAGACACGTCGACGTCTACGCCGGTGCGAGCGGTGTCACCGCGGTCACCTCGGCGCGTGGCGCCTTTCATACCGCAACAGGCAGCAGCACAGCAGGCGACGCAGCAGATGACACGTCAGCAGGTACCGCACCAGGCACCGCCGCGGCAGGAACCGCGACCGGCGGGGCAGTCGGTGCGCGGTACGCGGCAGATCTGCGCGGCGCTCGCGGCGCTCGCCGAGTCCGCCCGCCGAGAGCTGCTGACCTTCGACGACCCGGCCGCGTGCCTCGGGCAGTCGATCCCTCAGCCCTTCCTGGAGCTCGCCGGCGCGTGCGTGCGCACCGCGACCGAGCGGGTGGAGCGGGTGGGCACGGTCCGCCAGATCGTGCCGCGGCACGCGCTGGACCGGGTGACGGCCGCCGACGTCACCGCGGCGGCGCGGCTGACGGGGCGGGCGCGGCTGACCGAGTCGATCCCGTTCAAGATGATCGTCGTGGACCGTACGGTCGCGGCGGTCCCGCTCGACCTCGAGCTCCTCTACAACGGTCTGCTGCTGATCCGCGACCCCGTGATCGTCCAGGCGCTGGTGCGCGCGCACCACGCCTGGTGGGAGGCGGCCGACGACGTGACGGCGACGCCCGCCCCACCGGGCTCGCTGCCACCGCACCTGCGGCCGGTCCTGGAGGCCCTGCTGGCCGGGCTCACCGATGAGACGGCCGCCGCCCGGCTCGGGATATCGGGGCGTACGTACAGCAGGCGCGTGGGCGAGTTGCTCGCCGCCCTCGGCACGACGAGCCGCTTCCGGGCGGGAGCGGAAGCGGCCCGCCGCGGATGGGTCTGACCTCCAAGTCCGGAGCCGGAGGCGTGTGCGGCCGGGCGCGGCCGGGCGTGGTGATCCCCGGTGGGCGAGACGCTCCCTAGGACACGATGTCCTTGCGGGCGAAGCCCCGGAAGGCGAGCGCGAAGAGCACGACGGCGTACGTCACCGACACCGCCGCGCCCTTGGCCATGCCGCCCCACTCCAGGTGCGGCTGGAGGGCGTCCGCCCAGGCGAACTGCCAGTGTGCGGGCAGGTAGTCCCGCCAGGAGCCGAGTGCCGTCACCGCGTCCAGCACATTGCCGATGATCGTCAGCCCGACCGCGCCGCCGACCGCGCCGAGCGGTGCGTCGGTCCTGGTCGACAGCCAGAAGGCGAGCCCTGCCGTGACCAGTTGGGAGACGAAGATGTACGCCACGACCAGCGCCAGCCGCGGCAGTGTGTCCGCCGTGGCCAGGGAACCGCCCGTGGGCAGCCGCAGCGGCCCCCAGCCGTAGGCCAGGGTGCCCACGGCGAGCGCCACCAGGGGCAGCAGCACCATCGCCGCCGCGCTGAAGGCGAGCGCCACGGCCAGCTTGGACCACAGCAGCCGGGCGCGCGGCACCGGCGCGGCGAGGAGGTAGCGCAGCGACGACCAGCTCGCCTCCGATGCCACGGTGTCCCCGCAGAACAGCGCCACCGGGATCACCAGCAGGAAGCCGGCCGAGACGAACAGGCAGGTCGCGGCGAAGTTGGCGCCGGACGCGGTCGCCGTGTCCATCAGCGTGATCCGGGTGTCGCCCGGACCGTCCGGACCGCCGCCGATCGCGAAGGCGACGACCAGGACGAAGGGCAGGGCAGCCAGGATTCCGCCCATGACCAGGGTGCGGCGCCGCTTCAGCTGGCGTACGGCTTCGACGCGCAGCGGCAGGGTGTGCCGGGCCCGGTAGCCGGGTGCGGCGGTCGTGGTCTTGGCCGTGGTGGTCGTCACGCGGGTCCTCCTCCGATCAGGGTGAGGAACGCGTCCTCCAGGCGGCGGTGCGGCCCGACCCCGGTCAACGGCAGGTCGAGCCGGACGAGTTCGGCGAGCAGGGCGGCCGTGGTGGTCGTGCCGTCCAGGCGTACCAGCAGCCCGCCGTCGGTGCGCACGGCCGAGTCGACGCCCGGCAGCGCGCCGACCTTCTCGACCAGCGGCTCCGGCACCTCGCCGTCCGTGGTGACGAGCAGGGTGTCGCCCGCGCCGGTGATCTCCGCGACCGGGCCCGCCTGGACGAGCCGGCCGCGGTCCATGACGACCAGGTGGGTGCAGGACTGCTCGACCTCGGAGAGGAGGTGGGAGGAGACGATGACGGTCCGGCCCCCGGCCGCGTACCGGATCATCACGTCGCGCATCTCGCGGATCTGCGGCGGGTCGAGTCCGTTGGTGGGTTCGTCGAGGATGAGGAGGTCCGGCAGGCCGAGCATGGCCTGGGCGATGGCGAGCCGCTGCCGCATGCCCTGCGAGTACGTGCGCACGGCGCGGGCCAGGGCTTCGCCGAGGCCCGCGATCTCCAGGGCCTCCTCCAGGTGCGCGTCCTCGGCGGGGCGGCCGGTGGCGCGCCAGTACAGCTCCAGGTTCTCGCGGCCGGACAGGTGCGGCAGGAAGCCCGCGCCCTCGACGAAGGCGCCCACCCGGGACAGGACGGGTGCGCCGGGCCGGATCGCGTGGCCGAACACGCGGATCTCGCCGGCGTCGGGGGTGATCAGGCCCATGAGCATGCGCAGGGTGGTGGTCTTGCCGGCGCCGTTGGGCCCGAGGAGCCCGAGGACCTGGCCCTTCTCGACGCGGAACGACAGGTCGCGGACGGCATACCGCTCGGCGGACTTGGCGTACCGCTTCGTCAGGCCGCTGATGGTGAGGGGGACGTCGGCGAGCGCCGGGTCGGGCGCGGGCGCGGCGGTGCGGCGGCGGGCGGTGAGCAGCAGGGCGGCGGCGATCAGGGCGCCGGCGGCCGGCAGGCCCCACACCCACCACGGCAGGCCCACCGCCTGCGTGCGGACACCGGGCGCGGTGGGGACGGACAGCCCGCTCGCCGGCTCGACGGTGTACGTCGCGGGGGCCGCCGGGGAGGCGTAGGCGAGGTCCGTGGCGGCGAGGACGAGCCGCAGCCGGTGCCCGGCCTCGACCTCGTGGTCGATGGCGGGGAGCGTGAGCTCGACGTCCTTGCCCTTCGCGGCCCCCTCGATGCGCACCGGGGCGACGAGCTGGGCGGGCAGCACCTGGCCGCGGCCGTCGGGGCCGACGTCGTACACCTTGGCGAAGAGGACCGCTTCTCCGCTGTCGGAGGCGACCTTGACGCGGACGGTGGGCGAGCCGGTGACGCGCAGGGTCTTGGTCAGGGGTGCCGTTTCGAAGCGGGCGTGCTGCCCGGGGAAGTCGAGGGAGAGGCCGACGCCGAAGGAGGAGAACCGGGACAGTCCGGCGCCGATGCCGGGCACGGTGGAGATGGCGGGCGGGTTGGCGCCTGCGGGGTTGCGGAAGGTCTGCGGGGGGCCGGTGAGGGCGAGGGTGCGGGCGCCGCCGCGCAGCCCCGGGTAGGTGTCGGCGGTGGCGCCGCGCAGCTGGGCCTGCCCGTCGGTGGAGTCGACGCCGCCGGTGCGGCTGACGCGGAAGGCGGGGCCGGTGTCGGCGCCGGTGTCCTGCTTGAGGTGCCGGTCGAACCAGTCGGTGATGCGCGCTTCGACGCGGGCGGTCTCGCGGTCGCCGCCGTCGTGCCCGCCGGCGATCCAGTCGACGGCGACGGGTGCGCCGTTGGCGCGGATCGTCCGGGCCATGGCGTCGGCGTGCGACAGCGGGAAGAGGGAGTCGGACTGCCCCTGCACGATGAGCGCGGGCACCTTGATGCGCCCGGCGACAGCGGAGGGGCTGCGCGCGGCGAGCAGCTCGCGCGCCGCCGCGTCCGGCTTCCCGGCGACGGCGACCCGCTCGTACATGCGGCACAGCTCGTCCTGGAACCGCCCGCAGGCACCGGCCCCGGCGCCCCGGGACGCGGGGCCAGGGCCCGGGCCCGGGCCCGCGGTGTCACCGGTGCCCGCGGTGTCCGTGGAGGCCGCGGTGCCGGTGGAGAAGAAGATCCCCGCCCAGAGCTTCTTGAAGACGCCGTCGGGGAAGAGGGCGTCGGAGAGGTTCCAGTAGGCGATCTGCGGGGCGACCGCGTCGACCCGCTTGTCGTGGCCGGCGGCGAGGAGCGAGATCGCCCCGCCGTACGAGGAGCCCGACATCCCCACGCGCGGGTCGCCCGGGGCGTCGAGCCGGACCTCGGGGCGCTGGGCGAGCCAGTCGATGAGCCGCGAGACGTCCTTGACCTCGAACTCCGGGTCGTTCAGGCCGATCCGCCCGGTGGAGGCGCCGAAGCCGCGCGCGGACCAGGTCAGCACGGCGTAGCCGTCCTTCGCCAGCCGCTCCGCCTGGGCGCGTACGTCGTCCTTGCTGCCGCCGAAACCATGGCCGAGGAGCACGGCGGGGCGGCGGCCGGCGTCGGGACCGGAGGTGAAGAACGACGTGTCGATCCTCGCCCCCGGCATCTCCAGCACCCGGTCCTCGCGGTGCGGGGCGGGCTCGTCGTCCGAGGCGACGGCGGTCCACGTCCCGGCGCCGGCGAGCAGCACGACGGCGGAGACGAGGGCCCACGCGGCGCGGCGTAGTCGGATCTGCATGCCTGGCATGCCTAGACCCTAAGGGCCGCCGGGCCCGCCCGTCCGCTGCCGCCGGGCGGAGCCGGCAGACCTCCTTGGGGCGTACGCACTACCGTCGCCGTACACCAGCCGCGGTATGCCAGGAGGGCCCTCGATGGAGATCCGACGCGCCACGACCGTCGCCGAACTCGTCGCCGCCGAGCACCTCTACGACGGCCCGGCGCGCCCCGAGTGGGCCGAGCGGTTCCTCGCCGCGCCCGGCCACCTGATGCTGATCGCGTACGCGGACGACGGCGTGCCGGCCGGGATGGTGTCGGGCGTCGAGATGCTCCACCCCGACAAGGGCGCGGAGATGTGCCTGTACGAGCTGTCCGTCGACGAGCGGTTCCGGCGGCGCGGCATCGGCCGGGCGCTGACCGAGGCGCTCGCCGCCGCGGCCCGTGCGCGCGGCTGCTACGACATGTGGGTCGGCGTGGACACGGACAACGACCCCGCCCTGGCGACGTACCGCTCGGCGGGCGCGGCCGACGATGGAGAATTCGCCATGCTGACGTGGGAATTCGGCGACGAAGTGAGGAGGAGCGACTAGCAGTCTTGTGCGGTACATGACCAGCCGAGACGCTGTGGGGCCGTCCGGTAGAAGAAAGGTCAGGTGCCCCCGAGATGAGAGCCCCCTCCCGCAGGCCCCGGCGCCGCGTCGGCGCGCTGATACCCGTCATCGCCCTCACGGCCGGTCTGCAGTTCGCCGCCACCCCCACCGCACAGGCGGTCCAGGTCGGCGACCTCCGTCTCGCCCCCGCGGAAACCGCCGTTCCCCACAGCTGGATCGTCGTCCTCAAGGACGGCTCCACCCGCGCCGCCGACCTCGGCGTCACACCGAAGCACGAGTACCGCAGCGCGCTCGACGGGTTCTCCGCCACCATGTCCCGGGCGAAGGCGGAGGCCCTCGCCGCCGACCCGAGGGTCGCGTACGTCGAGCAGAACGAGACCGTCCGCCTCAACGCGACCCAGGCGAACGCCACCTGGGGCCTCGACCGCGTCGACCAGCGCAGCCTGCCGCTGTCGACGACGTACACGTACGACACCTCCGCGTCGAACGTGAACGCGTACATCATCGACACCGGCATCCGCACCTCGCACAGCGAGTTCGGCGGGCGGGCCGTGGTCGGCACGGACACCGTCGGCGGCGGGCAGAACGGCCAGGACTGCCAGGGCCACGGCACGCACGTCGCCGGCACGGTCGGCGGGAGGACGTACGGCGTGGCGAAGGCCGCCAAGCTGGTCGCGGTCCGCGTGCTGGACTGCAACGGCTCGGGCACCACGGCCGGGGTCATCGCGGGCGTGGACTGGGTGACGGCCAACGCCGTCAAGCCCGCGGTCGCCAACATGAGCCTGGGTGGCGGCGCCAACACCTCGCTCGACAACGCCGTCAAGCGGTCGATCGCGTCGGGCGTCTCGTACACGATCGCCGCCGGCAACGGCAACATCCTGGGCCTGCCGGAGAACGCCTGCGCCACCTCCCCGGCCCGCGTCCCCGAGGCCATCACCGTCGGCGCGACCGACAGCGCCGACCGGCGTGCCTCCTTCTCCAACTACGGCACCTGCCTGGACCTCTTCGCGCCCGGCGTGAAGATCACCTCGGCCTGGCGCACCGGCGACACGGCGACGAGCACCCTCTCCGGCACGTCGATGGCGGCCCCGCACACGGCGGGTGTGGCGGCCCTGTACCTGGCGAAGAACCCGACCGCGTCCCCGGCCCAGGTGAGCGCCGCGCTGGTGAACAACGCGACGAGCGGCAAGGTGCAGAACGCCCTCACGGGCTCCCCGAACAGGCTGCTGCACTCCCTGTTCTAAGCCTTCACGGCACCAGGTGCCCGAGGAGCTCCGCACCCGCCGGGTACGGGCGCTCCTCGGGCATCAGCCGTGCCGCGCCCTCCAGGTCCCCGTCCCGCACCAGGGCGTGGATCTCGTGCGCGAGCGGTGTCACGTCCCGGATGGAGACCGTCCACTCGTCGGCGTACCGTGTCGACGCCTCCCCCGACAGGCCCAGCTGGAGTGAGCGGTACGGCAGCGGCGACAGGTGCAGGTCCCGTTCGGGGTCCCACTGGACGCGAGCCGGCGACCGGCGCAGCTGCCGCTTCCAGTCGGCCTGGTCGGGGTGGAGGCCCCGCTGGTAGTGGGACAGGCAGGAGTGGCGCAGCGCCCACTCGAAGCCCTCGCGGCTGATCTCGACGGCGAGGACCGTCTCCTGGCCTTCCTTGGTGGCCCAGCCGCAGCGGTACATCATCCACAGGAAGCTGGGCTTGATCCACGTCATCCGGTCCCGCTTCCAGGCGGCCGGGAAGCGGCCGTCGCGGGCGGCGGGGCCACCGATGGCGGGCCTGTAGGCCTGGTAGACGGTGATCGTGTCCTCGGTGTGGAGGGCGCGGATGCGGTACTTCGGTTCGCTCTCGTTCATCCCCGCAAGGATCAACGGCCGACCCCGGTCGGGGCCAGCCGTTTTCTCCGGACCGCCGAAGCCGTCAGTGGTTGCGCGGGAAGCCCAGGTCCACGCCCGCCGGGGCCTCGGACGGGTCGGGCCAGCGGGTGGTGACGACCTTGCCGCGCGTGTAGAAGTGCACGCCGTCGTTGCCGTAGATGTGGTGGTCGCCGAAGAGGGAGTCCTTCCAGCCGCCGAAGGAGTGGTAGCCGACGGGGACCGGGATCGGCACGTTCACGCCGACCATGCCCGCCTCGACCTCCAACTGGAAGCGGCGGGCGGCGCCGCCGTCGCGGGTGAAGATGGCGGTGCCGTTGCCGAACGGCGAGTCGTTGATGAGGCGGACGCCGTCCTCGTAGGTGTCGGCGCGCAGCACGCACAGCACCGGGCCGAAGATCTCGTCGCGGTACGCGTCGGAGTCGGTCGACACCTTGTCGAGCAGGGACAGGCCGATCCAGTGGCCGTTCTCGTAGCCGTCCACCGAGTAGCCCGTGCCGTCGAGGACGACCTCCGCGCCCTGGGCGGCGGCGCCGGTGACGTACGAGGCGACCTTGTCGCGGTGGGCGGCCGTGATCAGCGGGCCCATCTCGGAGGCGGGGTCGGTGCCGGGGCCGATCTTGATCTTCTCGGCGCGCTCGCGGATCTTCTCCACGAGCTCGTCGCCGATGGCGCCGACCGCGACGACCGCCGAGATCGCCATGCAGCGCTCGCCCGCCGAGCCGTACGCCGCCGAGACCGCCGCGTCGGCGGCCGCGTCGAGGTCGGCGTCCGGGAGGACGAGCATGTGGTTCTTGGCGCCGCCGAGGGCTTGGACGCGCTTGCCGTTGGCGGAGGCGGTGGTGTGGATGTACCTGGCGATCGGCGTGGAGCCGACGAAGGAGACGGCGGCGACGTCCGGGTGCTCCAGCAGGGCGTCGACGGCCACCTTGTCGCCGTGGACGACGTTGAGCACGCCGTCGGGCAGACCGGCCTCGGAGGCCAGCTCGGCGAGGAGGTTCGCGGCGGACGGGTCCTTCTCGCTGGGCTTCAGCACGAAGGTGTTGCCGCAGGCGACGGCCAGCGGGAACATCCACATCGGCACCATCGCCGGGAAGTTGAACGGCGTGATGCCGGCGACCACGCCGAGCGGCTGGCGGATGGCGGCGACGTCGACCCGGTTGGAGACCTGGGTGGACAGCTCGCCCTTGAGCTGGACGGTGATCCCGCAGGCCAGCTCGACGATCTCCAGGCCGCGCGCGACCTCGCCCAGCGCGTCGGAGTGGACCTTGCCGTGCTCGGCGGTGATCAGGTCGGCGATCTCGCTGCGGTGGGCGTCCAGCAGCGCGCGGTACTTGAACAGGATGCCGGTGCGCTGCGCCAGCGAGGAGGTGCCCCAGGTGGCGTACGCGGCCTTGGCGGAGGCGACGGCCGCGTCGACCTCGTCGGCCGAGGCGAGCGCGACCCGCGTGGTGACGGCGCCGGTCGCCGGGTCGGTGACCGGGCCCCAGTTGCCCGACGTGCCCTCGACGGTCTTGCCACCGATCCAGTGGTTGACGGTCTTCGTCATGACGAAAGCTCCTTCAGATGCTTCACAGGTGGCGGCGTCGGGCTGCGACATGCCGGTCGTACTCCTCGCGGGCCTTGACCGCCGCCGTGCGGGTCGCGGTCTCGGCCACGGGCACATCCCACCATGCCTCGGCGGGGGGCGCGCCCGACACTGTGTCTGCCGTTTCGGTCTCCACGTAGACACATGTGGGAACGGTCGCCGCCCGCGCTTCGGCGAGGGCTTCCCGCAGGTCACCGACGGTGTGCGCGCGCAGGACGCGCATGCCGAGGGAGGCGGCGTTGGCGGCGAGGTCGACCGGGAGCGGCTCTCCGGTGTACGTCGTGTCGGGGGCGCGGTAGCGGTAGGCGGTGCCGTACCGCTCGGCGCCCACGGACTCGGACAGGCCGCCGATGGAGGCGTACCCGTGGTTTTGGAGGATGACGACCTTGATGGGGACGCGTTCCTGGACGGCGGTGACGATTTCGGTGGGGTTCATCAGGTACGTACCGTCGCCGACGAGCGCCCAGACCGGGCGCCCGGGGGCCGCGAGGGCGACGCCGATGGCGGCGGGGATCTCGTATCCCATGCAGGAGTAGCCGTACTCGACGTGGTACTGGTCGCGGGAGCGGGCGCGCCACAGTTTGTGCAGGTCGCCGGGGAGCGATCCGGCGGCGTTGATCAGGATGTCGTCCCCGGTGACCAGGGTGTCGAGTACGCCGAGGACCTGCGGCTGGGTGGGGCGCGCGTCCTCGCTCCGCGGGGTGTAGGCGGCGGTGACGCGGGACTCCCAGTCGGCCTTGAGCCCGGCGTACTCGGCCGCGTACGACGGTGGGACGGTGTGCCCCGCCAGGGCGACGGTGAGGTGTTCCAGGCCCGCGCGGGCGTCGGCGACCAGCGGGAGGGCGGCCATCTTGTGGGCGTCGAAGCCGGTGACGTTGAGGTTGACGAACCGGACGCCGGGGTGGGCGAAGAGCGTCGAGGAGGCGGTGGTGAAGTCGGTGTAGCGGGTGCCGACGCCGAGGACGAGGTCGGCGGTGCGGGCGAGGTGGTCGGCGGTGGCGGTGCCGGTGTGGCCGATGCCGCCGACGTCGGCCGGGTGGTCGTGGGGCAGCGAGCCCTTGCCCGCCTGGGTCGAGGCGACGGGGATGCCGGTCGCGGCGGCGAAGGCCGCGAGGGCGGCTTCGGCGCGGCTGTGGTGGACGCCGCCGCCCGCGATGATCAGGGGCCGGTCCGCCGCCCTGACGGCGCGGGCGGCGGCGTCGAGCTCGGCCGCGTCGGGCTGGGGGCGGCGCACTCGCCAGACGCGTTCGGCGAAGAACTCCTCCGGCCAGTCGTGGCCTTCCGCCTGCACGTCCTGCGGCAGCGCCAGCGTGACGGCGCCGGTGGCGGCCGGGTCGGTGAGCACGCGCATCGCCTGGAGCGCGGCCGGGATCAGCGCCTCGGGGCGGGTGACGCGGTCGAAGTACGCCGAGACGGGCCGCAGCGTGTCGTTGACGGACACGTCACCCGCGTACGGGACTTCCAGCTGCTGGAGCACCGGGTCGGCGGGGCGGGTGGCGAAGGTGTCGCCGGGGAGCAGCAGCACCGGCAGGCGGTTGATGGTGGCGAGGGCGGCGCCGGTGACGAGGTTGGTGGCGCCGGGGCCGATGGAGGTGGTGACGGCGTGGGTGGACAGGCGGTTCGACTGGCGGGCGTGGCCGACGGCGGCGTGCACCATGGCCTGCTCGTTGCGGCCCTGGAGGAACGGCATGTCGTCGGCCGACTCGATCAGGGCCTGGCCGATGCCCGCCACATTGCCGTGGCCGAAGATGCCCCAGGTGGCGCTGATGAGGCGGTGGTACTGCCCGTCGCGCTCGGTGTACTGGCGGGCCAGGAAGGCGATGAGCGCCTGGGCCGTGGTGAGTCGTCGCGTACCGGTCGTGCGGCTGCTCATCGGTATCCCTCCGTGCGGTGGTCGGGATGGAAACGGATCCTCCACTCCCTCTCCTCCCCCGGTCCCGCCATGACGTTGAGGTAGTACATGGTGTGCCCCGGCTGCGCGATGGACGGGCCGTGCCAGCCGTCCGGTACGAGGACGGCGTCGCCGGTGCGGACCTCGGCGAGGACGTCGGCGCCGCCGGGGCGGGAGGGGGACACGCGCTGGTAGCCCAGCCCGCCGCCCTCGATCTCGAAGTAGTAGATCTCCTCCAGCTCCGCCTCCTCGCCGGGGAGGTGCTCGTCGTGCTTGTGCGGCGGGTAGGAGGACCAGTTGCCGCCGGGGGTGAGGACCTCGACGGCGATGAGCCGGTCGCAGTCGAAGGTGTCGGCGGCGGCGAAGTTGCGCACCTCGCGGGCGCAGGTGCCGCTGCCGCGTGCCTCGACCGGGACCTCCGGCGCGGGGCCGTAGCGAGCGGGGAGTCGTCGCTCGCACCTCGCTCCTGCCAGGGCGAAACGGCCTCCCGCGCCGGAGGCGATCTGGGCGTGGGCGTCGCGCGGTACGTACGCGAAGTCCGAGACGTCGCTGAACACGCTTGCGCGGCCCGCCAGTTCGAAGCGTTCGCCCCCGTCCACCTGCACCGTACAACCACCGGTGAGCGGAAGCACGATCCATTCGGTGTCGTGGGTGGCGAGTTCGTGCGCCTCGCCGGGGCCGAGGTCGAGGACCCGAAGGGCGGAGTGGGCCCAGCCCGCGTGCACGGGGTCGATGTGGAGGGCGTACGGGCCGTCGGCGGCCGCGCCCCTCGGTACGTACAGCTGCCGTTCGCGCATGGTCCTCGCGCACTCCTCGATGTCGTCGTCTCAGAGCAGGCCCACGGCCGTGTCGACGGCCGCCGCCACATCGTCGTCGGGCGGGTAGAGCAGTGAGCGTCCCACCACCAGGCCCTGGACGGTGGGCAGGTGGAGGGCTTTGCGCCACTTCTCGTACGTGGCGTCCTGGTCGCGGCCGACCTCTCCGCCGAGCAGCACGGCGGGCAGGGTGGAGGTCTCCATCACGCGTGCCATGGCGTCCGGGTCGTCGGTCACGGGCACCTTGAGCCAGGTGTACGCGGAGGTGCCGGCGAGACCGGAGGCTATGGCGATGGCCGTGGTCACGGCGTCGGCGCCGAGGTCGTTGCGCAGGCGGCCGTCCGGGTCGCGGCGGCAGAGGAACGGCTCGACGAAGACGGGCAGCCGGTACGCGGCCATGGCGTCGATGGCGCGGGCGGCGGAGTGGAGGGTGGTCAGGGAGCCGGGGTCGCCGGGGTCGATGCGCAGCAGCAGTTTCCCGGCGTCGAAGCGGAGGCGCGCGAGGTCCTCGGGGCGGGGGCCGGTGAAGCGGTCGTCGAGCTCGAAGGCGGCGCCGGCGAGGCCGCCGCGGTTCATGGAGCCCATGACGACCTTCTCTTCGAGGGCGCCGAGGAGGAGCAGGTCGTCGAGGATGTCGGCGGTGGCGAGGACGCCGTCGACGCCGGGGCGGGAGAGGGCGAGGCAGAGGCGTTCGAGGAGGTCGAGGCGGTTGGCCATGGCGAGCGGGCGGTCGCCGACGGCGAGGGCGCCGCGGGCGGGGTGGTCGGCGGCGACGATCATGAGGCGACCGTGACGGTCGGGGCGCTCGCGCCCGGTGGCGGGGGCGCGGAGGAGGGGCCTGCGCCGGCGGCGGGCGGCGGCCTCGGCGACGGCTTCGGGGTGGCGGGTGCGGACCGCGACGAGGTGCGCGAGGTCGACGCTCACGGCGTGCCGCCGCTCCCGAGCGCCTGCTCGACCTCCTCGGGGAACGGCATCGCGGAGGAGCACGCGAGGCGGGAGGCGACGAGGGCGCCGGCGGCGTTGGCGTACCGGACCGTCCGCTCCAGGTCCCAGCCGGCGAGCAGCCCGTGGCACAGCGCCCCGCCGAACGCGTCCCCCGCCCCCAGCCCGTTGACGACCTCGACCGGGACCGGCGGTACGTCGGCGGTCTCGCCGTCGGCGGCCATGGCGAGGACCCCCTTGGGGCCCTGCTTGACGACGGCGAGGCGGACACCCGCGTCGAGCAGCGCGCGGGCGGCGGCGTACGGCTCGCGCTCGCCGGTGGCGATCTCGCACTCGTCGAGGTTGCCGACGGCGACGGTGGCGTACCGGAGGGCCTCGCGGTAGTGCGGGCGGGCGCTGTCGGCGTCGGCCCAGAACATCGGCCGCCAGTCGAGGTCGAAGACGGTGGTGCCGCGCTTGGCCCGGTGTGCGAGGGCGGCGAGGGTGGCCGTGCGGCTGGGCTCGGCGGACAGGCCGGTGCCGGTGATCCAGAAGACGCGGGCGGCGGCGAGGGCGGCCAGGTCCAGCTCGTGCGGGTGGATCTCCAGGTCGGGGGCCTTGGGGTACCGGTAGAAGTAGAGCGGGAAGTGGTCGGGCGGGAAGATCTCGCAGAAGGTGAGCGGCGTCGGGTACGCCTCGACGGGCGTCACCCAGCGGTCGTCGACGTCGAACGCCCGCAGCTCCTGGTGGAGGTAGTCGCCGAACGGGTCGGCGCCCGTGCGGCTGATCAGCGCGGTGCGGCGGCCGAGCCGGGCGGCGGCGACGGCGACGTTGGCGGCGGAGCCGCCGAGGAACTTGCCGAAGGCGTCCACCTGGGCGAGGGGCACGCCCGTTCGCAGCGGGTAGAGGTCCACCCCGATGCGCCCCATGGTGATCAGGTCGTACGGATCGGTCGCCATCCATGCCCCCTTCACATCGGCCCCTTCACATCGGCACCGCGCTCAGGTCTAGTCCCCCTCGGAACACCTGTCAACATTTTGTCCTTACATTCGGACTATCTCTTGACGCTCGCTTCCGGCCACCTCCAAGCTGGCCCCCATGACGCCGCAGTCACCGCAGTCGCCGCCGCCGCAGTCGTCGCCGCCGCTGTCACCACCGCCGCTGTCCCGCATCCGGATCGGCTCCGCCCCCGACTCGTGGGGCGTGTGGTTCGCCGACGATCCCCGGCAGGTCCCCTGGGAACGCTTCCTGGACGAGGTGGCCGCAGCCGGTTACGAGTGGATCGAGCTGGGCCCGTACGGCTATCTCCCCACCGATCCGGCGCGACTCACCGAGGAGACCGCGCGCCGGGGCCTCAAGGTGTCGGCCGGCACGGTCTTCACCGGCCTGCACCACGGCGAGGCCGTCTGGGAGAAGACCTGGGCCCACGTCGCCGACAACGCCGCCCTCGCCCGGGCCATGGGCGCCGACCACCTCGTCGTCATCCCGTCCTTCTGGCGGGACGACAAGACCGGCCGGGTGCTGGAGGACCGGACGCTGACGCCGGAGCAGTGGCGGAACCTGACCCGCCTGACGGAGCGTCTGGGCCTGGAGGCGCAGGACCGCTTCGGGCTGCGGATCGTCGTCCATCCGCACGCCGACACGCACATCGACACCGAGGAGAACGTCACCCGTTTCCTCGACGCCACCGACCCCGGCCTGGTCGCCCTCTGCCTGGACACCGGGCACTACGCGTACTGCGGCGGCGACAGCGTCAAGCTGATCGAGACCTACGGGGAGCGGATCGGCTACCTCCACCTCAAGCAGGTGGACCCCACGGTCCTGGCTCAGGTCGTCGCCGAGGGGACCCCCTTCGGCCCGGCCGTGGCGCGCGGCGTGATGTGCGAGCCGCCGTCCGGGGTGCCCGCGCTCGAACCGGTGCTGGCCGCCGCCCAGGCGCTGGACGTCGACCTCTTCGCCATCGTCGAGCAGGACATGTACCCGTGCCCGCCCGACAAGCCGTACCCCATCGCGGAGCGGACGCGCCGCTTCCTCCGCTCCTGCGGCGCGTGACCGGTGACCGGGCGCGTCGATGCTACGTGCGTAACAGGGGTCTCTTCCTCGTCACACTTGTCTCCACTACGCGGGACTTCCGTCACAGCCCTTCGACAGCCGCTCCCCGCCGTTCACTGAGCGTCGTTGTCCGGGCACAGGCTCAGTGATCGCCAGCGTCCCGCCGCGGCTCCCCCGACGGCCCTCCCGGGCCGCCGCCGCGGCGCCCGCAGGGAGGTGCCACAGATGACGGACAGAAGGCTCTGGTCCTACAAGGAGATCGCCGCACACATCCGGGTACAGCCGGACACCGTCCGGTCGTACCGCAAACACGGCCTGCTCCCCCAGCCCGACCACGTCGAGGGCGGCAAGCCCTACTGGTACGCGGACACCATCCGCGTCTGGGTCGCCAACCGGCCGGGCAACCGGGGGCGCAAGGGCTGACCGCCCGCCATTCCGAGGCCTGGTGCCGCCCGTGGCCCCGCACCCTCCCCGGTGCGGGGCCGCGGGCATTGGGGGGGGCGTCGCGCCGGGTCTCGGAAACGACCGCCGGATCACCTGGCATTCATACCCCCTAGGGGTATAGAGTGATGAGTGTCAGGCAGCCACGGCATCCCCGTGGGCCCCTGGCGCACCATGACCGACCCCAAAGGAGTACGCCATGACCGCCGAGACGAAGACCGAACTGCCCCAGGCCACCTCCGGTTCCTGCTGCTCGCCCTCGGGCGGCTGCCACGACGGTGCCGCCGACACCCCGGCCGCCGCCGGCACGGTCACCACCGTCTACCAGGTCAAGGGCATGACGTGCGGCCACTGCGAGGGCGCCGTCGCCGGCGAGATCTCCGAGATCCCGGGCGTCACCTCCGTCACGGCCGTCGCCGCCACGGGCCGCGTTACCGTGGTGTCCGAGGCCGCGCTGGACGAGGACGCGGTACGCGCGGCCGTCGACGAGGCGGGCTACGAGCTCGTCGGCCAGGCCTGAGCGAGAGCCCACCGAAAGGCTCCCACGGCTCCCACGGCCGGGCCGTACCGTGACGACGGTCGGCCCGGCCCCGTCCCGCTCCTGGAAACGCCCATGACCAGCACCGCCACCACCGCACCGGAGACCTCCACCACCGAACTGATCATCGGTGGCATGACCTGCGCCTCCTGTGCGGCCCGCGTGGAGAAGAAGCTCAACCGCATGGAAGGCGTCACCGCGACCGTCAACTACGCGACCGAGAAGGCGACGGTCACCCACCCGAAGGGTGTGGAGGTCGCCGACCTGATCGCCACGGTCGTGAAGACGGGTTACACGGCGCAGGAGCCGGCTCCGCCGCCCCCGCCGCCTCCCGCCTCGGAGCCCACCGCCCCGGAGTCCACCGCCCCGGACACGCGCGACACCGGCGGGACACAGAGCGAACACGACGCGCTACGGCAGCGGCTCGCCGTCTCCCTCCTCCTCGCCGCGCCCGTCGTCCTGCTCGCGATGGTGCCCTCGCTCCAGTTCGATCACTGGCAGTGGCTCTCGCTCACCCTCGCCGCGCCCGTCGTCGTCTGGGGCGGCCTGCCGTTCCACCGAGCCGCCTGGACCAACCTCCGGCACGGCGCCGCGACGATGGACACGCTCGTCTCGGTCGGCACCCTCGCGGCCTTCGGCTGGTCCCTGTGGGCGCTGTTCCTCGGCCACGCCGGCGTACCCGGCATGCGCCACGGCTTCGACCTCACGCCCGCCCCCGGGGACGGCGCGTCGACGATCTACCTGGAGGTCGCCGCCGGGGTCACCGTCTTCATCCTCCTCGGCCGCTACCTGGAGGCCCGCGCCAAGCGCAGCGCCGGTGCGGCCCTCCGCGCGCTCATGCGCCTCGGCGCGAAGGACGTGGCCGTCCTGCGCGGGGGCCGCGAGGTGCGGATCCCCATCGGCGACCTGCGGCCCGGCGACCGCTTCGCGGTCCGCCCCGGGGAGAAGATCGCCACCGACGGGACGGTCGTCGAGGGCGCCTCGGCGGTCGACGTGTCGCTGCTCACCGGCGAGTCCGTCCCCGTCGACGTCACCGTCGGCGACCCCGTCACCGGGGCCACGCTCAACACCTCCGGCCGCCTCGTCGTCGAGGCCACCCGCGTGGGCGCCGACACGCAGCTCGCCCGGATGGCACGGCTGGTCGAGGAGGCGCAGACCGGCAAGGCGCGGGTGCAGCGGCTCGCGGACCGGATCTCCGCCGTCTTCGTGCCCGTCGTGCTGCTGATCTCGCTCGGTACGCTGCTGACCTGGCTGGCGGTGACCGGTGACGCGACCGCGTCCTTCACCGCGGCCGTCGCCGTCCTGATCATCGCCTGCCCGTGCGCGCTGGGCCTCGCCACGCCGACCGCGCTCATGGTCGGCACCGGGCGCGGCGCCCAGCTCGGCATCCTCATCAAGGGCCCGGAGGTACTGGAGTCCACGCGCCGCGTCGACACCGTCGTCCTGGACAAGACCGGAACGGTCACCACCGGCCGCATGACCCTCCAGGGTGTGTACGCCGCCGAGGGCACGGACGAGCGCGAGCTGCTGCGCCTCGCGGGCGCGCTGGAGCACGCCTCCGAGCACCCGGTCGCCCGCGCGATCGCGACCGGCGCCGCCGAGCGCCTGGGCGAGGGCGAGCTGCCGTCGCCCGAGAGCTTCGAGAACGTCCCGGGGCTCGGCGTACGGGGTGTCGTCGACGGCCACAAGGTCGTGGTCGGCCGCGCGGCCCTGCTGGACGGCGCGGAGAGCGCGCCGGTTGCCTCCGACGACGGCGCCACCCTGGTCCACGTCGCCTGGGACGGCCGGGTGCGCGGCAGCCTCGCCGTCGCCGACGCCGTCAAGGAGACGAGCCCGGAGGCGGTGCGGCGGCTGCGCGCCCTCGGCCTCACGCCGGTCCTGCTCACCGGCGACAACAGGGCCGTCGCCGAGCGGGTGGCGGCCGAGGTCGGCATCGACGAGGTGTACGCCGAGGTGCTGCCCGAGGAGAAGGTGGACGTCGTCAAGCGCCTCCAGGCCGAGGGCCGCTCGGTGGCGATGGTCGGCGACGGCGTGAACGACGCGGCCGCCCTCGCCCAGGCCGACCTGGGGCTGGCGATGGGCACCGGCACGGACGCGGCCATCGAGGCGGGCGACCTCACCCTCGTACGCGGGGACCTACGGGTCGCGGCGGACGCCATCCGCCTCGCGCGGCGCACCCTCGCCACGATCAAGGGAAACCTCTTCTGGGCCTTCGGCTACAACGTCGCCGCGCTGCCGCTGGCGGCCGCCGGGCTCCTCAGCCCCATGATCGCGGGGCTCGCCATGGCTTTTTCATCCGTTTTCGTGGTGACTAACAGCCTTCGTCTGCGATCGTTTACGTGAGTTTGCCTTCACGTGACACACAAGACCTTCACAAAGAGACCTAGATCACAGATATTTGGGGGTAACCATTTGGACGGCTCGCGAGTCTAAATGGGCGATGCCACGAACGTCTTGGGGGACGTTCATGGGATGTCTTGGGGGACGTCCCAGGCAAGCGTTGGCCGGGGCACGTGCACCGGGGAGCTTTGAGCGGCCCTCCCGTACGTACGTACCCCGGCAGATCGCACACGCGAGCTTCTGCTGAACCCGGCAGACGCCCGGCCGGATCCCGTGGGGGGAATCCGCTCCGGGGTAAGGAAGCGCCCCGCTCGCCGACCCGTGGGGGGATCGGCGGCGGGGCGCTTTTGCTTCCCCCGTGGGGAACTTTCCGTGGGGAACTTCCCGAGGGGAACTTCCCGAGGGGGAAGCGAGGCTCAGCGGGCCTCGACCGGCACGAAGTCGCGCAGGACCTCGCCCGTGTAGATCTGGCGCGGGCGGCCGATGCGGGAGCCCGGCTCCTTGATCATCTCGTGCCACTGGGCGATCCAGCCCGGCAGTCGGCCCAGGGCGAAGAGGACCGTGAACATCTCGGTCGGGAAGCCCATCGCCCGGTAGATCAGACCCGTGTAGAAGTCGACGTTGGGGTAGAGGTTGCGCGAGACGAAGTACTCGTCGGCGAGCGCGTGCTCCTCCAGCTTCAGCGCGATGTCGAGCAGCTCGTCGGACTTGCCGAGGGCCGACAGGACGTCGTGCGCCGCCGCCTTGATGATCTTCGCGCGCGGGTCGAAGTTCTTGTAGACGCGGTGGCCGAAGCCCATCAGGCGGACGCCGTCCTCCTTGTTCTTCACCTTGCGGATGAAGGAGTCGACGTCGCCGCCGGTGGCCTGGATGCCCTGGAGCATCTCCAGCACCGACTGGTTGGCGCCACCGTGCAGCGGGCCCCACAGGGCCGAGATGCCGGCGGAGATCGAGGCGAACATGTTCGCCTGCGAGGAGCCGACCAGGCGCACGGTGGACGTGGAGCAGTTCTGCTCGTGGTCCGCGTGCAGGATCAGCAGCTTGTCCAGCGCGGAGACCACGACCGGGTCGAGCTCGTACTCCTGCGCGGGGACCGAGAAGGTCATGCGCAGGAAGTTCTCGACGTACGAGAGGTCGTTGCGGGGGTAGACGAAGGGGTGACCGATCGACTTCTTGTACGCGTACGCCGCGATCGTCGGCAGCTTGGCCAGCAGCCGGATCGTGGACAGGTGGCGCTGCTTCTCGTCGAAGGGGTTGTGGCTGTCCTGGTAGAAGGTGGACAGCGCGCTGACGACGGAGGACAGCATCGCCATCGGATGGGCGTCGCGCGGGAACCCGTCGAAGAACCGCTTGACGTCCTCGTGCAGCAGCGTGTGCTGCGTGATCTCGTTACGGAAGGCCGCCAGCTCGTCGACCTTCGGCAGCTCGCCGTTGATCAGCAGGTACGCCACCTCGAGGAAGGTGGAGCGCTCGGCCAGCTGCTCGATGGGGTAGCCGCGGTACCGCAGGATGCCCTGCTCGCCGTCGAGGTAGGTGATCGCGGATTTATAGGCGGCGGTGTTGCCGTAACCACTGTCCAGGGTCACCAGACCGGTCTGGGCTCGGAGCTTCCCGATGTCGAAGCCCTTGTCACCGACGGTGCTCTCGACCACCGGGTAGGTGTACTCACCGTCCGCGTACCGCAGTACTACAGAGTTGTCGCTCACGTCATCCCTCACCGACGTAGTGCCTCTTCTTCGAGGTGCCCTGACTGTCTCTACCATCCCCCACTTGGCTCAGCAGAGTGCACTCGGGGTCGACCATTCGGCCAATTGGCGGCACTCAGTGCCGTCAACCTGCTCATCCTGCCCTCTTCGCCCCGGTTAGGAAAGTCCTGCGATCTCCCGGGGGCCCCTGGGTGATGTTTCCCACCCGCACCTCACCTGTCAGGCGGTGGCGCAGTGAGGTAAAGCGCCGGCCGGCGGAGACGGTGCGGACGGCCTGGGCGATCGCCTTGCGCGAGCCGACGAGGACGACGAGCTTCTTGGCGCGCGTGACGGCGGTGTAGAGCAGGTTGCGCTGGAGCATCATCCACGCTCCCGTGGTCACCGGGATCACCACGGCCGGGTACTCGCTGCCCTGGGAGCGGTGGATCGTGACGGCGTACGCGTGTGCCAGCTCGTCGAGCTCGTCGAAGTCGTACGGCACCTCCTCGTCCTCGTCCGTCAGTACCGTCAGGCGCTGGTCGTCCACGTTCAGGGACGTGACCACGCCGACCGTGCCGTTGAAGACTCCGTTCGCTCCCTTTTCGTAATTGTTGCGAATCTGGGTGACTTTGTCGCCGACGCGGAAGACCCGGCCGCCGAACCTCTTCTCGGGCAGATCGGGGCGGGCGGGGGTGATCGCCTGTTGCAACAGCCCGTTGAGGGTGCCCGCGCCGGCCGGGCCGCGGTGCATGGGCGCGAGGACCTGGACGTCCCGGCGGGGATCAAGGCCGAATCTCATCGGTACGCGGCGGGCCGCGACGTCCACCGCGAGGCGGCCGGCCTCCTCCGTCTCCTCCGCGACGAAGAGGAAGAAGTCGGGGAGCCCCGAAGTGAGGGGCTGCTGACCGGAGTTGATGCGGTGGGCGTTGGTGACGACGCCGGACTGCTGGGCCTGCCGGAAGATCCTCGTCAGCCGTACGGCGGGGACGGGGCTGCCCGGGGCCAGCAGGTCGCTCAGCACCTCGCCCGCCCCGACGCTCGGCAGCTGGTCCACGTCGCCCACCAACAGCAGGTGGGCGCCGGGGGCGACCGCCTTGACCAGCTTGTTGGCCAGCAGCAGGTCCAGCATGGAGGCCTCGTCGACGACGACCAGGTCGGCGTCGAGCGGCCGGTCGCGGTCGTACGCCGCGTCGCCGCCCGGCTTGAGCTCCAGGAGCCGGTGCACGGTGGACGCCTCGGCGCCGGTCAGCTCCGCCAGCCGCTTGGCCGCGCGGCCGGTCGGCGCGGCGAGGATGACCTTGGCCTTCTTGGCCCGGGCCAGCTCCACGATGGACCGCACCGTGAAGGACTTGCCGCAGCCGGGGCCGCCCGTCAGCACGGCCACCTTCTCGGTGAGGGCCAGGCGCACGGCCTGCTCCTGCTCGGGCGCCAGCTCCGCCCCCGTACGGTCCGCGAGCCACGCCAGCGCCTTGTCCCAGGCGACGTCCCGGAAGGCCGGCATCCGGTCCTCCTCGGTGCGCAGCAGCCGCAGCAGCTGGGCGGCGAGGGAGACCTCGGCACGGTGGAACGGCACCAGGTAGACGGCGGTCAGCGGCTCCCCCTCCGGCCCCGGCACCCGCTCCCGTACGACCCCGCCCTCCTCCTCGTCCGCGACGAGCTCGGCGAGGCACTCGATGACCAGGCCCGTGTCGACCTGGAGCAGCTTCACCGCCTCCGCGATCAGCTGCTCCTCGGGCAGGAAGCAGTGCCCCTGGTCGCTGGACTGCGACAGCGCGTACCGCAGCCCCGCCTTCACGCGCTCCGGGCTGTCGTGCGGTATGCCGACGGCCTGCGCGATCCGGTCGGCGGTGAGGAACCCGATGCCCCACACGTCGGCGGCCAGCCGGTAGGGCTGGTTCTTCACGACCGAGATCGAGGCGTCCTCGTACTTCTTGTAGATCCGCACCGCGATGGAGGTGGAGACGCCCACCCCCTGGAGGAAGACCATCACCTCCTTGATGGCCTTCTGCTCCTCCCACGCGGCCCCGATGAGCTTGGTCCGCTTGGGCCCGAGCCCCGGCACCTCGACGAGCCGCTTCGGCTCCCGCTCGATGACGTCGAGCGTCTCCACCCCGAAGTGGTCGACGATCCGCTCGGCGATGCGCGGCCCGATGCCCTTGATCAGCCCCGACCCGAGGTACCGACGGATGCCCTGCACGGTCGCGGGCAGCACGGTGGTGTAGTTCTCCACGGTGAACTGCCTGCCGTACTGCGGATGCGACCCCCACCGCCCCTCCATCCGCAGCGACTCCCCCGGCTGCGCGCCGAGCAGCGAGCCGACCACCGTGAGGAGCTCCCCACTGCCGCGCCCGGTGTCGACCCGCGCGACGGTGTAGCCGCTCTCCTCGTTGGCGTACGTGATCCGCTCGAGGACCCCTTCGACGACTGCCAGATTGGACATGCCCCGACGCTACCGGGCAGGTCGGACAGTGCGGCAGGGCTGTGGAAACTCCCCCTGTGGACGACTCGCCCGCGCGTGACTGCCGGCGGGCACTCGAGGGGCCCGGTCCGATGACCGGGCCCCTGTGCGCTCCCCCGCCCCTCAAGGCCTCCCGAATCCCCCCAGATTCCCCCCGGAAGCCCTGACGCCATGTACGACTCCCCTCACCGCCGGTTGGTTGCACGAATGCGGGGGGTAATTTTTCCGGAAGCCGGATTCCACAAGCGGCCGCCCTACAACGCGTGTTCCACGTACCGGCGGGCCGTCTCCTCCAGGACCTCCAGGCCGTCGCGGGCCCACAGCTCGTCGTTGAAGAGCTCGACCTCGATGGGGCCGGTGTAGCCCGCCGCGTCGACGCGTTCGCGCCAGGTGCGGAGGTCGATCGTGCCGTCGCCGAGCTGGCCGCGGCCGGTGAGGACGCCGGCCGGGAGGGGGAGGGTCCAGTCGGCGAGCTGGAAGGAGTGGATGCGGCCCTGCGCGCCCGCGCGGGCGACCGCCGCCGGGGCGCGGTCGTCCCACCAGACGTGGTACGTGTCGACGACGACGCCGACCTGCTCGGCCGGGAAGCGTTCCGCGAGGTCGAGGGCCTGGTCCAGGGTGGAGACGGCGCAGCGGTCGGCCGCGTACATGGGGTGCAGCGGCTCGATCGCCAGGCGGACGCCGCGCTCGGCGGCGTACGGGGCGAGCTCGGTGAGGGCGTCCGCGATGAGGGCGCGGGCGGCGGGCAGGTCCTTGCTGCCGGGGGGCAGGCCGCCGGAGACCAGGACCAGGGTGTCCGTACCGAGGGTCGCCGCCTCGTCGACGGCGGCGCGGTTGTCGTCGAGGTCGGCCGCGGTGGTGAAGAAGCCGCCGCGGCACAGGGTGGTGACCGTCAGGCCCGCGTCCCGGACGAGCTTGGCCGTGGCCTCCAGGCCGTACGCGGCGACCGGCTCGCGCCAGAGGCCGACGCCGGGGACGCCGAGGCGGACGCAGGCCTCCGTCAGCTCGGGGAGGGGGAGTTGCTTGACCGTCATCTGGTTGATGCTGAAGCGGGAAAGGTTCACCGGTCGGCTCCGTACACCGTCAGCAGGCTCCTCATGCGGGATTCGGCCAGTTCCGGGTCCGGGAACAGCCCGAGCCGGTCGGCGAGTTCGTACGCCTTCGCCAGGTGCGGCAGCGAGCGCGCCGACTGCAGGCCGCCGACCATCGTGAAGTGGTCCTGGTGGCCGGCCAGCCACGCCAGCAGCACCACGCCCGTCTTGTAGAAGCGGGTCGGCGCCTGGAAGAGGTGACGGGAGAGCGGGACCGTCGGGTCGAGGAGGGCGCGGAAGCCGTCCGTGTCACCGGTGTCGAGGCGGCGGACCGCCTCGGCCGCGAGCGGGCCCAGCGGGTCGAAGATGCCCAGCAGCGCGTGGCTGAAGCCCTGGTCGTCGCCCGCGATCAGCTCGGGGTAGTGGAAGTCGTCGCCGGTGTAGCAGCGCACGCCCCTCGGGAGGCGGCGGCGCAGGTCGACCTCGCGCCGCGCGTCCAGCAGGGACACCTTGACGCCGTCGACCTTGTCCGGGTGCTCGGCGATGATCTTCAGGAAGGTGTCGGTCGCCGTGTCCAGGTCCGCCGAGCCCCAGTAGCCCTCCAGAGCCGGGTCGAACATCGGGCCCAGCCAGTGGAGGATGACGGGCTCGGCCGACTGGCGCAGGAGGTGGGTGTAGACGGCCAGGTAGTCGTCGGGGCTCGTCGCGGCCGCCGCGAGGGCGCGGGACGCCATGAGGATGGGCTGCGCGCCGGTGGATTCGACGAGGGCCAGTTGTTCCTCGTAGGCCGCCGTCACCCGGTCCAGGCCGTGCGCACCCGGTGGCAGCTGGTCCGTGCCGACGCCCGCCGCGATCCGGCCGCCCACGGCCTTCGCCTCCGCCGCCGAGCGGCGGATCAGCTCGGCGGCCCCCGCCCAGTCCAGGCCCATGCCCCGCTGCGCGGTGTCCATGGCCTCCGCGACGCCGAGCCCGTGCGACCACAGGTGGCGGCGGAAGGCGAGCGTGGCGTCCCAGTCGACCGCCGCCGGGGAGTCGGGCGAGACGTCCGCAAACGGGTCGGCCACGACGTGCGCGGCGGAGAAGACCGTACGGGAGGCCAGGGCGGCGCCCGGTGCGCCGAAGGCGGCGGGCTCGGTGCGCGGCTCGTACGTGCCGTGCGGCAGTCGGATGGTCACAGCGACAGCTCCGGTACGTCGTGGCGGCGGCCCTCCGCCGAGGACTTCAGGCCCAGCTCGGCGAGCTGGACGCCGCGCGCGCCCGCCAGCAGGTCCCAGTGGTACGGCTCGTCGAGCGCGACATGGCGCAGGAACAGCTCCCACTGGGCCTTGAAGCCGTTGTCGAACTCGGTGTTGTCCGGGACCTCCTGCCACTGGTCGCGGAAGGAGTGCGTGACCGGCAGGTCCGGGTTCCAGACGGGCTTGGGGGTCATGGAGCGGTGCTGGACGCGGCAGCCGCGCAGTCCGGCGACGGCCGAGCCGTGCGTGCCGTCGACCTGGAACTCGACGAGCTCGTCGCGGTGGACGCGTACCGCCCAGGAGGAGTTGATCTGGGCGACGGCGCCGCCCTCCAGCTGGAAGACGCCGTACGCGGCGTCGTCGGCGGTGGCGGCGTACGGCTTGCCGTCCTCGTCCCAGCGCTGCGGGATGTGGGTGGTGACGTGGGCGGAGACCGAGGTCACGCGGCCGAACAGCTCGTGGAGCACGTACTCCCAGTGCGGGAACATGTCGACGACGATGCCGCCGCCGTCCTCGGCGCGGTAGTTCCAGGAGGGACGCTGGGCCTCCTGCCAGTCGCCCTCGAAGACCCAGTAGCCGAACTCCCCCCGTACGGAGAGGATCTCGCCGAAGAAGCCGCCGTCGATGAGGCGCTTCAGCTTCAGCAGGCCCGGCAGGAAGATCTTGTCCTGGACGACGCCGTGCTTGATGCCCGCGGCCCGGGCCAGCCGGGCCAGCTCCAGGGCGCCGGCGGTGTCGGTGGCGGTGGGCTTCTCGGTGTAGACGTGCTTGCCGGCGGCGATGGCCTTGGTGAGTGCGTCGACGCGGGCGGAGGTGACCTGGGCGTCGAAGTAGACGTCGGTGCGCTCGTCGGCGAGGACCGCGTCGAGGTCGGTGGTCCACTCGGTGAGGCCGTGGCGTTCGGCGAGGGCGCGCAGGGCGTGCTCGCGGCGGCCGACGAGGACGGGCTCGGGCCACAGGACCTCGCCGCCGCCGAGGTCCAGGCCGCCCTGCTCGCGGATCGCGAGGATCGAGCGCACCAGGTGCTGCCGGTAGCCCATCCGCCCCGTGACGCCGTTCATGGCGATCCGCACTGTCCTGCGTGTCACGAAGGTCCCTCCAAGACTCGAGCGCCGTGCCGGCGCGGTAAGCGCGGCGCAGACGCGGTAAGCGCGGCGTAGTAAGCGCTTTCTACGGGTGATGACGCTAGCCTGCGGACAGCGGCGCGTACAAGAGCCACGCCCGACTCTCCTCGGAGGAACGCGATAGCGATGACAGTCACCCTGGCCGATGTGGCGGCGCGCGCCCGGGTGTCCCCGGCGACCGTGTCGCGCGTCCTGAACGGCAACTACCCGGTCGCCGCGTCCACGCGCGAGCGCGTGCTGCGCGCGGTGGAGGAGCTCGACTACGTCCTCAACGGTCCGGCCAGCTCGCTGGCCGCCGCCACCTCCGACCTGATCGGCATCCTCGTCAACGACATCGCCGACCCCTTCTTCGGGATCATGGCGGGCGCGGCGCAGAGCGCGATCGGCGAGGGCGCGCCGGGCCGCGCGGGCGGCGAGAAGCTCGCCGTCGTCTGCAACACCGGCGGCTCTCCGGAGCGCGAGCTGCGGTACCTGACGCTGTTGCAGCGCCAGCGCGCGGCGGCCGTCGTACTCACGGGCGGCGCGCTGGAGGACCCCGCGCACACGGCCGCGATGGCCGCCCGGTTCGCCAAGCTGGCGGACGCGGGCACGCGCGTGGTGCTGTGCGGGCGGCCGCCGGTGGAGAACGGCGACGCCGCGATCGCGGCCGCCCTGACCTTCGACAACCGCGGCGGCGGGCGGCGGCTCACCGAGCACCTGCTGGCGCTCGGGCACCGGCGGATCGGTTACGTCGCCGGGCCCGCCGAGCGCACTACGACCCGGCACCGGCTGGAGGGCCACCGCGAGGCGATGGCCGCGGCCGGTCTGGCGGGCCCGGAGCTGGATGGGCTCACCGTGCACGGCTCGTACGACCGCCGCTCGGGCTACGACGCGACGCTGGAGCTGCTGCGGCGCGACCCGGACCTGACGGCGGTCGTCGCCGCCAACGACACCGTGGCGTTGGGCGCCTGCGCCGCGCTGCGGGACCGGGGGCTGCGCATCCCCGACGACGTCTCGGTGGCGGGCTTCGACGACCTGCCCTTCTCGGTGGACGCGGTACCGGCGCTGACGACCGTGCGGCTTCCGCTGTCGGAGGCGGGCGCGCGGGCGGGCCGCCTCGCGGTGGGCGCCGAGGCCACGCCCCCCGGCGGCATCGCGACGATCCCGGCGGAGCTGATGGTGCGGGCGTCGACGGGGCGGCCGCGGGGGTAGTCCGGGGCGTCGAGCCGTTCGGTCATAGGAGCGCGGAGAGCGGGTAGGTTCGCGCCCATGAAGTACGCCTTCTCCACGCTCGGCGTCCCCGGGACGCCCGTCGCCGACGTCGTACGCCTCGCCGCCGAGACCGGCTACCACGGGGTCGAGCTGCGCGCCCACCCCGAGGAACCCGTGCACCCGGGGCTGGTGGCGCACGAACGGCGGGCGGTGGCCGAGGAGTTCGCGCGCGCCGGCGTCGAGATCCTCTCCGTCGCCGGGTACGCGCGGGTCGCGGCGGCGGGTGACGACGAGGCCGTGTACGAGGAGCTGCACGGGCTGCTGTACCTGGCGGCCGACCTGGGCGCGCCCTACGTACGGGTCTTCCCGGGCGGCGGCGACCAGGACCCGGCGGACGCGGACGCGACGGCCGCGCGGCGGCTGGGCGCGGCGGCGGAGGTCGCGGCGGAGCTGGGCGTACGGGTCCTGCTCGAGACCCACGACTCGCACCGCACGGGCGCGGACGTCGCCCGCGTCGTGGGCGCGGTCGGCCACAAGCACGTCGGCGCGCTGTGGGACGTGATGCACCCCTGGCTCGCGGGCGAGGCCCCGGAGGCGACGCACGCGGTCCTCGCGCCGTACCTCGGGTACGTCCAGGTCAAGGACATCGCCTCCCGCGAGGACACGACCCCGCTCCCCCTGGGCACCGGGGTGCTGCCCCTCGCGGAGTGCCTGGGCCTGATGCGCGGTGAGGGCTGGGCGTGCTGGGAGTACGAGAAGCGCTGGTACGCCGACGCGGCGGAGCTGCCGCCCCTGCTGGCGGCGGGGCGCGAGCGGCTGGCGGGCCTGGGGTAGGGCCTCCACCCGCGCGTGACGGAGCGACACCTCGGGGGCCGGCCAGGGGCTTTGCCGCGTGCTGCGGTCCCGGTTCTTGACCTGGCAGTTACTTTCCGGCTATGCGTGGCTCCTTGGAAGTTTCCTTCACCGCCCCCCACTCCCCTCCGCACGGCCGGAAGGAGCACCAGTGCACCACCGCGCCACCACCTCCAGACGTACCCTCCTCACCGTCACCGCCGCCGCGGCGGCCGCCGCCGCCACCGGGGTCGCCACCCCGGCGCGAGCCGCCGACGACCGCCGCCTCCAGCAGCTCATCTCGCGGATGAGCCTGGAGGAGAAGGTCGGCCAGCTCTTCGTCTCCCGCGCGTACGGGCACTCCGCCACCGCGCCCGACCCGGCCGACGTCGACGCGAACCTCAAGGAGATCGGCGTCCGCACCGCCGCCGAGCTCGTCGGCCGGTACCACGTCGGCGGCGTCATCTACTTCACCTGGGCGCACAACACCCGCGACCCGCACCAGATCGCCGACCTGTCCAACGGCATCCAGCGCGCCGGGCTCGCCCAGCCCACCCCCGTACCGCTCCTCATCTCCACCGACCAGGAGCACGGCATCGTCGCCCGGATAGGGGAACCCGCCACCCTGGTGCCCGGCGCGATGGCGCTCGGTGCGGGCGGGTCCCGCTCCGACGCCCGCCGCGCCGCGCGCGTCGCGGCCCGGGAGCTCGCCGCGATGGGCATCCGCCAGAACTACGCGCCCGTCGCCGACGTCAACGTCAACCCCGCCAACCCCGTCATCGGCGTCCGCTCCTTCGGCGCCGACCCCCAGGCCGTGGCCGAGCTGGTCGCCGCCCAGGTGAAGGGGTACCAGCGGGCCGGGGTCGCGGCCACGTCCAAGCACTTCCCCGGCCACGGCGACACCGAGACCGACAGCCACTACGGGCTGCCGAGGATCGGCCACACACGCGAGCAGTGGGAGAAGCTCGACGCGCCGCCGTTCCGGGCGGCCATCGCCGCCGGCATCGACTCGATCATGACGGCGCACATCGTCGTCCCGGCCCTCGACCCCGCCGAGGACCCCGCGACCCTCTCCCGCCCCATCCTCACCGGGATCCTGCGCGAGCGCCTCGGCTACGACGGCGTCGTCGTCACCGACTCGCTCGGCATGGAGGGCGTCCGCACCAAGTACGGCGACGCCCGCGTGCCCGTCCTCGCCCTGCAGGCGGGGTGCGACCAGCTGCTCAACCCGCCGCACCTGCCCACCGCCTGGAACGCCGTCCTCAAGGCCGTACAGAGCGGCGAGATCAGCGAGGCCCGCATCGAGGAATCGATTCTCCGCATCCTGCGCCTCAAGGCGAAGCTCGGCCTCTTCCGCGAGCCGTACGTCACCCACGAGGGCGTGGACCGCACCGTCGGCTCCGCCCTGCACCTCGCCACCGCCGACCGGATCGCGGAGCGGACCACGACCCTCCTGCTCAACGAAGACGGCCTGCTGCCCCTCGACCGCCGCGAGCGGCCCCACCTGCTCGTCGTCGGCGCCGACCCGGCGTCCCCCTCCGGCACCACGGGGCCGCCGACCGTCACCCTCGCCGCCGCCCTCACCGAGCTGGGCTTCACGGCGGCGGCGCTGTCCACCGGCACCGCGCCCTCCACCGCGAAGATCGACGAGGCGGTGGCGGCCACGGCGGGCAAGGACGCGGTCGTCGTGGGCACGTACAACGTCTCGGCGACCAGTACGCAGCGCACGCTGGTCTCCCGGCTCGCCGCGACCGGCGTCCCGGTCATCACGGTCGCCCTGCGCAACCCGTACGACATCGCACGCCTCAGCGGCCAGCGCGCCACCCTCGCCGCGTACTCCTGGACCGACGTCGAACTGCGCGCCGCCGCACGGGTCATCGCCGGGCGGGCGCGGCCCGGGGGGCGGCTGCCGGTGCCCGTGCAGCGCGCCGACGACCCGGCGCAGGTGCTGTATCCGATGGGCTACGGCCTGACGTACTGATCGGAACGGAACGGCCGGGCGGGGGTCGCACCCCGCCCGGCCGCCGCCCTACGGACGCAGTGTCTGCTCGCGCACGAGCGTGCGCTTGTCCAGCCCCGGGACGGTGCGGACCGGCGCCGGGGCGATGCCCGCCCACTCCTGGATCCGTGCCGTGGCCTTCGTACGCTCGGCCTCGACCAGCGCGGAGACGCTCGCCCCGTGGTTGGCGCCGGGCGCCGCGAAGACGTAGCTGTCGCGGGCGCCCTTGTCGACGCGGAACCGCTCCGCGCCCCAGGGGTCGTTGGCGCCGTACACGAAGAGCATCCGGTGCGCCCGCGTGCGCACCCAGGTGTCGACGTCCCGCATCACCCACGACTGGAAGCGGGGCAGCGGGACGTCACGCGGGACGAAGGCCCGGGCGGGCTGGTAGCCGTACCGCGTCAGGCCCTTGAGGTGGTCCATCCGCAGGCTCGGCGAACCCAGCTGCGTGGCGGCCTGGTAGTAGTACGGGACCGCCCACTCCAGGCCCTGGTCGGTGTAGTACGACCAGCCCGAGTAGCCGTCGATGGTGTCGTAGACGGTCTGGTCGGAGGCGGTGGCGGCGTCGGGGATGTCGGCGCACTCGGCCTCGGTGTGGTACTGCCAGAAGCCCCAGACGAAGTCGAGGACGACCGCTTCGTACGCCTTGTCGAGGCTGCCGAGGGTGGTGAAGGTCGCGCCCGTCTCGTCCGCCCACGCGCGGTACTTCTTCTGCAGCGGCTCACGGCGGACCAGCGCCTCGCGCTGCATGGCGTTCAGCCGGTCGCGGCACTCCTTGGTCCCGACGGTCGCGAAGAACCGGTCGTACGCCGAGTCCTCCTTCTCCACCACGTCGTTGGGCGCGACGTACGCGACGACGCCGTCCATGTCCCGCGGGTAGAAGCGCTCGTAGTACGTCGCCGTCATGCCGCCCTTGGACACGCCGGTGGCCAGCCACTTGCGGTCGTACAGCGGCTTCAGCGCGGTGAAGACGCGGTGCTGGTCGGAGGCCGCCTGCCAGATGTCGAGCTTCGACCAGTCGGCGGGCTCCGGGCGGGACGGGGTGAAGAAGCGGTACTCCATGGCGACCTGGTTGCCGTCGACGATGGCCGCCGGCTCGCTGCGCCAGGGGCGGGTGCTGAGCGCGTACCCGCTCGTGTAGAAGACCGTCGGGCGGGCGGTGTCCTTGTGCAGCACGGTGACGCGCTGCTGGAAGGTGCCGCGGGTCGGGTCACGGTGGTCGACCGGCTGGGTGTAGCCGAGGACGAAGAAGCGGTAGCCGGGGTAGGGCTTCTCCTCCAGCAGGGTCATCCCGGGAATCGCCAGGATGCGGTCCTTGATGTCCCTGTCCGTGGTCGTGCGGCTGTCGGTCGGTACGACGGCGGTGGCCGTGGCCGTACCGGTCGCACTCACGGTGCCTATGAGCACCACGAGCGACAGCAGCCATCTGAGCGCCTTACGCATGCACCCTCCACTTGGGTCACGGTGGTCGCCGTGAACCTAGCGGGGCCAATGCCCCTGCCACCAGAGGCACTTGCCAGGCACGTGCTCAGCAGAGGAACCAGCCGGTGGTTCCGCCCTTGCCGGCGACGGTGCCGGACGCGCGGACGCAGCGGTTGAGGGCGTGCACCGTGACGGGCCCGGCCTGCCGGGTGAACCGCCCCTTGTCGACGGCCGCGCGTCCGCCGCGCGCCTGGATGGTGACGGCCATGGCGCGGCGCACGCCCGGCTTCTTGGCGACGGCGACGGCGCACGCGTACTGGCGGTTCTTGTAGACCCTCAGCTCTCCGGTGGAGAACGCCACGGTCTTGACGAGCCGTCCGGAACAGGCGGCCGCCGCCTCGGCGCGGGCGCCGTGCCCGGCGAGGGTGAGGGTGCTCACGGCGACGAGAACCGCCAGAACGCGCGTGCACAGTCGCCTTGTCGCCCCGGCCGCGGCCGTCGCCCCACCGAACACCCTTGTCCTCCTTCGCCTCGTGAGCGTACGTGCGTACGACGCAGGGGGCGGACGGATGGTTGCGTCCCGCCCCCCTGAGCGCGCGGTGCCGTACCGCTGGGTCGGCTCGTGGGGTGCCGCTCAGGCGACCACGGGCGCCTCGCCCACGAACGTCGCCCACAGGCGCGCGTACCGCCCGCCACGGGCCAGCAGCTCCTCGTGGGTGCCGTCCTCCGCGACGCGGCCGTCGTCCATGACGACCACGCGGTCCGCGCGGGCCGCCGTGGTCAGGCGGTGGGCCACCACCAGGGTGGTGCGGCGCCCGGCCAGGCGGTCGGTCGCGGCGTTGACCTGGGCCTCGGTCGCGAGGTCCAGCGCCGCCGTCGCCTCGTCGAGGAGGAGGACGTCCGGGTCGACGAGCTCGGCGCGGGCGAGGGCGATCAGCTGGCGCTGGCCGGCCGAGAGGTTGCGGCCGCGCTCGGCGACCTCGTGGAGGTAGCCGCCGTCGAGCGTGGCGATCATGTCGTGCGCGCCGACGGCCCGCGCCGCCGCCTCGACCTCCGCGTCGCTCGCGTCGGGGCGCCCGTACGCGATGGCGTCGCGGACGGTGCCCGGGAAGAGGTACGCCTCCTGGGGGACGACGCCGAGGCGGTGGCGGTACGCGGTGAGGTCGAGGTCGCGCAGGTCGGTGCCGTCGACGGTGACGCGGCCGGCCGTCGGGTCGTAGAAGCGGGCGACGAGCTTGACGAGCGTCGACTTGCCGGCGCCGGTCTCGCCGACGAAGGCGACGGTCTGGCCGGCCGGGATGCGCAGGTCGACGCCGGTGAGGGCCTCCTCCTCGTCCCCGTAGGCGAAGGAGACCTTCTCGAAGGCGATCTCGCCCCGCAGCGCGTCCACCTCCCGCGGCCGCGCGGGCGCGGCCGTCGACGTCGGCTCCCGCAGGAGCTCCTGGATGCGGCCGAGGGAGACCGCGGCCTGCTGGTAGCCGTCGAAGACCTGCGACAGCTGCTGCACGGGCGCGAAGAACAGGTCGATGTAGAGCAGGTACGCGACGAGGGCGCCGGTGGTGAGGGTGCCCGCCTCCACGCGGCCCGCGCCCACGATGAGGACGGCGGCCGCGGCGACGGACGACAGGAGCTGGACGAAGGGGAAGTAGATCGAGATGAGCCACTGGCCCCGGACGCGGGCCTCGCGGTACGACGAGCTCCGCTCGGCGAAGCGCGCCGCGCCCGTGCGCTCGCGCCGGAACGCCTGCACGATCCGCAGCCCGGACACCGACTCCTGGAGGTCGCCGTTGACGGCGCTGATGCGCTCGCGCGCGAGCTCGTACGCCTTGACGCTCGACCGGCGGAAGAACACCGTCCCGATGACCAGCACGGGCAGGGTGGCGAAGACGACCAGGGCGAGCTGCACGTCGATCACGACGAGGGCGACCATGATGCCGAAGAAGGTCACCACGGAGACGAAGGCGGTGACGAGGCCGGTCTGGAGGAACGTCGACAGGGCGTCGACGTCGGTGGTCATGCGGGTCATGATGCGGCCGGTCAGCTCGCGCTCGTAGTAGTCGAGCCCGAGCCGCTGGAGCTGCGCGAAGATCTTCAGCCGCAGCGCGTACAGCACCCGCTCGCCGGTGCGGCCGGTCATCCGTATCTCGCCGGTCTGGGCCGCCCACTGCACGACGACGGTGAGCAGCCCCAGCGCCGAGGCGGCCCACACCGCGCCGAGGGCGAGCTGCTCCACGCCTTCGTCGATGCCGTGCCGGATGAGGATGGGCAGCAGCAGGCCCGCGCCCGCGTCGAGGGCGACGAGCCCCAGGCTGACCAGGAGCGGCAGGCCGAAGCCGCGCAGCAACCGGCGCAGCCCGTACGACTCCTCGGGCGTGACCGCCCGCGCCTCGTCGATGTCCGGGGTGTCGGCCGCCGGGGGCAGGGCTTCGACCTGCGCGAGCAGCTCGGGCGTGGCGCCGGGGGTCTCGGAGGCGGCGCCGGCCGGGTCGGCGTCGCGCTCCCAGAGGGCGGGCGTGATGCCGCGTTCCGCGTCGAACTCGGCGTCGAGCTCCTCGCGGACGGTGTGGTCCTCGGGGACGTCCACGGGGAGGGCGTGGCCGGGCGAGACGCCGCCAAGCTCGTCGGGGTCGGTGAGGAGCCGCCGGTAGAGCGCGGAGCGCCGCTGGAGCTCGTCGTGGGTGCCGATGTCGGAGAGCCGTCCGTCGTCGAGGACGGCGATCCGATCGGCGAGGTTCAGGGTGGAGCGGCGGTGGGCGATGAGGAGGGTGGTGCGCCCGGCCATGACGGAGCGCAGCGCCTCGTGGATCTCGTGCTCGACGCGCGCGTCGACGGCGGAGGTGGCGTCGTCGAGGAGCAGGAGCCTGGGGTCGGTGAGGATGGCGCGGGCGAGGGCGACGCGCTGGCGCTGGCCGCCGGAGAGGGTGAGCCCGTGCTCGCCGACCTTGGTGTCGTAGCCGTCGGGGAGGTCGCTGATGAAGCCGTCGGCCTGGGCGGCCCGCGCGGCGGCGCGGATCTCGTCCTCGGTGGCGCCGGGTCTGCCGTAGGCGATGTTCGCGCGGACGGTGTCGGAGAAGAGGAAGCTGTCCTCCGGGACGAGCCCGATGGCGTCGCGCAGGGAGGCGAGGGTCAGCTCGCGCACGTCGTGCCCGCCGACCAGGACGGCGCCGCGCGTCACGTCGTAGAAGCGGGGCAGGAGCAGCGAGACGGTGGACTTGCCGCTGCCGGAGGAGCCGACGACGGCGACGGTCTCGCCGGGCCGGATCTCCAGCGAGAAGCCGTCCAGGACCGGGCGCCCGTCCTCGTACGCGAAGGACACGTCGTCGAACTCGACGCTCGCGGGCGCGTCCGCCGGGAGCTCCTTCGTGCCGTCCTTGATGACGGGCTCGGTGTCGATGAGCTCCAGGACCCGCTCGACGCCCGCGCGGGCCTGCTGGCCGACGGTGAGGACCATGGCGAGCATGCGGACCGGGCCGACGAGCTGGGCAAGGTAGGTGGAGAAGGCGACGAAGGTGCCGAGGGTGATCTGGCCGCGGGTGGCGAGCCAGCCGCCGAGCGCCAGCATGGCGACCTGCCCGAGGGCGGGCACGGCCTGGAGCGCCGGGGTGTACCGGGCGTTCATCTTGATGGTGCGCAGCCGGCCGGCGAAGAGCTTGCGGCTGGCCTGGCGCAGCTTCTGCGTCTCCTGTTCCTCCTGCCCGAAGCCCTTGACCACGCGGACGCCCGACACGGCGCCGTCGACGACGCCCGCGACGTGTCCGGCCTGGGCCTGGGCGTACCAGGTGGCGGGGTGGAGGCGGGTGCGGCTGCGCTTGGCGATGAACCACAGGGCGGGGCCGACGGCGACGGCGACGAGGGTGAGCGGGAGGGAGAGCCACGCCATGACGCCGAGCGAGATGAGGAAGAGCAGGATGTTCCCGATGGTCATCGGGAGCATGAAAAGAAGACCCTGGATAAGTTGCAGGTCGCTGGTGGCGCGGCCGACGACCTGGCCGGTGGACAGCTGGTCCTGCCGCCGCCCGTCGAGCCGCATGATCGTGTCGTACATCTCGGTGCGCAGGTCGTGCTGCACGTCGAGCGCGAGGCGTCCGCCGTAGTAGCGGCGGATGTACGTCAGGACGTAGACGACGACGGCGGCGGCGATGAGGAGCCCGGTCCATACCGCGAGGGACCGGGTTCCGGAACCGATGACGTCGTCGATGACGATCTTGGTGATCAGCGGGACGACGGCCATGACGGCCATGCCCGCGAGGGAGGAACCGAGGGCGAGCACGACGTTGCGCCGGTATCGCCAGGCGTAACCGGCCAGCCGCCGTGCCCATCCTCGTTCCGCGGTCGTGTCCGCCGCCACCACTGGTGCCTCCCGTTGTCTGTTCCGCCGGAAGCACCAACACGCTGAAATGCGATTTTCATCCCGCCGGGTGGGCGGGTCCCGTTTCCGGTACCGGAGGCATGGCCTCCTGGGGGACGGCGGGCAGCTGGAAGGTCTTGCCCATCGTCGACGCGGTCGGGTTGAGGTCGCGGTGGACCACCCGGGAGACGGCCTGGATGGTGTTGATGCCGTCGTTCATCGTCTTGTTGTCGTGCGTGAGGACGGTGATCGAGTAGTTCGCGGTGCTGCTGGTGAAGAGGCCGATGCTGTGCACCCGCCAGCCGTGCGTGGCGCGCGACAGCCAGCCGTTCTTGACGTGGACGGTCATGCCGGCGGGCGCGCCGGCGGGGGTCCCCCAGCGCTGGGAGGAGACGACGTTCCGCATGAGCTTGCGGATGTACGTGCGGGAGCTGTCGGTCAGGACGGTGTTCTTCACGGTGACCAGGTCCAGCAGCTTGCGCTGGTCACGGGCGGTGATCTGGGTGAGGCCCCAGTAGCCGCCGGAGCCGGGCACGGTCTGCGTCATGCCGGCGGCCCGCAGGAAGCCGTTGATCTTCGCCACGCCGAGCTGCTTCCACAGGGTGCTGGTGGAGGCGTTGTCCGACTTGGTGATCATGGCCGTGGTCAGGTTCACCTCGCGCTGGGTCAGCCCGCGGCCCTGCTTGCCCGCGTCCCACAGCAGGGCCGCGAGGACGGTCGTCTTCACGATGCTCGCCGAGTCGAACTTCTGCGTCGCGCGGAGCTCGCAGTGCGTGTTGGTGGTGCGGTCGTGCACGGCGACGGCCGTCATGGACGCGCGGCCCTTGAGGGCCGCGGCGATGTCCTGCGACAGCTTGGCGGCCAGTCCGGACTTGCCGGACGTGCACGTCACGGCCGGGGGCGCGGCGCTCGCGGGCGTCGCCGTGGCGACGACGGGCAGCAGCACCCCGAGGGCGAGGGCGGCGCGGAGCGCGCCGCGCCGGGGATGGCGGAATATGGAGGTCACGCCTTTCCAGACGCGCGACCGGCCGGAAGGTTGTACGCGACATGCGGCACGGCGGGCGCTGATCGACGTTCCCGCCCGCCTGGTGAGGGGTAGTCAGTTCCGGAGCGATCGGAGGCGACGGGACGGGGGACGGCCATGTCGGGTGGTGAGCGGACGGCTCCGCATCTGTGCGGCCGGCTGTACGCGACGCTGGAGGCGCTGTGCGCCCTCGGCACGGGCGGCACGTGGATGGCGCGTCCGGAAGAGGTCCGCAAGGCCATGCAGCCGCCGCGCACCGTGCTGCTGCGCCACCTGCGGGCGGTGGGCGAGCACCTGCACCTCGCCGTACGGCGCGGCCCCGCCCACGGGGAGGCCGCCGCCGAGGTCTTCGCGGCGATACCCGGCTTCGTCCCGACCGGCGGCCTGCCCGCCGGCAACCTCGGCGTGGCGGAGGCCGCCGAGTTCACGGCCGGTTACGAGGCGCAGCGGGCGGTGTACGAGGAGAAGCACGGGCCCCTCACGCGCCGGGGGTGAGCGGCTCCGTGAGGTGCGTCGGCGCGAACATCCGCAGCACCGCCGGGAGGACGACCACCGAAGGGCCGGGCGTGGCGAGGGACGCGGCGAGGTCCTCGCGCAGCGCGTCCGGCGTCGTCCGGACGGCCGGGACACCGAAGGACCCGGCGAGGGCGACGAAGTCGGGGCGGGCCAGCTCCGTGCCGGTGGCCCGGCCGAAGGCGTCCGTCATGTACTCGCGCAGGATGCCGTAGCCGCCGTCGTCGACGATGAGCCAGGTGACGTCGAGGCCGTACTGCCGCGCCGTCGCGAGCTCGGCGAGGGAGTACATGGCGCCGCCGTCGCCGGAGACGGCGAGAACCGGTGTCGTGGGGTCGGCGACCGCCGCCCCGAGCGCCGCCGGGAAGGCGTAACCGAGGCCGCCCGCGCCCTGGGCGGAGTGCATGGTGTTGGGGCGGCGGGCGTCGAAGGCCGACCAGGCCCAGTAGGCGAGGATCGTCATGTCCCAGAAGCTGGGCGCGTCGTCCGGCAGGGCCTCGCGTACGGCGCCGAGGACCCGCTGCTCCAGGGTCAGGTCCTGGGCCGCGAGCCGGCCCTGCACCTTGCCCAGGACCGTACGGACGCGCTCGGCGGCCGTGCCGTCCTCGCGCGGCGGAACCGCCTCCAGCGTCTCCAGCAGGGCGGAGAGCGCGAGCCGCGCGTCGGCGTGGATGCCGAGGGCCGGGTGGTTGGACTCCAGCTTGCCGAGGTCGGCCTCGATCTGGACGACCCGGCCGCGCGGGGCGAACGTGTGGTAGTTCGAGGACAGTTCGCCGAGCCCGGAGCCGACGACCAGCAGGACGTCCGCGTCCTCGAGGAAGTCCGTCATGTGGCGGTCCTCCAGCCAGGACTGGAGGGACAGCGGGTGGGTCCAGGGGAAGGCGCCCTTGCCGCCGAAGGTCGTCACCACCGGCGCCTGGAGCCGCTCCGCCAGGGCCCGCAGCTTGCCGGACGCGTCGGAGCGCACGACTCCGCCGCCCGCGATGATCGCCGGGCGCTCGGCGTGCGCCAGCAGGTGCGCGGCGACGGCGGTGAGCTCCGGGCGGGGCACCAGCTCGTCGGGGAAGGCGTCCGGGGCGGTGACGACCGGCAGGAGGGTCTCGGCGAGCAGCACGTCCTGCGGGATCTCCACCCAGACGGGCCCGTGCGGCGCGGTCAGCGCGGAGCGCCACGCGGCGGCGACCGCCGACGGGATCTGCGAGGCGGTACGGACCGTGTGCACCGACTTCACGACGTCGCGGAACGACGCCTGCTGGTCGCGCAGCTCGTGCAGGTGCCCGCGGCGGCCCCCGCCCAGCCCGGCCGCCGGCACCTGGCTGGCGATGGCGACCACGGGCGCGCTGGCCGCGGCGGCCTCCTGGAGCGCCGCGAGCGACATCAGGGCGCCCGGCCCGGTCGACAGCAGGAGCGGCGCGGCCTCGCCGGTGATCCTGCCGTACGCGTCGGCGGCGAAGCCCGCGTTGTTCTCGGTGCGCAGGCCCACGTACCGGAGCGTCGAACGGCCCACGGCGTCGAAGAGGGCCAGCGCGTGCTGGCCCGGCAGACCGAAGACCGTGGTGGCCCCCAGCCCGGCCAGCGTCTCCACGACGAGATCGCCGCCGGTGCGGCCGGGCGGGGGGTTGAGGGCGGCGGCCGTCTGCGCGGCGGTGGGCCTCAGCACCAGGTCGTGGTCGTGCGTCACGCGTCGTTCCTTTGCGAGGGCTCGGTTCGGCTCCGGCCCAGTCTCCCCGACACGGCCCGGACGCCCCGACCCGACCCGGGGGGGGGAGGCGGGGGCGGGGCGTCCGGAGATTCGTCAGGCGCGGGCCGCGGCGATCTGGCGGGACATGATCGTGGTCAGCTCGTACGCCGTGTGCGAGGCGGCGACCGAGGTGATCTCGGCGTGGTCGTACGCCGGGGCGACCTCGACGACGTCGGCCGAGACGAGGTTGCAGGAGGCCAGGCCGCGCAGGATCTCCAGCAGCTCGCGGGAGGTCATGCCGCCCGCCTCGGGGGTGCCGGTGCCGGGGGCGTGGGCCGGGTCGAGGCAGTCGATGTCGATGGAGATGTACAGCGGGCGGTCGCCGATGCGCTGGCGCAGCTGGTCGGCGATCTCGTCGGCGCCGCGCCGGTAGACGTCGGCGGAGGTGACGATGCCGAAGCCCATCTTCTCGTCGTCGGTCAGGTCCTGCTTGCCGTACAGCGGGCCGCGGGTACCCACGTGGGAGAGCGCCTCGGTGTCGAGGATGCCCTCCTCGACGGCCCGGCGGAACGGCGTGCCGTGCGTGTACTCGGCGCCGAAGTAGGTGTCCCACGTGTCGAGGTGGGCGTCGAAGTGGAGCAGGGCGACGGGACCGTGCTTCTTGGCGACCGAGCGCAGCAGCGGCAGCGCGATGGTGTGGTCGCCGCCCAGCGTCATCAGGCGGGCGCCGGTGCCGAGCAGCTCGTCGGCGGCGGCCTCGACCGTCTCGACGGCCTCGTTGATGTTGAAGGGGTTCACGGCGATGTCGCCGCCGTCCGCGACCTGCGCGAGCGCGAAGGGGGAGGCGTCCTGCGCCGGGTTGTACGGGCGCAGCAGGCGCGAGGCCTCGCGGATGGCGTTGCCGCCGAAGCGGGCGCCGGGGCGGTAGGACACGCCGGAGTCGAAGGGCACGCCGATGACGGCGACGTCGGCGGTGCCGACCTCGTCGAGCCGCGGCAGCCGCGCGAACGTCGCGGGTCCGGCGTACCGCGGGATGCGGGACGAGTCGATGGGGCCGCGCGGCGTCGTGGGGGTGCTGCTGGTCATGTCGGTCGCCTTCTGCCTTCTGTTCGGATTTCAAACTCCTGCACTGGACAGTAGGTGGCCGCACAGCCCAACTGAAGTGTACTTTTCCTCCACTGTTCCGGTTTCTGATGGAAGAAGTGTCCATGTCCGAGGCGAAGCCGACCCCGCCCGGCCCGGTCATCCCCCTGTCTGCGCTCCTCGCCCGTGAGGACCTGGGCCTGCGGCTGATCGCCGGGTCTCCGGAGGCGGAGCTCCACTGGGTGCACACCTCCGAGATGGCCGACCCGTACCCGTACCTGCTCGGTGGCGAGCTGCTGCTGACGGCGGGCGTGCAGCTGACGGACCCCGAGCGGTACGTCGGGCGCGTGGTCGCGGCGGGCGCGGCGGCGCTCGGGTTCGGGGTGACGCCGGTCTACGACACCGTGCCGGACGCCCTGGTCGCGGCCTGCGCCCGCCATGGGCTGCCGCTGCTGGAGGTGCCGCCGAGGACGCCGTTCACGGCGGTGGGGCGCGCGGTGTGGCGGCTCATGGCGCAAGCGCGCCACCACGAGCTGCGGCGCGTGACGGAGGCGCAGCAGTCGCTCGCGACCGCGGCGGCGCGGCCGGACCCGGTACCGGCGGTGCTGCACGCGCTGGCGTCCCGCCTGTCGGGCCGGGCCGCCCTGTACGCGCCGGACGGCACGGAGTACGCGGCGGCCGGGCGGCCCGTGGAGCCGGGGGCCCGGGAGGCGCTGGAGCGCCTGGCCGGGGTGCTCCGGGCCGGGCGCGGGACCGGGAGCCGGGCCGCCTCCGCGACCGACACCTCGGGCGGCGTCCACCTCGCGGCGTACGCGCTCGGGGGCGACCTGCGTCTGACGCTCGCTCTCGCCACCGCGCGCCGCGAACCGGGCGACCACACGATCGCGGGCGTCGCGGTGGTCCTGCTGTCGCTGCTGACCGCGCCGCACCAGGGCGCCGACGAGGCCGCGCGGTCCACCGCCCTGGTGCGGCTACTGCTGGGCGCGGCGCCCGCCGACGTGGCCCCGCTGCTGGGCGAGGCCCCGTGGACCGTGGTGCACGCGCGCGGCGAGGGCCCGCCGCCGCCGCTGGGCACGCCGCTGCTGGACCTAGGGGAGCCGGGCGCCGTACGGGCCCTGCTGCCCGCCGGACGGGAGCCGGCGCCGCACCCGGGCTGGACGCTCGGGGTCAGCGCCCCGGCCGCCCCCGACGGGCTCGGCGAGGCGGACCTCCAGGCGGCCCGCGCCCTGCGCCGCGCCGAGGCCGGGCACGTACCGCTGGCGCGCCACCACCGGGAGGCGGGCCTGGCCGGGCTGGTGGCGCCCGAGGAGGCGGCCGCGTACGCCCGCACCGTCCTGGACCCGCTCTCGGAGCCCCTGACCGAGACCCTGCGGGTGTGGCTGTCGCTGCACGGCAGCTGGGACCGTACGGCCACGGCGCTCGGGGTGCACCGCAACACCGTCCGCCAGCGGATCGCGCGGTGCGCGGCGCTGCTCGACGCGGACCTGGACGACGCGGAGGTGCGGATGGAGCTGTGGTTCGCGCTGCGCTGGCGCTGAGTCGTGGTGACTGGACAGCAGGACGCCGGCGTGAGCCCTTGGGGGAGCCCCCCGGGTCAGTGGAGCTTGTTGACGGCGGTCTTCGTCGTGGTGCGGAAGGCGGTCAGCGGGGCGTCCTTGAGGTCGCCCGTCTGACCCCAACGGACGAGGGTGACGGTGCGGCCGTCGCGGCCGACGGAGAAGAGGTGGATGTCGGTGATGCCGATCTGCGGGTCGGCGGTGTCCAGGCTGTAGACCCAGGCGCCCTCCTCGACGGCGAGCTTGCCGTGCGAGGCGCTGACGGCCTTCAGGCCCGGGTTCTGCCGCTCCAGCAGGGGCCCGCAGCCGGCGAGGGCCGTGCGGAGGGTGTCGACCAGCTTCACGGCGTCGGCCTCGGTGCGGGCGACGGTGGTGACCTGGACGCCGTTGGTGTCGAGCTCGGTGCTGAACTCGCGGTAGCGGGTGTTCTGCGCCGGGATCTTGTACGGGGCGCAGAGGACGCCGCCGTTCTCCGGGACGCCGGTGAAGACCTGGGTGGCGGTCCACGGCGTCGACGACGGCGGCATCTCGGAGGCGGCGAGGAAGGCGGGCTGGGCAGCGGCCTGCGCCGGGGCCGTGGCGAGGGCCGCGAGGCCCAGGGCGGCAGCGGCGGCGGTGGCGAGTGCGGTACGGAGCTTGTTCATGGTGGTGGATCCCCCGTCGGGTCGTTCGTTCGGTCAGTGCTCAACCAGCGTGGGGCCGGCGCCCGCCGCCCGCAACGATCACACGCACCCCATCCGTCCCGGAACCATTCCACCCCCGTTGACGTGCAAGGACGTGAAGGATGGGACGCAGGTTCGAGGGGGATGGAATGCCGAAGGACGCCGCCGTCGAGGAGTTCGCGGGGCTCGTCCGCACGCTGAAGGCGCGGGACGGGAGGAGTTACGAGGCGCTGGGCCGGCGCCTGAGCGTCAGCGCGTCCACGCTCCACCGCTACTGCTCGGGCGCGACCGTCCCGGAGGGGTTCGCCGTGGTCGACCGCCTCGCCCTGCTGTGCGGGGCGGACGAGGAGGAACGGCGGGCCCTGGAGGCGGCCTGGACGGAGGCGGACCGCGCCCGCCGCCGAACGGCCTCGCCCGTGCCTTCGCCTACGCCCGTGCCGGCCGCGCCGGAGCCGGACCCGGAACCGTCCGCGCCGGAACCGGGCCCCGACCCCGCCCCGGACCCGACCGCGCCGGAGGCGCCCCGCGCCCGCCCCCGTCGTGCCGTCCCCGCTCCCCTCCTCGTCGCCGCCGCCGTCGCCCTCGTCGTGCTCGCCCTCGCCGCCGCCCTGCTCGGCCGCCCCACCCGTACGGCCTCCGCCCCCGCTCCCGCTTCCACCCCTCCGGGGCGGACCGCGGCCCCCCTCCCCTTCACCTGGACCATCGGTTCCCAGCTCTGGCAGGGCGGCTGCGGGCACACCTACCTCGTGGACCGGGCCCCCGGCGCGGTCGCCCCGCCGCCGGTCGCGGCCGACTCCGGGGCGTGGGCCGGGACGCACGGCGCCGTGCACGGCGGGGAGGCGCTGGTGCGGATCACGCTCCAGGGCCGGTCCCCGTCCGACGCCGTCGTCCTCCACGCCCTGCACGTGCGCGTGGTCGACCGGGCCGCACCACTGCCGTGGAACGCGTACCGGATGGACAACGGCTGCGGCGGCGCCGTCACCCCCCGCCACTTCGCCGTGGACCTCGACCGGCCGCGCCCGCTCGCGAGGCCCGTCGACGGCGTTGACGCCTCCGGCGCCGAGGTCCGGACGATCCCGGCCGTCTCCTTCCCGTACAAGGTCACCTCCTCCGACCCCGAGGAGCTGCTCGTCTCCGCCCGGACGGCGGGCTGCGACTGCCGCTGGTACCTGGAGCTGGAGTGGAGCGCCGGGGGCCGTTCGGGGACGGTACGGATCACGGACGGCGGGAAGCCGTTCCGCACGAGCGGGACCGCGGGGAGGCCGGCGTACCTGTACGACTCCGCCGAAGGGCGCTGGATCACAGACGCGGAGTCTGGACAGACCGGGTGACCGATGAGTAACTTCGTCTGACATAGGCTGAGCAAGCGCTTAGGCACATGCCGGAGCGTCGGAGCGACCGGCCGGACCAGGACAGGAACCGAAGGAGGCGGCTCGTGCGCCGTACCGTATTCAACGAGGACCACGAGGCGTTCCGGGAGACCATCCGCGCCTTCATCGAGGCCGAGGTCGTCCCCGTCTACGACGAGTGGTTCGCGGCGGGCCAGGCGCCGCGCGACTTCTACTACAAGCTCGGCGAGCTGGGCGTCTTCGGCATCAACGTGCCCGAGGAGTTCGGCGGCGCGGGCCTGGACACCCACAAGTTCGAGGCCGTCCTGTACGAGGAGACCGCCCGCGCGGGCGTGCAGTTCGGCGGCTCGGGCGTGCACGTCCTGCTGGCCCTGCCCTACCTCAAGATGCTCGCCACCGACGAGCAGAAGAAGCGCTTCCTGCCGAAGTTCGTCACCGGCGAGGAGATGTGGGCGCTGGCGATGACCGAGCCGGGCACCGGCTCCGACGTCGCGGGCATGAAGACCACCGCCAAGCTGTCCGAGGACGGCACGCACTACGTCCTCAACGGCGCCAAGACCTTCATCACCGGCGGTGTCCACGCGGACCGCGTCATCGTCTGCGCCCGCACCGCCGCCCCCACCGCCGAGGACCGCCGCTTCGGCATCTCGCTCTTCGCGGTGGACACCAAGTCCGAGGGCTACTCGGTGGGCCGCAAGCTGGACAAGCTGGGCCTGAAGACCTCCGACACCGCCGAGCTGGCCTTCGTCGACGTCAAGGTCCCGGTCGAGGACCTGCTCGGCGAGGAGGGCAAGGGCTTCTACTACCTCGGCCACAACCTGGCCTCCGAGCGCTGGGGCATCGCCTTCGGCGCGTACGCGCAGGCCGCGGCGGCCATCCGGTTCGCCCAGCAGTACGTCACCGACCGCACGGTCTTCGGCAAGCCGGTCGCGTCCTTCCAGAACACCAAGTTCGAGCTGGCCGCCTGCCAGGCCGAGGTGGACGCCGCGCAGGCCGTCGCCGACCGCGCCCTGGAGGCCCTGGACGCCGGCGAGCTGACCCCGGCCGAGGCCGCGAGCGCCAAGCTGTTCTGCACCGAGGTCGCGCACCGCGTGATCGACCGCTGCCTCCAGCTGCACGGCGGCTACGGCTACATGAACGAGTACCCGATCGCCCGCCTGTACGCCGACAACCGCGTCAACCGCATCTACGGCGGCACCAGCGAGATCATGAAGACCATCATCGCCAAGTCGATGGGCCTGTAAGCCAGGTGACGGAAGCGCTCGACTCCCTGCTCGATCTGCTCGACCTGGAGCGGATCGAGCAGGACATCTTCCGCGGCGAGTCCCGGTCGGCCCTCGTCCCGCGCGTGTTCGGCGGCCAGGTCGCCGCGCAGGCGCTGGTCGCGGCCGGCCGGACCGTCCCGGAGGACCGGCTCGCCCACTCGCTCCACGCGTACTTCCTGCGCCCCGGGGACCCGGGCGCGCCGATCGTCTACACCGTGGACCGCATCCGCGACGGCCGCTCCTTCACCACGCGGCGGGTCGTCGCCGTCCAGCACGGCCAGCCGATCTTCCACCTCTCGGCGTCGTTCCAGACGTACGAGGAGGGCCTCGACCACCAGGCGGCCATGCCGCCCGCGCCGGACCCGGAGACCCTCCCGACGGCCGCCGAGACCCTGCCGCGCCACCTCCCGGCCCCGGTCGCCGAACGCCTGATCGAGGCCCGCGCGGCGGTCGACCTGCGGTACGCCGAGACCCCGCCCTGGGGCAGCGTCGGCGAGCGGCGCGAGCCCCGGTCGCAGGTCTGGTTCCGCACCAACGGCAAGCTCGCCGACGACCCGCTGCTGCACGTCTGCCTCGCGACGTACGTCTCCGACATGACGCTGCTCGACTCGGTGCTCCTCGCCCACGGCCGCGGCGGCTGGGCGGTCGGCGACGTGGTGGGCGCGTCCCTGGACCACGCGATGTGGTTCCACCGCCCCTTCCGCGCCGACGACTGGCTCCTCTACGACCAGGAGTCCCCGTCCTCCGCGGGCGGACGCGGCCTGGGCCAGGCCCGCATCTGGACGCGGGACGGCCGCCTCGCGATCTCGGTCATCCAGGAGGGCGTGGTGCGGGTGCCGCGGGGGTGAGGCGGCGGCGGGCCACCGCCCGGCCCACGCCGTGGGGCGCGATCAGAGCAGCCCCGCCGCGCCCAGCAGGTACTCCGTCATCGGCTCGTAGAAGCGCGGGTCGAGGACGTGGTCGTCGAGCGGGATCGTGACCTGCATGGTGCCCTCCGCCTCGCCGATGAAGAGGGCGGGGTCGTTGCAGTCGGCGTACCCGATGGAGTCGATGCCGCGCTGGCCGGCCCGTCCGGCCCAGCCGTGGTCGGCGACGACGAGGTCGGGCTGTACGTCGAGCCGGTCCAGGATGGCGTTCATCGGCTCCGGCGAGTGCGTGTGCCACAGGCTCGCGCCGCGCTCGAACACGGCGACGTCCGCGAACTGCACGACGTACCCCTCGTCGGCCGTGAGGCCACCCGGGATCCGCACGATGTCGCAGCCGGCGGCCCGCAGCGCCGCCGCGGTCCTGCTGTGGACGTCGAGCAGCGACCCGGGGTGCCCGGTCGCGAACAGCACCCGCTCCTTGCCGGCGGCGGCCTTGCGCAGCCGGGCCGCCATCCGGTCGAGCCCGTCGACGGTGAGCTCGGGGTCGATGGTGTCCTGCCCGGCCCGGTGCGACGGGTCGTCGTTGACCCCGCACCGCTCGGCCATGACGGCGAGCACGTCCTGCTCGTCCGTCCACCGGTCGCCGAGCTCCAGCCCGAGCCAGTAGTGGCGGTCGCCGTTCGCGAGCTTGCGGTAGTGGGAGAGGTTGTTGTCGCGGGGCGTGGCGACGTCTCCCGCGATGCGGGTGCGGACGAGGTGCTCGACGAGGGCGGCGCGGCTGGGTATCGGCATGGCCCCCATTGTGCCGCCCGCCACGCCCTGCGGCCGCGCCATTCCGTCGACCTCACCATCCGAGGCGGACGCGTCTTGACCTCAACCAAGGTTGAGGTGCCACGTTGGAGCAATGACCACTCACGACAGCTCAGTTCTTCTCTTCCGCAACACCATGCGCATCACCGATGGCCACCTGGACGGCTTCCGCGACGCCATCGCCCGCGCCGTGGCGTTCGCGGAGCGGCACGGGCCGCAGTTGATGGTGCAGACGTTCCTGGACGAGGAGCGGATGCTCGCGCACAGCTTTCAGCTCTACCGGGACTCCGACGCGGTCCGCAGACACTGGGAGCTGGCGGACCCGTACATCCGGGAGGTGATGGAGCACTGCCGGGTGGAGCGCTTCGAGGTGTTCGGGGAGCCGGATGCCGAGGTGGTGGCCGGCGTGCGGGCGGGGGTCGGGGAGGAGTGCGAGGTGACGTTCGCGCCGCGCATCGCGGGCTTCGTCCGTTTCGCCGGGAGGCCGGAGGCCTAGGGGGTGCCCGAGGTGTGGCCGGAGCGGCGCGGCGGCCTGCCCAGCGTCACGGTGCGCAGCACCCACTCCACGGGGCCCTGGGCGAAACGCCGCAGCAGCCGGGAGCTGAGGAACAGCTGCGCCGCGTACAGGGCGAGGCCCACGGCGACGGCGACGGCCGCGCCCACCCGGCCGTACAGCGCGAGCCCGTACCCGGTGAAGACCAGCGCCATGACCAGTGACTGGGACAGGTAGTTGGTGAGCGCCATGCGGCCCGCGGGCGCGAGCAGCGCGGCCACCCGGGCGCCGCGGGGCGTGCCGAACCACAGCATCAGCGCGCTCACGTAGGCGGCGGTGAGCGCCGGGGCGGCGGCCATGCCCAGGGCGAAGCACAGGAGCTCCCAGCGCTCCGGCAGAGGGGCGACGGTGCCCGCGGCCATGAGGAGCCCGCCCGGTACGCCCACGGCGAGACCGAGGGCGCGCGTGCGCCGCAGCCGGTCCGGGGCGACGACGCCGCCGGTGAGCAGCTGCCGCTTGCCCGCCCCGCAGCCCACCAGGAAGGCCGCGATGACCGAGCCGCCCGCGAGCAGCAGCGCGCCCAGGGCGTCGGGCCAGGTGGCGAGGTTGGCGGCGATGACGTCGCCGGCGTCGCCCCGTATGCCGTCGGCGAGCCGGGCGGCTTCGCGGGCGGCGTCGGCCGCGGCCGACGGGTCGGGGGTGAACGTGGCGGCGACCAGCAGGCCCACGAGGAGCAGCAGGACCAGGGGGACGGCGAAGAACCAGCGCGCGGCCCGCCACAGCCGCTCGGCGGGCGCCTTGCGCGCGACGAGCAGGACGAGTCCCAGCACGGCGTACATGGTGAGGATGTCGCCGTTGTACAGCAGCGCCATGTGCGCGGCGCCGAGAAGCAGCAGCCCGGCCAGTCGGCGCAGCATCCGGGGGACGAACGCGGCGCCCGCCCGTCGCGCCGACTCCATCTGGAGGGTGAAGCTGTATCCGAAGAGGAAGGAGAAGAGCAGGTAGAACTTGGTTTCGACGAGGGCGGTGACCAGCCAGTGGGCGACGAGGTCGGCGCCGGACCGGGCCGGGTCGACCGCCGTGGGGCCGAAGGTGCCCGACATCACCAGGATGTTCGCCAGGGCGATGCCGCCGAGTGCGAAGCCGCGCAGCGCGTCCACCTCCAGGACGCGCCGCCCTCCGGTGTCCCCCCGCCGCGTGTCCGGCTGGGCGCCGGCCCCCGCCTGCTCCTGCGTCACGTAACGTCACGTCCCCGTCGTCCGATGGCGTCAACTCCGGTGACGAGCATGTCAGTCGGGGGTGGCTGCGGCATCACACCTGGGCAGGACCGCCGCTTCCGCCGCTCCGACCTGGGGTGGAGATACGGCTCCGACTTCCAGCAGGCGCCCAGGGCCCCCGGCCCCTCAACCCTCCGGCTCCCAGCGCAGCAGATCCCCGGGCTGGCAGTCGAGTGCCTCGCAGAGTGCGGCGAGCGTGGCGAAGCGGACGGCCTTGGCACGGCCGTTCTTGAGGACCGCCAGGTTGGCGGGGGTGATGCCGACGCGTTCGGCGAGCTCGCCCACGGACATCTTCCGCTTCGCCAGCATCACGTCGATGTCGACGGTGATCGGCATCAGATCACCTCGGCCAGCTCGGCCTGCATCCGCGTCGCCTGGGCGAGCAGCATCCGCAGGACGAGCACGACGAGCGCGACCCCGAGGACCGCCAGGCTGACCCCGCAGATGAGGAGCACGATCCCCGGCGCGACGGCCTCGCCCGGCGCCAGGACGACCGCGAGGGCGAACACCAGCAGGGCGGCCGCCACGAAGGCGCCGGTCACGACGTCGACGTACCGGAAGGCGGCGTGGGAGAACACCGTCCCGCGCCGCACCATCGTCACCAGGCGCCACACGCAGACCAGGACGACCTGGAACGCCACGACCCCCAGGAACATGATCGTGAGGAGCGGGGTCCGCAGGTACGCGTACTCCGGGGCCAGCTCCCTCAGATCGATGGCCAGCAGCGGCACCATCACCGCCTCCACGAACACCGACCCGGCGAGCAGCACCCCGAGCACGGCGCGCAGCGCGAGCACTGTCAGCTTTCCCATCGCCCCTCCTTCGATCGAATAACGATGGGAATCTATCGAAATTCGATAGGCGGAGGCAAGAGGGCGCGAGGGACCCGCGCCGGGACGCGCCCACGCCGGAAGGCTCCCGCACCGGGAGCCGGGTTCAACCGGTCAGCTCACTCCGCCGGCACCGACGCCAGCGCCCCGAACGCCCCGTGCGCCAGGCGGCGCAGCAGCGACTCCGTCGCCGCGCGGTCCAGGACCGCGCCGCCCGTGGAGGCGGAGCCGAGGTGCGGGGTGGAGTTCAGCAGGCCGAACACCGCGTGGACCGTCGCGCGGGCCTCGGCCTCGGGGGGCGCGGGGTACAGGCGGCGCACCACCGCCACCCACAGTTCGACGTACTGGCGCTGGAGCTGGCGCACCCGTTTGCGGTCCGTGTCGCGGAGGCGGTCCAGCTCGCGGTCGTGCAGGGTGATCAGCGGGCGGTCGTCGAGCGCGAAGTCGATGTGGCCGTCGATGAGCGCGCCGAGCAGGGCCTGCGGGTCGCCGTCCGACTCCTCCACGCGCTGCCGGCCGCCGTCGAGCAGCCGCTCGCTGATGCCGACCAGCAGCTCCGCGAGCATCGCGTCCTTGCCGGGGAAGTGCCGGTACAGGCCGGGGCCGCTGATGCCGACCGCCGCCCCTATCTCGTCGACACCCACGCCGTGGAAGCCGCGCTCGGCGAAGAGGCGGGCGGCCTCCTTGAGGATCTGTTCGCGGCGCGTCGGGGCGTCGGTCCTGGTGCTCATGGATTGATTCTAGACAAGGCGGTTAGCGGTCGTTAACCTGAAGGACATACGTTAACGCTCATTAACTGGGGGCATGATGCAGCAGGCACCCGTGCTGACCAGCGCGGCTGATCCCGCCTCCGCGGCCTGGCAGGCCAACGAGGCCGCGCACCAGGAGCTCGTGGAGGATCTGCGCGCCCGGCTGGCGGCCGCGCGGCTGGGCGGTGGCGAGAAGGCCCGGGCGCGGCACACCGCGCGGGGCAAGCTGCTGCCGCGCGAGCGGGTCGACACCCTGCTGGATCCCGGTTCGCCGTTCCTGGAGCTGGCGCCGCTGGCGGCGAACGGCATGTACGACGACCAGGCTCCGGCCGCGGGCGTCATCGCCGGGATCGGTCGGGTCAGCGGCCGCGAAGTGGTGGTCGTCGCCAACGACGCCACCGTCAAGGGCGGCACGTACTACCCGATGACGGTGAAGAAGCACCTGCGCGCGCAGGAGGTGGCGCTCGAGAACCGGCTGCCCTGCGTGTACCTGGTGGACTCCGGCGGGGCCTTCCTGCCGATGCAGGACGAGGTGTTCCCGGACCGCGAGCACTTCGGGCGCATCTTCTTCAACCAGGCCCGCATGTCGGGCGCGGGGATCCCGCAGATCGCCGCCGTCCTCGGCTCCTGCACGGCCGGCGGGGCGTACGTCCCCGCGATGAGCGACGAGGCCGTGATCGTACGGAACCAGGGCACGATCTTCCTCGGCGGCCCGCCGCTGGTGAAGGCGGCGACCGGCGAGGTCGTGACGGCGGAGGAGCTGGGCGGTGGCGAGGTCCACTCCCGGGTCTCCGGAGTGACCGACCACCTCGCGGAGGACGACGCGCACGCGCTGCGGATCGTGCGGAACATCGTCTCCACGCTCCCCACCCGGGGTCCGCTGCCGTGGTCGGTGGAGCCGGTCGAGGAGCCCAAGGTCGATCCGTACGGGCTGTACGGCGCGGTGCCGGTCGACTCGCGCACCCCGTACGACGCCCGGGAGATCATCGCGCGGATCGTCGACGGGTCGCGGTTCCAGGAGTTCAAGGCGGAGTTCGGGCAGACGCTGGTGACCGGCTTCGCCCGGATCCACGGTCATCCGGTGGGGATCGTCGCCAACAACGGCATCCTCTTCGCCGAGTCCGCACAGAAGGGCGCCCACTTCATCGAGCTGTGCGACCAGCGCGGCATCCCGCTGCTGTTCCTGCAGAACATCTCCGGCTTCATGGTCGGCCGGGACTACGAAGCGGGCGGCATCGCCAAGCACGGCGCCAAGATGGTCACCGCCGTCGCCTGTACGCGCGTACCGAAGCTGACCGTGGTCGTCGGCGGCTCCTACGGCGCGGGCAACTACTCGATGTGCGGCCGGGCCTACTCCCCCCGCTTCCTGTGGATGTGGCCGAACGCCAAGATCTCCGTCATGGGCGGCGAGCAGGCCGCCTCCGTCCTCGCCACGGTCAAGCGCGACCAGCTGGAGGCGCGCGGCGAGCAGTGGCCCGCCGAGGACGAGGACGCGTTCAAGGACCCGATCCGCGCCCAGTACGAGCGGCAGGGCAACGCCTACTACGCGACGGCCCGGCTCTGGGACGACGGCGTGATCGACCCGCTGGAGACCCGGCAGGTGCTGGGTCTGGCCCTGACCGCCTGCGCCAACGCGCCTCTGGGTGACCCCCAGTTCGGCGTCTTCCGGATGTGAGGGACTGATGTTCACGACTGTTCTGGTCGCCAACCGGGGCGAGATCGCGGTCCGCGTCATCCGTACGCTGCGGGCCCTCGGCATCCGCTCGGTCGCCGTCTTCAGCGACGCGGACGCCGACGCCCGCCACGTACGGGAGGCCGACACGGCCGTACGGATCGGCCCGCCCGCCGCCACCGACAGCTACCTGCGCGTCGACCGGCTCCTGGAGGCCGCCGCCCGCACCGGCGCGCAGGCCGTCCACCCCGGGTACGGCTTCCTCGCCGAGAACGCCGCCTTCGCCCAGGCCTGCGAGGACGCCGGGCTCGTCTTCATCGGGCCCCCGGCCCAGGCCATCGCCCTGATGGGCGACAAGATCCGCGCCAAGGAGACCGTGAAGGCCGCCGGTGTGCCGGTCGTGCCCGGCTCTTCGGGCAGCGGGCTGAGCGACGAGGAACTTGCGGCCGCCGCCCGCGAGATCGGCATGCCCGTGCTGCTCAAGCCCTCGGCGGGCGGCGGCGGCAAGGGCATGCGCCTCACGCGGGTCGAGTCGGCGCTGCTGGACGAGATCGCGGCCGCACGGCGCGAGGCCCGCGCCTCCTTCGGCGACGACACGCTCCTGGTGGAGCGGTGGATCGACCGGCCCCGCCACATCGAGATCCAGGTCCTGGCCGACGGCCACGGCAACGTCGTCCACCTCGGTGAGCGCGAGTGCTCCCTCCAGCGCCGCCACCAGAAGATCATCGAGGAAGCGCCGTCCGTCCTGCTGGACGACAAGACGCGTGCGGCGATGGGCGAGGCGGCCGTCCAGGCGGCCCGCTCCTGCGGCTACCGGGGCGCGGGCACCGTCGAGTTCATCGTCCCGGGCAAAGACCCCTCCTCCTATTACTTCATGGAGATGAACACCCGCCTCCAGGTCGAGCACCCGGTCACCGAGCTGATCACGGGGCTGGACCTGGTGGAGTGGCAGCTGCGCGTCGCCGCCGGTGAGCCGCTGCCCTTCACCCAGGACGACATCACCCTCACCGGGCACGCCATCGAGGCCCGCCTCTGCGCGGAGGACCCCTCCCGGGGCTTCCTCCCCTCCGGCGGCACCATCCTCGCCCTGCGCGAGCCGGCCGGCGAGGGCGTCCGGACCGACTCCGGCCTCAGCCAGGGCACCGAGGTCTCCAGCCTCTACGACCCCATGCTCGCCAAGGTCATCGTCCACGCCCCCGACCGGCCCACGGCCTTGCGCAAGCTCCGCGCCGCCCTCGCGGACACCGTCACCCTCGGCGTCCCGACCAACGCCGGGTTCCTGCGCCGCCTGCTCGCGCACCCGGACGTCGTCTCGGGCGACCTCGACACCGGCCTGGTCGAGCGCGACGTGGACACCCTCGTCCCCGACGGCGTCCCGGAGGAGGTCTACGAAGCCGCCGCGGCCGTACGGGAAGCCGCGCTCACGCCCCGCCCCGACACCGCCACCGGCTGGACCGACCCGTTCGACGTGCCCAGCGGCTGGCGCCTCGGGGGGCAGCCCGCGCCCCTGACGCACTGGCTCCGAGTAGCGGGACTCGAACCCGTTGCCCACCGCACCCGGGGCACGGCCCGCGTCACGGACGACCGCGTCACCGTCACCCTCGACGGTCTCACCCACACCTTCCACCGCGCGGGCACCTGGCTCGGCCGCGACGGCGACAGCTGGAACGTCCTGGACCACGACCCCGTCGAAGCGTCCCTGAGCCGCGCCGCCCACTCCGGCGCCGACTCGCTCACCGCGCCCATGCCGGGCACGGTCACCGTCGTCAAGGTCGCCGTCGGGGACGAGGTCACCGCCGGGCAGGGCCTCGTCGTCGTCGAGGCGATGAAGATGGAGCACGTCATCTCCGCCCCGCACGACGGCACCGTCGCCGAGCTCGACGTCACGCCCGGAACCACCGTCGCCATGGACCAGGTACTGGCCGTCGTGGTCCCCAAGGAGGAGGCGCAGGCATGACCGAAGGACTTCCCATGACCGTCCCCGCGCCCGGGCTGCCCGCCCGCGTGCGGATCCACGAGGTCGGCCCGCGCGACGGTTTGCAGAACGAACAGGGCACCGTCCCCACCGAGGTGAAGGCCGAGTTCATCCGGCGCCTCGCCGCCGCCGGGCTCACCACCGTCGAGGCCACCAGTTTCGTGCACCCCAAGTGGGTGCCCCAACTGGCCGACGCCGAGCAGCTGTTCCCGCTCGTCCGCGCCACCGGCGTACGCCTGCCCGTGCTCGTGCCGAACGAGCGCGGGCTGGACCGGGCGCTGGCGCTCGGGGTCCGGGACGTCGCCGTGTTCGCCAGCGCCACGGAGTCCTTCGCGAAGGCCAACCTCAACCGCACGGTCGACGAGTCGCTCGACATGTTCGCGCCGGTCGTCACGCGCGCCATAGAGGCGGGCCTGTCCGTGCGCGGCTACCTCTCCATGTGCTTCGGCGACCCGTGGGAGGGCCCCGTCCCCGTCGAGCAGGTCGTCCGGGTCGCCCGCCGCCTGAAGGACATGGGCTGCGACGAGCTGAGCCTGGGCGACACCATCGGCGTGGCCACCCCCGGGCACGTCCAGCGGCTCCTCACGGCACTGAACGAGGCGCAGGTCCCCACCAGCGCCCTCGCGGTGCACTTCCACGACACGTACGGCCAGGCCCTGGCCAACACGCTGGCCGCGCTCCAGCACGGCGTGACGACGGTCGACGCCTCGGCGGGCGGCCTCGGCGGCTGCCCGTACGCCAAGTCCGCCACCGGCAACCTCGCCACCGAAGACCTCGTGTGGATGCTCCACGGCCTCGGCATCGAGACCGGGGTCGACCTCGGCCTGCTCACCGCCACGAGCGTGTGGCTGGCCGGACACCTGGGCCGCCCGAGCCCCTCCCGTACCGTCCGCGCCCTCGCCGGCGCGGCCTCCCACAAGGAGTGACCGACCCATGTCCCTGGACCACCGGCTCTCACCGGAACACGAGGAACTGCGCCGTACCGTCGAGGAGTTCGCCCACGAGGTCGTCGCCCCGAAGATCGGGGACTTCTACGAGCGCCACGAGTTCCCGTACGAGATCGTCCGCGAGATGGGGCAGATGGGCCTGTTCGGCCTTCCCTTCCCCGAGGAGTACGGCGGCATGGGCGGCGACTACCTCGCGCTCGGCATCGCGCTGGAGGAGCTGGCGCGCGTCGACTCGTCCGTCGCCATCACCCTGGAGGCGGGCGTCTCGCTCGGCGCGATGCCGGTCTACCGTTTCGGCACCGAGGAGCAGAAGCGGGAGTGGCTGCCGCGCATGTGCAGCGGCGAGATCCTGGGCGCGTTCGGGCTGACGGAGCCGGAGTGCGGCTCGGACGCGGGCGGCACCCGCACCACGGCCGTGCGCGACGGCGACGAGTGGGTCATCAACGGCAGCAAGTGCTTCATCACCAACTCCGGTACGGACATCACCGGCCTGGTCACGGTCACCGCCGTCACCGGCCGTACGCCCGAGGGCAAGCCGCTGATCTCCTCGATCATCGTCCCGTCCGGCACGCCGGGCTTCACGGTCGCCGCGCCCTACTCCAAGGTCGGCTGGAACGCCTCGGACACCCGCGAGCTGTCCTTCTCCGACGTCCGCGTCCCGGCGGCGAACCTGCTGGGCGAGGAGGGCCGCGGGTACGCGCAGTTCCTGCGCATCCTCGACGAGGGCCGGATCGCCATCTCGGCGCTCGCCACCGGCCTGGCGCAGGGGTGTGTGGACGAGTCGGTGAAGTACGCCAAGGAGCGCCGGGCGTTCGGGCGGCCCATCGGCGACAACCAGGCCATCCAGTTCAAGCTCGCCGACATGGAGATGCGGGCCCACATGGCCCGGATCGGCTGGCGCGACGCCGCCTCGCGGCTCGTGCACGGCGAGCCGTTCAAGAAGGAGGCGGCGCTGGCGAAGCTGTACTCGTCGACGGTCGCGGTGGACAACGCCCGGGAGGCCACCCAGATCCACGGCGGCTACGGCTTCATGAACGAGTATCCGGTCGCGCGCATGTGGCGGGACTCGAAGATCCTGGAGATCGGCGAGGGCACGAGCGAGGTGCAGCGCATGCTGATCGCGCGGGAGCTGGGCCTGTCCGCCTGAGCCCAGGCCTGAGCCCGGGCCTGAGCTCCGCCTGACGCCGTACGCTGTTCCCTCCGTCAAAATCGGGGGGAACAGGTGTTTTTCGAATCTGCCGTCGCCATCATCGGCATGCTCGCGCCGCTCATCGGCTTCGTGGCCCTGGTCGTCTGGATCGTCGTCAGGATCACGTCCGGCAACCGCTGGGCGCGTGCGGCGGTCTTCCTGGCGCTGGGCACGGGGCTGCTCTTCCTCTGGGGCCTGGGCAGCATGTTCGTGCTGGACGTCGAGGAGGCCTGCACGCTGTCACGGGGCCAGGAGTACGCGCCCGAAGAGACCGGCGCGCAAACGCTGTTGCCGATGTCGTACAAGTGCAACGCGTCGTACGACCTGGTGCCGGGCTATGTGAATCCGGGCCTCGCGGTGGGGGCGGTGAGCACCGTGGTGTGCGCGGTGCTGGCGGTGCGTCACACGTGGCGCCGGGTAGCGCGCGAGCGGAGTGTGGCGGGGGCCACTCTGGACAACCGCTGAGGTTAGGCTAACCTACCCTCGAAGTTGCCCGGTGGCCGAAAACGGCCGTACGAAAGCGAACCCGCCATGCCCAGCACCGCCCGAGCCACCCATCTCACCCGTCGCGGCCTGCTCGCCGCAGGCGGCGCCCTCGGGCTCGGCGCCGCGCTCGTGGCCTGCGGCGGCAAGGACGAGAAGAAAGACGGCGGCAAGGACTCCGCTTCCGGCGCCGCCAAGTCCGGCCCCTTCACCTTCAAGGACGACCGCGGCGAGAGCGTCGAGCTGAAGTCCGCGCCGAAGAACATCGTCGCCTTCACCGGCATGGCCGCCGCCCTCCACGACTTCGGCATCGAGGTCAAGGGCGTCTTCGGCCCGACGTACGTCGAGGACCCGAAGACCAAGAAGCGCACGCCCGACGTCCAGGCCGGCGACCTCGACATCAACAAGGTCGAGATCATCGGCAACGTCTACGGCGAGTTCAACGTCGAGGCGTACCTCAAGCTCCAGCCCGAGGTGCTCATCACCGACATGTGGGACAAGGGCCAGCTCTGGTACGTGCCGGACGAGAAGAAGGACCAGATCCTCAAGATCGCGCCGAGCGTCGCCCTGTGGGCGGCCGACGCCACCATGCCCAAGGTGCTCCAGCGCCACGTCGAACTGGCCGAGGCGCTCGGCGCCGACGTCAAGGCGAAGAAGGTCCAGGACGACAAGGCCCGCTTCGAGAAGGCGGCCGCGCGGCTGCGGGCGGCCGCCAAGGCCAAGCCGGAGATCAAGGTCCTGATCGGTTCGGCCGCCGCCGACACCTTCTACGTCTCCGACCCGGCCCGTCCGTCGGACACGCTCTACTTCAAGGAGCTCGGCGTCAATCTGGTCACGCCCACCAAGCTGGACGAGGGCGGCTGGTTCCAGAGCCTCAGCTGGGAGGAGGTCGACACGTACAAGGCCGACATCATCCTCCTGGACAACCGTTCCTCCGCGCTCCAGCCCGAGGCCCTCAAGGCGAAGCCGACCTGGGCGCAGCTGCCCGCCGTCAAGGCCGGCCAGGTCGTGCCGCGCGTGACCGAGCCCGTCTACTCGTACGGCAAGTGCGCCCCCATCCTGGAGGCGCTCGCCCAGGCGCTCGAGAACGCCAAGAAGGTGGCCTGACCCGATGACGACAGCCGAGTCCGCCACCGTTCCGTTCCGCTTCTTCGCCCTGCGGGTCGCCCGGACCAGGCGGCTCGGCCCGTCGCTCGTCCGCGTCACCTTCACGGGGGTTCCGGAAGACGCGCTGAAAGGTTTCGCCTCCGGCGGCCGCGACCAGTCGCTCTCGCTCTTCCTGCCGCACCCGGGCCAGCCGGAGCCCGTCCTGCCGCCGCTGGACACCGAGGACCTGTACGCGGTCCTCGGCGCCTGGCGGGCCATGGACGACGACGTACGGGCCGTCATGCGCTCGTACACCGTGCGGGAGCAGCGCCGGAACCCGGACGAGGTCGACATCGACTTCGCCCTCCACGAGGACGGCGGCCCGGCGTGCCGCTGGGCCGAGCAGGCCTCCGAGGGTGACCGCGTGGTCGTCCTCGGCCCCGCCGTCGCCGACAACACCGGGGTGCGCTTCCGGCTCCCGGAGGACGCCGACGAGGTGCTGATCTGGGGCGACGAGACGGCGTTGCCCGCCGCCTCCGCCATCCTGGAGTCCCTGCCGGCCGGCCTGCCGGCGCGGGTCTGGCTCGAAGTGCCGTACGCCGCCGACCGCCTGGAGCTGTCGACGGACGCGGACGCGACCATCACCTGGCTCGTACGGGAGGAGGGCGCGCCCGCCGCCGTCGACGCCGTGCGCGCCGCGGAGCTGTCCGGCTCGTCCCCGTACGCCTGGATCGCGGGCGAGTCGGGGTCGGTGAAGGCGCTGCGCCGCCACCTGGTGAACGAACGTCACATCGACCGCCGCCGCGTGACGTTCGTGGGCTACTGGCGCAAGGGCATGAGCGAGGACGCGCTGCGCGAGACCCCGGAGACCTCCGAGGACGAGGCGTAGGGAGTGTCGTCAAAGTAGCGTCGTCCGCCCGAAGGGCGGGCCCGGCGGCGTCTGGTGCGTGCAGATGCAAGGCGGAGGAGGGAGCCACTGCGGTGGGGGCACCTCCCGTGCCCGAAGGGCTACGGGGGCCATTGGCGACCGACGACAACGCGGCAGATGCGCGTGCCGGGCGTCGCCGGGCAGACGGGACTTTGACGACACGACCTAGGGGCCCGCTCGGCCCGCCACGGCGGCCTGCGTCCAGGGGCACCCCGCCCCGGGAAGGCGCAGGCCGCCGTGGCGTAGCACGCCCGCATGTCGCTGTGCCCCCTGAGACCCCTGTGGTCATTGGTATTTAAACTTAGGTTAGGCTAACCTTACTAACCACACGGCCCCTCGCCCCTCCTGTCCCCTGAGGGCCGATCAAGTCCCCGCACCCGGGAGGACATTCCATGCGCTCGCACCTGCTCAATGACGCTACCGCCGAGCAGTACCGGCGTTCCGTCACCGAAGGAGTCGAGCGGGTGGCGAACCGACTCGCCTCCACCCGGCGGCCGTTCACCGGCGTCACGCCGGACGAGCTGGCCCCGCTGATCGCGGCGGTCGACCTCGACCAGCCGCTCGGTGACGCCACCGCCGCCCTCGACGAGCTGGAGAGCGTCTACCTCCGCGACGCCGTCTACTTCCACCACCCCCGCTACCTGGGCCACCTCAACTGCCCGGTGGTCATCCCGGCCGTCCTCGGCGAGGCCGTCCTCTCGGCCGTGAACTCCTCCCTCGACACCTGGGACCAGAGCGCCGGCGGCACCCTCATCGAGCGCAAGCTCATCGACTGGACCAACGGCCGCATCGGCCTCGGCCCCGCCGCCGACGGCGTGTTCACCAGCGGCGGTTCGCAGTCCAACCTCCAGGCGCTGCTCCTCGCCCGCGAGGAGGCCAAGACGGACGACCTGGCCGCCTTGCGCGTCTTCACCTCCGAGTGCAGCCACTTCAGCGTCCAGAAGTCGGCCAAACTCCTCGGCCTCTCCCCGCAGGCCGTCGTGTCCATCCCGACCGACCGCGACAAGCGCATGCAGTCCGTCGCCCTCGCCGCCGAGCTGGAGCTGTGCGCCGCCCAGGGCCTGACGCCCATGGCGATCGTCGCCACCGCCGGCACCACCGATTTCGGCTCCATCGACCCGCTGCCCGAGATCGCCGAGCTGGCCGCCCAGTACGGCGCCTGGATGCACGTCGACGCCGCGTACGGCTGCGGCCTGCTGGCCTCCCCGACCCGCCGCCGGCTCCTCGACGGCATCGAGCGCGCCGACTCCGTCACGGTCGACTACCACAAGTCCTTCTTCCAGCCGGTCAGTTCCTCGGCCGTGCTGGTCCGGGACGGGGCCACCCTGCGCCACGCGACGTACCACGCGGAGTACCTCAACCCCCGGCGCACCGTCGAGGAGAGGATCCCGAACCAGGTCGACAAGTCGCTCCAGACGACCCGGCGCTTCGACGCGCTCAAGCTGTGGATGACGCTGCGCGTCATGGGCGCCGACGGTGTGGGGCAGCTCTTCGACGAGGTCTGCGACCTGGCCGCCGCCGGCTGGGACCTGCTCGCCGCCGACCCGCGCTACGACGTCGTCGTCGAGCCGTCGCTGTCGACCCTGGTCTTCCGCTACATCCCGGACGCCGTCACCTCCCCCGCGGAGATCGACCGCGCCAACCTCTACGCCCGCAAGGCGCTGTTCGCCTCGGGCGAGGCCGTCGTCGCCGGTACGAAGGTCGACGGCCGCCAGTACCTGAAGTTCACCCTGCTCAACCCCGAGACGACCGTGCACGACATCGCCGCCGTCCTCGACCTGATCGCCGGCCACGCCGAGCAGTACCTTGGAGAGAACCTTGTCCACGCCTCGTGACATCCACGACTTCATCGGTATCGGACTGGGTCCGTTCAACCTCGGCCTCGCCTGCCTCACCGAGCCGATCGACGAGCTGAACGGCGTCTTCCTGGAGTCGAAGCCGGACTTCGAGTGGCACGCGGGGATGTTCCTGGAGGGCGCCCACCTCCAGACGCCCTTCATGTCGGACCTGGTCACCCTCGCCGACCCGACGTCGCCGTACTCCTTCCTCCAGTACCTCAAGGAGAAGGGCCGGCTGTACTCGTTCTACATCCGCGAGAACTTCTACCCGCTGCGCACCGAGTACAACGACTACTGCCGCTGGGCCGCCGCCAAGCTGAGCAGCATCCGGTTCGACACCACGGTGACGACGGTCGAGTACGACGACGAGGCCGGCCTCTACACGGTCCGCACCGAGGGCGGCGAAACGTTCCGCTCCCCCCGCCTCGTCCTGGGCACCGGCACCCCGCCGTACATCCCGGAGTCCTGCCGGGACCTCGGCGGCGACTTCATCCACAACTCGCGCTACCTGCCGAACAAGGAAGCGCTGCAGAAGAAGAAGTCGATCACCCTCGTCGGCAGCGGCCAGAGCGCCGCCGAGATCTACTACGACCTGCTGAGCGAGATCGACGTCCACGGCTACCGGCTGAACTGGGTCACCCGCTCCCCGCGCTTCTTCCCGCTGGAGTACACCAAGCTCACGCTGGAGATGACGTCCCCGGACTACATCGACTACTTCCACGCCCTGCCGGAGTCCACCCGCTACCGCCTGGAGGCGCAGCAGAAGGGCCTGTTCAAGGGCATCGACGGCGAGCTCATCGACGCGATCTTCGACCTGCTGTACCAGAAGAACCTCGGCGGCCCGGTCCAGACCCGCCTGCTCACCAACGCGTCGCTGAACTCGGCGGCGTACGAGAACGGCACGTACACCCTGGGCCTGCGCCAGGAGGAGCAGGGCAAGGACTTCGAGCTGGAGACCGAGGGCCTGATCCTGGCCACCGGCTACAAGTACGTCACGCCCGCCTTCCTGGAGCCGGTCAAGGACCGCATCCGCTGGGACGGGCAGGGCCGCTTCGACGTCGCCCGCAACTACTCCATCGACACGACCGGCCGGGGCATCTTCCTCCAGAACGCCGGCGTGCACACCCACTCGATCACCAGCCCCGACCTGGGCATGGGCGCCTACCGCAACGCGTACATCATCGGCGAGCTGCTGGGGTCCGAGTACTACCCCATCGAGAAGTCCATCGCGTTCCAGGAGTTCGCCGTATGAGCACCACCAGCACCCTCAACACCACCCGGTCGGTCGGGAGCTTCTCCTTCCGGCCGCTCGACCCCCTCTCCGACGCCGAGCTCGTGCACGGCTGGGTCACCCACCCCAAGGCGGCCTTCTGGCTGATGGCCGAGCACTCCGTCGCCGACGTGCGGCGCGACTACGCGGCCATCGCGGCCCACCCGCACCACGACGCCTTCATCGGCCTCCACGACGGCGAGCCCGCCTTCCTCATGGAGCGGTACGACCCCTCGAAGGTCGAGCTGGTCGGGCTGTACGACGCCCAGCCGGGTGACGTCGGCATGCACTTCCTCGTCGCCCCGAGCGACACCCGGATCCACGGCTTCACCCGCGCCGTCATCACCGCCGTGATGGCGGAGCTCTTCCGCGACCCGGCGACCGCGCGGGTCATCGTCGAGCCCGACGTCCGCAACAAGGCCGTCCACGCGCTCAACGAGGCCGTCGGCTTCGAGATCGTCGAGAAGATAGCCAAGCCGGAGAAGGACGCGTACCTGAGCGTGTGCACCCGGGAACAGTTCCACGCCGCCGTGGGAGCCGCCCGATGAGCACCACGCACCCCATGAACCCCGTCGCGCACCTCACCCCCGAGCGCTGGGCCCTGGCCAACCGCCTCCTCATCCGTAAGGGCCTCGCCGAGTTCACCCACGAGCGCCTGCTCACCCCCGAGCCGCTCGGCGAGGACCGCTACCGCGTCCGCACCGACGACGGCACGGCCGAGTACCGCTTCACCGCCCGCCGCTACGCCCTGGACCACTGGCAGGTGGACGCCGACTCCATCAGCCGCCACCAGGACGGCGAGGAGCTCCCGCTCGACGCGCTGCGCTTCATCATCGAGCTGCGCGGCTCGCTCGGCCTGAGCGACGAGATCCTCCCGGTCTACCTGGAGGAGATCTCCTCCACCCTCTCCGGCACGGCGTACAAGTCCGCCAAGCCGCAGGTCCCGGCCGCCGAGCTCGCCAAGGCCGACTTCCAGGCCGTCGAGACCGGCATGACCGAGGGCCACCCCTGCTTCGTCGCCAACAACGGCCGGCTCGGCTTCGGCATCGACGAGTACCACGCGTACGCGCCCGAGGCCGCGAGCCCGCTGCAGCTGGTGTGGCTGGCCGCGCGCCGCGACCGCACCACCTTCACGGCGGGCGCGGGCATCGACTACGAGACCTTCGTCCGCGCCGAGCTGGGCGACGCGGCCGTCGACGGCTTCGCCAAGACCCTCGCCGACCTGGGTCTGGACTTCGCCGACTACCTGCTGGTGCCCGTGCACCCCTGGCAGTGGTGGAACAAGCTGTCCGTCACCTTCGCCGCCGAGATCGCCCAGCAGCGGCTGGTCTTCCTCGGCGAGGGCGACGACCGCTACCTGGCCCAGCAGTCGATCCGCACCTTCTTCAACACCAGCGACCCGGCCAAGCACTACGTGAAGACGGCCATCTCCGTCCTCAACATGGGCTTCATGCGCGGCCTGTCCGCCGCGTACATGGAGGCCACCCCGGCCATCAACGACTGGCTGGCGAACCTCATCGCCGGCGACGACACCCTCCGGTCCGTGAACTTCTCGATCATCCGCGAGCGCGCCGCGGTCGGCTACCGGCACCTGGAGTACGAGGCCGCCACCGACCGGTACTCGCCGTACCGCAAGATGCTCGCCGCGCTGTGGCGCGAGAGCCCGGTGCCGACCATCGCCGAGGGCCAGCGCCTCGCCACCATGGCGTCGCTGCTCCACGTCGACCACGCGGGCGCGTCGTTCGCGGGCGCGCTCATCGCCGAGTCGGGGCTCACGCCGACGGAGTGGCTGCGCCGCTACCTGGACGCGTACCTGCTGCCGATCCTGCACACCTTCTACGCGTACGACCTCGCGTGGATGCCGCACGGCGAGAACGTCATCCTCGTCATCGAGGGCGGCGCGGTCCAGCGCGCGATCTTCAAGGACATCGCCGAGGAGATCGTGGTGATGGACCCGGACGCGGTGCTGCCGCCGGCGGTCGAGCGCATCCGGGTGGACGTGCCGGACGACACGAAGCTGCTCTCCGTCTTCACGGACGTCTTCGACTGCTTCTTCCGCTTCCTGGGCGCCACGCTCGCGAGCGAGGGCGTCCTGGACGAGGACGACTTCTGGCGCACGGTCGCCGCGTGCGTGAAGGCGTACCAGGCGTCGAAGCCGGAGCTGGCGGAGAAGTTCGCGCAGTACGACGTCTTCGCGGACGAGTTCACGCTGTCCTGCCTCAACCGCCTCCAGCTGCGCAACAACAAGCAGATGGTGGACCTGGCGGACCCGTCCGCCGCGCTGCAGTTCGTCGGCACGCTGAAGAACCCGATCGCGCGGTTCGCGTAACCGCGCCCACGCGATCCGGCCGGGGGGGGGGGGGGGGGGGGGGGGGGGGGGGCGGGGGGCCCGGGGCCCCCGGGGGGGGGGCAGGCCGCCGCCCACACCGACACCGGCGCGCGGCGG
>NZ_JBIWJG010000005.1:0-160656 GCF_044765045.1 Streptomyces sp. NPDC093546 | reverse complement strand
CCCCGCCGCCTCTTTGCCGCACATCCCCCACCCCCCCGCGGGGCCCCCCCGCCACCCCCCCCCCCCCCCCCCGGGGGGGGGCGCGGGGGGGGGCCCCCCCCCCCCCCCCCCCCCCCGGCTCCTTTCCTACCGCGTCCGCCACTCCACCTGCGGCGACCGGTGGAAGTCGACGCCCAGCGCCTCCAGCCGCGGCCCCTGCCCCGCCAGCCGCTGCCGGTACGTCTCCCAGTCGTGCGAGGCGGCGGGCGACCAGCCCAGCTCCGCCGCGCCCAGCACGCGCGGGAACGCCATCTGGTCGATGTGCGCGCTCGACGCGATGGTCTCCGTCCACAGCGGCGCCTCGACACCCGCCACCGCGCCCTGCGGGACCCCCGGCAGGTAGGTGCCCGGGTCCCAGTCGTAGGAGCGCCGCACCTCGACGTACCCGGCCCAGGACTGGCCCAGCGGGGTCTCCTTGGTGTACTTCATGTCGAGGTAGATCCGGTCGGCGGGCGACAGGACGATCCCGGTCCCGTTCCGCGCGGCGGCCGCCACCCGTGCCTTCTCGGCGTCGCTCGTCCGGTCCAGGCCCCAGTACTGCGCGAGCGCGCCCTTCGCCGGGACGGCGCCGGTCAGCTGGTGCCAGCCGACGACGGTTTTGCCGTACTTCCCCACGATCGCCTGCGTCCGGTCCATGAAGGCGACGTAGTCGGCGTGGCCGGTGGAGTGGGCCTCGTCGCCGCCGATGTGGACGTAGCGGCCCGGGGTGAGCGCGGCGAGCTCGCGGATCACGTCGTCCACGAAGTCGTACGTGACCTCCTTGCCGACGCAGAGGCTGCTGAAGCCGACGGCCGTGCCCGTGTAGAGGGGCGGGGCGACGCCGTCGCAGTTCAGCTCGGCGTACGAGGCGAGGGCGGCGTTGGTGTGGCCCGGCATGTCGATCTCGGGGACGACCTCCAGGTGGCGGGAGGCGGCGTACGCGACGATCTCCCGGTACTGCGCCTTGGTGTAGTGGCCGCCGGGCCCGCCGCCGACCTGCGTGGAGCCGCCGTAGACCGCGAGGCGCGGCCAGGAGTCGACGGCGATGCGCCAGCCCTGGTCGTCGGAGAGGTGCAGGTGCAGCTTGTTGATCTTGTAGAGGGCGAGCTGGTCGATGTAGCGCTTGACCTGCTCCACCGTGAAGAAGTGCCGGGAGACGTCGAGCATGGCGCCCCGGTACGCGTACCGGGGCGTGTCCACGATCGTGCCGCCCGCGACCGTCCAGGGCCCCGGCTGCCGGGTGTCCCGCTCCACGGCCGCCGGGAGTTGCTGGCGGAGCGTCTGCACGCCGTGGAAGAGCCCGGCGGGCGTGCGGGCGGTGAGGACGACGCCCTGGCGCCCGGACTCCATCCGGTAGCCCTCCTCCCCCAGCGCCTGCTCGCCCCGGCTCAGCCGCAGCCGGATGCCGTCGCGCCCCTCGCCGTCGTCGTCGGTGACGGGCAGCGCGTACCCGGTGGACGGCCGCAGCACCTCCGCGAGGTACGCGGCGACGCGCAGCGCCTCGGGCGAGGCGTCGTCCGCGTGGACGCGGGTGCGGGCCGTGAGGGTGTACGGGCCGCCCGAGGGGCGTACGGAGGCGGGTACGGGCACGAGGTCGCCGAGCGGCCGCGCGGCGGGCGCGGCGGAGGCGGCGCCGCCGGGCGCGGCGCCTGTCCCGGCGGCTCCGGCGGCCATGACGAGCAGCAGCGAGCCGAGGAGCCGCAGGCGGGGGAGGGAGCGGGAAGAGGTCCTGTGGTGTCTCACGAGCTGGTCCCTTCGACGGGGGTCGCAACCGTGGAGCCGGGCCACCGCACGGGGCGTGCCCAATGCCAGAGTCGACCGCATGGCGGAAATCATCCAGAAGGACGGCACCTGGAGTTTCGACGGGGACGTCATCCGAAGAGTGCCGGGGAGCGACAAGAGCGTGGGGCTGCTGCGCCGGACGCTCGGCGAGATCACCGTCCCGCTGAGGGCGTTGGCGGGGATCTCGTACGAGCCCGGGAAGAAGGCCGGGCGGCTGCGGCTGCGCCTGCGGGACGGCGCCTGCCCTCTGCTGCTGTGGGGCTTCCGCAAGGACCCGCTGATGGCGCTGGTCGGGGCCGCCGTCGTGGCCCGCCTGCCGCACCCGAACGCGGCCCGGGCCGTCGAGCCGCCGGAGGACCGGGTGCCCGCTGTCGCGCCCGCGCCCGCACCGGCGCCGGCCGACCATGACGTGCTGCTGCGCCGGCTGCGCGAGCTCGGGGAACTCCACCAGGCGGGGATCCTGACGGACGAGGAGTTCGCCACGGCCAAGCAGGTGGTACTGCGCCAGCTCTAGGGTTCCGGATCCGCCGATCACCGTCGATCATGAAGCTCCTGCCCGATATCGGGCAGGAATCTTGCGAAGGCACCCTCTTAACCCTCAGTATCTACGGGTGCTCGAACGCCGCCCGTCGCATGACGACCTCATCGACCACTTGGTCCGCAGCACCGCCCTCCAGCGCGGTGAGGCCGCCCGGGTGGTGCTCGACGTGCTGGCGTACTTCGACGAGACGACCGAGGAGTTCGTCCGCCGCCGCCACCGCGAACTGCAGTCCGGCGGCGAAGTGAACTCCGCGATCTTCGAGCGCATCGCGGCCGAGCTGCCGCACCGCGCCGTGGCGCCGCCGGAGCTCTCGCTGCGGCAGCTGCGCCGCATCGTCTACGGCTGATCCAGAGCCGGGCACACCCGCAATCACTCGGAGGGGCAAACTTTATGTGCGGAATTGTCGGTTATATCGGTAAGCGCGATGTGGCTCCGCTGCTGCTGGAGGGCCTGGCGCGGCTGGAGTACCGGGGGTATGACTCCGCGGGCATGGTCATCACCAGCCCGAAGACCCCCGGCCTGAAGATGGTCAAGGCCAAGGGCCGGGTCCGCGACCTGGAGGCCCGCGTCCCCAAGCGCTTCACCGGCACCACCGGCATCGCCCACACCCGCTGGGCCACGCACGGCGCCCCGAGCGACATCAACTCGCACCCGCACATGGACCCCGAGAACAAGGTCGCGGTCGTCCACAACGGCATCGTCGACAACGCCGCCGAGCTGCGCGCCAAGCTCGAGGCCGACGGCGTGGTCTTCGCCTCCGAGACCGACACCGAGGTCCTCACCCACCTGATCGCCCGCTCCCAGGCCGACACGCTGGAGGAGAAGGTCCGCGAGGCGCTCAAGGTCGTCGAGGGCACGTACGGCATCGCCGTCATGCACGCCGACTTCAACGACCGCATCGTCGTCGCCCGCAACGGCTCCCCGGTCGTCCTCGGCATCGGCGAGAAGGAGATGCTCGTCGCCTCCGACATCGCCGCGCTGATCGCCCACACCCGCCAGATCGTCACCCTGGACGACGGCGAGATGGCCACCCTGAAGGCCGACGAATTCCGCACGTACACCACCTCGGGCACGCTGACCACCGCCACCCCCGAGACCGTGGAGTGGGAGGCCGCCTCGTACGACATGGGCGGCCACGACACGTACATGCACAAGGAGATCTCGGAGCAGGCCGACGCGGTGGACCGCGTCCTGCGCGGCCGCATCGACGACAAGTTCTCCACCGTCCACCTGGGCGGCCTGAACCTCGACGCCCGCGAGGCCCGCGGCATCCGCCGCGTGAAGATCCTCGGCTGCGGCACCTCGTACCACGCGGGCATGATCGGCGCCTCGCTGATCGAGGGCCTGGCCCGCATCCCGGCCGACTCCGAGCCGGCCTCCGAGTTCCGCTACCGCAACCCGGTCGTCGACCCCGACACCCTGTACATCGCCGTCTCCCAGTCCGGTGAGACGTACGACGTGCTCGCCGCGGTCCAGGAGCTCAAGCGCAAGGGCGCCCGCGTCCTGGGCGTCGTCAACGTCGTGGGCTCCGCGATCGCCCGCGAGGCCGACGGCGGCGTGTACGTGCACGCCGGCCCGGAGGTCTGCGTGGTCTCCACCAAGTGCTTCACCAACACGGTCGTCGCCTTCGCGCTGCTCGCCCTGCACCTGGGCCGCATCCGCGACCTGTCGGTCGCCGACGGCAAGCGGATCATCGAGGGCCTGCGCAAGCTGCCCGAGCAGATCCAGGAGATCCTCACCCTCGAGGACGACATCAAGAAGCTGGCCGCCGACTACGCGAACGCCAAGTCGATGATGTTCATCGGCCGCGTCCGGGGCTACCCGGTCGCCCTGGAGGCCTCCCTGAAGCTCAAGGAGATCTCCTACATCCACGCCGAGGCCTACCCGGCCTCCGAGCTCAAGCACGGCCCGCTGGCGCTCATCGAGCCCGCGATGCCGACGGTCGCGATCGTCCCGAACGACTCGCTGCTGGAGAAGAACCGCGCCGCGATGGAGGAGATCAAAGCCCGCAGCGGCAAGATCCTCGCCGTGGCGCACGCCGAGCAGGAGAAGGCCGACCACACGATCGTCGTCCCGAAGAACGAGGACGAGCTGGACCCGATCCTCATGGGCATCCCGCTCCAGCTCTTCGCGTACCACACGGCCCTGGCCCTGGGCCGGGACATCGACAAGCCGCGCAACCTCGCGAAGTCCGTCACCGTGGAGTAAGTCCGACCCCGGACAGCGGGCGACCCCCGGCGCGTGCCACCAACGCGCCGGGGGTCGCCCTTTTCGTACGGCCGGTGCCGCCCTCGCACACCGGCCTCGTGGCCGCCTCAGCCGGTGGCCGTCACACCCCGGCCCGCGGCGCGTCCTTGGAGCGTGGGCCACTTGGCGACCGTCGCCGTCGCGCCGTACCAGGCCGCCAGGCCCGCCAGCGCGGCGGCCCAGCCGCCGGCCTTGGTCAGGACGCCCGTCTCCGCGAAGGCGCCGACGCCGGACGAGAGCAGCGACAGGAACAGCAGACCGTACACGCCCTGCCCCATCAGGCCGGTGCCCCTCGCCGACGCGGTCAGCGTGAGCGCCAGGAGCGACCACACCAGCAGGAACAGGCCCGAGGCCTCGGCCGAGGCCCCGCCGCCGACGGCGGTGCCCCAGGTGAACCAGAAGGCGCCGAGCCCGGCGAAGGCGGTGCCCTCGCCGCCGTTGCCCGCGCGCAGCGCCAGCAGGCCGGTCGTGAACAGGGCGACTCCACCGACCCAGGTGGCGAGCGCGGCGGTGTCGGCCGCCGCGACGTGGTCGATCACCCCGGTGTTGCCGAGGCCGAAGGCCAACAGGGTCAGTCCGAGCGCGAGATGGCCGAGAGTGGAGGTGGTGGTGCTCCCCGCAGAGACGTCGTTGTCCACGGCGGGCTCCCTTCGTGTATGTGCCGAGCACTGGATCCCGGCCATCTGGATATACCCTTCACAAGCGCACAATCCACCTGTGAGTGCGGCTGAATTCCACCGGTACGGAAGGAAGTTGACGGAGCCTCACCAGCGATAACGCCGGGGCAACGGCCGGATCACGGCCCGGCCACGAGGGCCTGCGCCAGGATGGGGGCGGTTTACGGGATGACGACAACCGGCCGCTGCGCGCGCCGCGCCAGCCGCCCGGCCACCGAGCCGAAGATCCGCCCGACGATGCCGTGCGTCGAGCCGACCACGATCGCGTCGGCGGAGTACTCCCGGCCGACCTCCTCCAGCTCGTGACAGATGTCACCGCCGCGCTCGACCAGGATCCACGGCACCTCGGCGAGGTAGTCGGCGCACGCCAGCTCCAGGCCGAGCACCTCGGTGCGGTGGTCCGGTACGTCGACGAAGACCGGCGGCTCGCAGCCCGCCCAGACGGTGGTGGGCAGCCGGTTGGCCACGTGCACGATGATCAGGCCGGAGCCGGACCGTCGGGCCATGCCGATGGCGTACGCCAGGGCGCGCTCGCTGGAGGTCGAGCCGTCGAAGCCGACGACGACGCCGTGGAGGAAGGCGGGGTCGCAGGCGTGGCGCGTCTGGTCCACCGCGAGGGGGTCGACCGTGGAGTCGGCGACCTGCCTGCGGTCCGCTGGTTCAGGGAATTCGTGACCGGCCATCGGAGTCTCGGCGAAGACAGTCCTCGTGAGAAGGGACGGGGGAACAACGGTTGGCGGCGTGTCCGGGAATCATCTTCCCAACCCCATACCCCCAAGGGTACGGCGACACTCCTGCCCTGCCCAGTGCCCGCCGCCCTGCCCACGGCGCTCACAGGCGTTCCAGGGAGCATGCCCGAGCCCGCCCGGGATGGCAATGCCGGTTGTGTCGTACAGACGCCCTTTGGACACGGTCCGTGACGGCCGAGTGACCTGCCGGACACGCGCACGCGTCAGTGACCGGAGCACCGCCCTGTCGTTTGGCCACACGTCCGGACCGCCGACCCGCCCAGGGAGTCCCTCGTGCCCGTCCCCCCACCCGGCCCCACGACCGGCTCCGGAACGACCCCCTCCGGAGCCTCCGAGTCGGCGAGCGAGGTGGTGCGCTGGGCCGCCTTCAGCTGCGCCCTGGTCCCCGTGGTGCTCGTCGCCGGCGGGACCTCCCCCGGCGGCGCGGTCACGACCGCGCTCGGCCTCACGGCGGTGACCGCCGCCTGCCGGGCGCTGCTGCGCCGCTCGGAGCGGCTGGCCGCCCGGGCGCCCGCGGAGCCGTACGCGCCGTACCGGGGCCGTCACTCGCGTACGGGGACGCGTACCGGCACGCGTGCGGGCACGGGGGCGCACCGGGGCGGCCGTCGCGGGGGACGGTGTACGCCCGCGGACTGAGGGTTTCGCACACCTGCGCCCGTACGTTTTCAGCCAACTTCAGGGAGGTGGCGAGTCCTTGCCAAAATGGCCTGCCAACCCCCTTGTCACCAGGGAAAAAAGCCTCGCCGGGGTCGCGGGAACCCTATGCGGATGGGCCATGCACGCGAGGCGCACTTCCCTGCGGGCCCCGCGAGTGGAAACCTTCGTGATCGAATGCTTCGCGCCAAGTTGCCTTGTCGACATAGTCCCGGATGCGGAACTTGTCACGCCGGCGCCACGGGACACAGTAGATTCGATCATGAGTATCGAAGACTGGGGACTCGTGCAAAACCGAGGGGAAACGTGCAGGAGCGACAGGACCTAGGAGACGCGAACACCGAGGGGGGCTTAGCGTCATGAGCCAGGACTCCGCCGCACCGGAGAACGGACGCAAACTGTCCGGACGCCGTCGTCGCGAGGTCGTCGCAGTGCTGCTGTTCAGCGGCGGCCCCATCTTCGAGAGTTCCATTCCTCTCTCCGTGTTCGGGATTGACCGCCAGGACGCCGGAGTGCCCCGCTACAGGCTGCTGGTCTGTGCGGGCGAGGAAGGACCCCTGCGGACCACAGGGGGGCTGGAACTCTCCGCACCGTATGGCCTGGAGGCCATCAGCAGGGCCGGCACCGTCGTCGTACCGGCGTGGCGGTCGATCACATCGCCGCCACCGCCCGAGGCGCTCGACGCGCTGCGCCGCGCGCACGAGGAAGGCGCCCGCATCGTCGGGCTGTGCACCGGTGCCTTCGTACTCGCGGCGGCCGGTTTACTCGACGGCCGCCCGGCGACCACGCACTGGATGTACGCGCCGACGCTCGCCAAGCGCTACCCGTCGGTCCACGTGGACCCGCGGGAGCTCTTCGTCGACGACGGCGACGTACTGACGTCCGCCGGAACGGCGGCCGGAATCGATCTCTGTCTGCACATCGTGCGGACGGACCACGGGGCCGAGGCGGCCGGGGCGCTGGCCCGGCGGCTGGTGGTGCCACCGCGGCGCACCGGCGGCCAGGAACGGTACCTGGACCGCTCGCTGCCCGAGGAGATCGGCTCGGACCCGCTGGCCGAGGTGGTCGCGTGGGCGCTGGAGCACCTCCATGAGCAGTTCGACGTGGAGACGCTGGCCGCCCGGGCGTACATGAGCCGGCGGACCTTCGACCGGCGCTTCCGCTCGCTGACGGGCTCGGCGCCGCTGCAGTGGCTGATCACCCAGCGGGTGCTCCAGGCGCAGCGGCTGCTGGAGACCTCCGACTACTCGGTCGACGAGGTGGCGGGCCGCTGCGGCTTCCGCTCGCCGGTGGCCCTGCGCGGCCACTTCCGCCGCCAGCTGGGCTCGTCGCCGGCCGCGTACCGGGCCGCCTACCGGGCCCGGCGGCCGCAGGGCGACACGGCCTCCTCCTCCCCGCCGCCGACGGCGGTCGTGGAGGCGGTCCTGCCGGGCGCCAGACGGGCCCCGGGAGGCCCCGGGGAGCCGGGCAGACCGCACGTGGCCCTGCCGGGCCAGCGCAGCGCACCGTGACGATGGGCCGCGGCGGAGGGGGTGCACGACCACACCCCCTCCGGCGCGGCCCATCTAAGGTAGGACGCATGAACGACCGCATGGTGTGGATCGACTGCGAGATGACCGGGCTCTCGCTGACGGACGACGCACTCATCGAGGTGGCCGCGCTGGTCACCGACTCGGAACTGAACGTACTCGGCGACGGCGTGGACATCGTGATCCGCCCGCCGGATGCCGCGCTGGAGACCATGCCCGAGGTGGTGCGCCAGATGCACACGGCCTCCGGCCTCCTCGACGAGCTGGCCGCGGGCACGACCCTCGCCGACGCCGAGGAGCAGGTCCTGGCGTACGTACGCGAGCACGTGAAGGAGCCCGGTAAGGCGCCCCTGTGCGGCAACTCCGTCTCCACGGACCGCGGCTTCCTGCTGCGCGACATGCCGACGCTGGAGGACTACCTCCACTACCGGATCGTCGATGTCTCCTCGGTCAAGGAGCTGGCCCGCCGCTGGTACCCGAGGGCGTACTTCAACAGTCCGGAGAAGAGCGGCAACCACCGCGCGCTCGCCGACATCCGCGAGTCCATCGCCGAGCTCCGCTACTACCGCGAGGCGATCTTCGTCCCCCAGCCCGGCCCGGACTCCGAGACCGCCCGCGAGATCGCCTCCCGCCACGTCCTGCCCGCCGAACCGGCCGCCTGACACCCCCGCCGACCCGCCACCCGAAAGGCGGGAGCGAGCACCCTCTCGGACCCTGTACACTTTTTCTCGGCCGGTCGGGAAAAAGACCGGTCGTGGTGGGTATAGCTCAGCTGGTAGAGCACCTGGTTGTGGTCCAGGATGTCGCGGGTTCGAGTCCCGTTACTCACCCTGATTGATCAAGGGCTGGCCTGTGGAAACAGGTCAGCCCTTCTTCATGTTGTGGGTGCTCGTGAAGTGGCCGAGCTCTTTGTGAGCCGCCTCACAGGTTCGTCCTCTCCGGGCTCCCTCTACGCTGCCCCTGTGATCCGCGCCGTAGCTTTCGACATCGGAGAGACCCTGATCCGCGATGACCGCTACTGGGCATCGTGGGCCGACTGGCTCGGCGTACCGAGACACACCCTGGCCGCGCTGGTCGGTGCCGTCACCGCGCAGGGCAGGGACAACGCCGACGCGATCCGCCTGCTGCGCCCCGACATCGACTTGGCCGCCGAGTACGCAGCGCGTGAGGCTGCCGGTCGGGGCGAGCACCTCGATGAGACGGACCTGTACGACGACGTACGGCCCACGCTCGCCGGGCTCAAGGAGGCCGGAATCCGGGTCATCGTCGCGGGTAACCAGACCCGGCGGGCCGGCGCGCTGCTTCGTGGGCTGAATCTGCCGGTCGATCACCTTGCCACCTCCGGCGAGTGGGGTGTGGCCAAGCCCGACCTCGACTTCTTCGCACGGGTCCTCGACGCCGCCGGGGTCGCACCACACGAGCTGTTGTACGTCGGCGACCACCCGGTGAACGACCTGTACCCGGCCGCCGAAGCAGGGCTCGCGACCGCCCATCTGCGGCGCGGCCCATGGGGCTATCTGTGGGCTGACGATGCCAAGGTCCAGAAGACCGCGGACTACACGATTGACGGCCTGAACGAGCTGCTGGCAATCCTCACCGAAAGGGATGAAAGGGTTACCTAGAGGCACGATGCGGCGAGTACGGTGCACGTATGCCGGACCCCTTGCGCGGCGTCGGCGCCCGCATCGCCACTGCCCGCCGTGCACGCCGTATGACGCAGGTGCAACTTTCCGCCGCCGCGCACATCTCTCCCAGCCTGCTGAGGAAGATCGAGCAGGGGACGAGGCAGCCCAGCGACGAGACGCTCGACAGGATCGCGGCCGCCCTGTCCCTTGATCCGAGCCGCCTACAGGCCGGGCCCGACCGGTCGGGGGATCGCGTCCGGATCGCCCTGGGCGCGGTGTCCGCGGCCATCGCCGCGTATGACATCCCCACCGAGCCGTCGGGGCGGTCGCTCCCCGACGTACGTGCGGCGGTGGCCGAGGCGGCTACGTGGCGTCTCAACTCCCAGTACGTACGGCTCGCCACGGCAGCGCCCACCCTCCTCGCCGACGCGGTCGCGACGTACCACGCCGCCGAAGACGGGGAGAGAGCAGAGGCCGCCCGGTTGCTCACCTCGGCTGCGCGCTCCGCCGACGCAGTGGCCTACAAGCACGGCGCTCTGGACCTGTCCGCCCGGCTGATCGAGTTGATGCGCTGGGCTGCGCCTCACGCCGAGGACCCGTCCGTCGCCGCTTCCACCGCGTACGTCCGCACGGAGACGTTCTTCGCCGCCCGCGCCCACGAAGCGGGGTTGCGCGCCTTGGAGACGGCCATCGACGCGGCGCCGTCCTCGGACAGCCCGCACGCGGCGGCAGCCCGTGGCGCGCTGCACATGCGCGCGGCCGTCATCGCCGCCCGGGCGAGAGACGCGGACGCGGCTCGAGCACATCTGCGTGAGGCCGGAACGCTGGCCGAACGGGCCCCGGAGTCGGTGTACGCCGGTACCGCGTTCGGTCCTGACTCGGTACGAGTCCACCGGGTGTCCGTCGCTGTGAGTCTCGGCGGTGACCACGCGGCTGACGCGCTGACGGTGGCCCGCGAGTGGAAACCGCCCGCAGTTCTGCCGACCGAGCGGCGGTCGGGCTTCTACATCGAGCTCGCCCGCGCGCAGCTCTGGTCCGGCCGCACCGACCATGCCTTCGAGTCGCTGAAAGTCGCGCGGCGCATCGCCCCGCAGCACACCCGCGAGCACCCGTGGGCACGGGAGACCGCAGCTACCCTCCGTCGCCTGAAGCGCGCCGACGATGAGTCACTCACCGCGTTCGCGGAATGGGTAGGGGCGGTCTGACGGTGACACACCTTGTGTCACTTGTGGCCTTGGCAGCGGGCCAGTATCGCCGTCATGAGCAACACGACCGCACCACCTAGTGGGGAAGCGCCAGTCCAGTCGGTAAGCGTCGTTCGCCTCCACGGCGAGGCGTGCCGGCACTTCGTCGGGCACGACCGCGTGTGGCCCGTGCTCGTCTGCGGGAACCACCGGGAGGCGGCGGCGTGAACGAGTGCGCCTACTGCCCGGAGGACGGCGCGGACGTGTGCATCCGTAGCCGCCCCGCCACCAGCGGCCCCGACGTCCGCGTCCTCGCGCACAGCGCCTGCGCCGAGCGGCGTGGAGTCAAGCCGCTGTACCGGCTGCTCCCCGAGCGCACCGTACCGACGTTGGAGCGTGCGCGGTGAGTGCTGTACATCTGCCGCTGGCGACGCCGAGCCGGCCCGCCCCCGGCGCCATGTGGCTCGCGTCCGTAATGGAACCGCCGTCGATCATTCTGTCCGAGTGGGTCGACCGCCCCGACGGCCTCGCGGACGTACCGCTCGGCGTACGGTTCGACGTCGTACGCGCCGTCGACTCCCTCGGCATGCGCGCCCTGGAAGGGTTGGCGAAGGCACCCGTACCGCTCGGGCCGGTGCTGTTTTGCCAGCCCCGCCAGACCATCGAGTTCCTCGTCCCGGTCGGCGCCGCCGAAACCTGGGAGCCCCTGCGGGGCACCGTGTGCGTGGGGCGCGGCGGAGCGCTCCTGTGCCCGGCACCGGGTATGACCGGGCGCGGCCGCACGTGGCTGTATCCGCCTGACGGCGACGGCGTACTCACCGACCCGCATCTGCTGCGCGAGAACCTGTTGCGGGCGTACGCGCGGAGGCAGTTGTGACAGGGATGCCCGGCACCCGGGCTGCGGCCCGAGCGACGTCCCGTACACCCGGCGGGCGGACACCACCACCCCGCCACATCCGGCACCACCCACCCAGGAGGTACAGATGAGCACCACGATGGACGACGGCGGAAAGCACGCCGGGCAGCCGTCCGACAAGCCATGGACGCCGCCGCCCACCCCGCCGAACCCCGACGGCGTCCCTCCCAAGCCGAGCAAGCACGCGGCAGACGGGAGCTGACGTGACGTCCACCCACCCGAGCGGGCACGCCACCCTCGTCGAGCACCTCTACGAGCGCGGCCTGCTCGACGAAGACTGGCGCGCGGTGTGGCACGCCGTCCCCCGCGAGGACTTCATCCCCCAGCGGATCTGGCGGCAAGGCCCCACCGAGTGCGTGCCCATCACCACCGAGGCGGAGCGCCTCGCCCTCATCCACAGCGACGAGCCGGTCGTCATCCAGATCGACGACGGGCACGCCAATGGCCCCGGCATCGCCACCTCCTCCAATTCGCAGCCATCCACGGTCGCCCGCATGCTGCGGCTCCTCGACGTCGAGTCGGGACACCGGGTGCTGGAGATCGGCACCGCCTCCGGCTACGTCGCCGCCCTCCTCTCCGCGCGCCTCGGCGATTCCCGCGTCTACAGCGTCGAGATCGACCCCGGCCTGGCCCACCACGCGGCCGCCGCATTGCGCGCCGCCGGGTACACGCCGAACCTCGCCTACGGCGACGGCGCATGGGGGTGGGCCGCCGAAGGCCCGTACGACCGCGTGATCTCCACGTGCGCCCTCCGGTCGGTCCCGTACCAACTGGTGCGGCAGGTACACCCCGGCGGGCTGATCGTCGCCCCCATGGCACGCGACTTCTGGAGCGGCGCGATCGTACGGCTGGAGGTGGAGGACGGCGGTGTCGCGTCGGGGTTCTTCGACAGCGGGGCCCTGTACATGCCGATGCGCTCCCACCGGCCCCCCGCGGCGGCTCCGGTGGACGACTCCACCGCCCGCGCCTCCACGTGCGCGGTGCGTCCGCGGGAGCTCCTCTCTCTGGGCTTCGCGCTGTACGCGGGCACTCGTCTGCCGGGCGTACGGATGTGGCACAGCGAGGACGACGGCACCGTGCAGGTGTGGGCGCAGGACGCCGAGGGCTCGGCCACCACGGCGTCCGGCGGCGAGGTCTGGCAGTACGGCCCCCGGGAGCTGTGGAGTGAGATCGAGCGCACCTGGCGGGAGTACGAGCAACTCGGCCGCCCGGAGCTGGGCGAGTTCGGGCTCACCGTGCACGCCTCGCACCAGGAGGTGTGGCTGCACCACCCGAGCCGCGTCATCGAGCCCGCCTCTCGCCGCCCAGGCGTACCGGCAAGCTGACGGACCACGCCGGCCGGCCGGGAAACAGCCCGCCGGTCGCTCAGACGATCGGAGGCCGGCCGAGGCGGGTCATGCGCCACACCGTGCGCCATCGCATCGGCCGCCTGCGCCCACAAGGGGTGCGAAGCCCCTCGGCGAAGCCCGCTCGCCACGCGCGCAGGCCGGTGGCGGAACGGTCCCGCGCGAGGGTGAGCGCGGTCCAGACCGTCAGGTACACCGGAACGAGGAGGGCGGGCAGGTGCCGACGGGCGAGCCAGACGCGGTTGCGGGCGGTCATGCGGTGGTAGACCGCGTGGCGTGCAGGGCTCGTACGTGGGTGCTGAAGCAGTAGCTCGGGCTCGTACAGGATCCGCCAGTCGCGGTCGAGTGCCCTCCACGCCAGGTCGGTCTCCTCGTGTGCAAAGAAGAACTCGTCCGGCCAGCCGCCCGTCTCGTCCAGCATCCGCATGGACAGGCTGTGCCCACCGCCCAGGAACGTGGTCACATACCCGCGGCGCATGGGGTCCTTCGCGCGGAGGCGCGGGATGTGCCGGCGGGCGGTGAAGCCGGTCTCGTCGGCGATACGGAAGCTGATGATGCCCAACCGCGGATCATCCTGATGGAGATCGGCGATGCGTCGCAGGACATGCGGGTCGACGAGCAACCCATCGTCGTCCAGGTCCACGACGACGTCGACAACCCCGGACTCCCTCAGCACGTCCAAAGCGACGTTCCGGCCACCGGAGACTCCGAGGTTTTCCGGGAGTTCCACCGCGGTCACCCCCTCGGGCAGCGGCGGCAGGCGGGTGCCGTTGCCGACCACGACCGTCATCGTGGGCGGTTCGTCCTGATTGGCGACGGAGTCGAGCAGCGACCGCAGTTCGCGGGGTCGATCGCCCATCGTCAGCACGGCGACGCCCACGCGCGGTCGTGTCACGTCCACAGTTCCTCTTCTCGGCGGTCGGCAGAGCGGCGATGCTACCGCTCGCCCCGGCGTCGGGAAGCCATCCCGAGAAGGCAGGGCACATGCCGATCGTTCCGCTTGGAAACCATGTCCGGAGCGCAGCTCCCACTCGTTCGGCATCGTCACGAAACGGTCGCGACGGCTCCACATCCGCTCCACACAGCGCATGATGTGTCTCTGATCACGAACAACGCCTGGGGGGACCATGCGCCGCACCACCACCATCACCCTGACCGCCCTCGTCTGCCTAAGCGTGCTCACCGCCTGCGGCGGCCCGCAGTACGGCGGCAGTGCGCCGGAGGTCAAGGCGTCCGCCGATTCGGTCGGGGAGAGCGCGGCGCCGGCGGAGAAGCCGAAGGCCGAGAAGCCGAGCGTCGCGAAGGTCGGTGACACGGTCACCCTCAAGGGCATGGAGGACGGCGAGCAGCTCGCCGTGACCCTCAAGAAGATCGAGGACCCGGCGAAGTCGAAGGACGAGTTCTTCGCCCCCGAGGACGGCAGCCGGTGGGTGGGCGCCCAGTTCGAGCTGGTCAACACCGGGACCAAGGTCTACGCGGACAGCCCGGGGAACGGCGCGCAGGTCGCGGACGGCGACGGGCAGCGGTTCGGCACCACGCTCGCCGACATCACCGCCGGGCCGTCGATGACGTCCAGCGCCAACGTGCCGCCCGGTGAGAAGGTGCTCGGCTGGGTCGTGTTCGAGGTGCCCAAGGCGTCGAAGCTCGCCACGGTGCAGTTCGCGATGAACTCGGGCTTCGCCGACCAGACCGGGCAGTGGAAGCTCGACAAGTGACACGTAACTGGTGGGACCTGCTCCCGGCCGGCATCCGGGAGCAGGTCGACGGCTACGTCCTGCAGGACGCCCGCATGCGGGCCGTTCGCGTCGTCTTCGAGGCGGGCCGCGCCCGCGGGGTGGGGCTCCACGAGGCCCAGCTCGTGGTCCACGAGCGCTACCTGCACCACGGCGACCGGGTCGCCCTCACGCCCGACAGCCCGCTCGACCTTGAATCCCTGGCCGCCCTCGCCGCCGGGGCGCCCGGCCGGGTCGTGGCGGTCGAGGCCGTGTGGGACGGCGACACCGTCCACGACTGGTTCGTGGACCTGCTGGCCGTCACCGCCGACCCCGCGGGCGAGTACCCGCTCGCCACCGTCTACCGGGGCACCGCCGTGCGGTACCTCGGGGGCGAGGACGTCGGCGGGCGCCACCCGTCGGCCGTGGCGGCCGACCGGGCCGGCCGGGAGCTGGCCGCGCACCTCGCGGTGCCGTTCCACTTCGGGAGCCCCGAGACCCCGGACGACGATGCGCCGCGTTACGTGCGGGCGGACCCGCCCAGCCCGCGCCGGTAGCCTGCGGGCATGACCATCCGTCGCACCGCTCACCGGCGGCAGCCCAGCGGGCCCATGCCCGAGATCACCGAGACCGACTGCGAGCGGTGCGGCACCCGGATCGCGGGCCTGACCGGACGTTACGCGTGCGGCGTGTGCGGATGGGTCAACCACTGGTCGCAGGGGCACACGGACCTGCCCAGCGCCCGGGACGACCTGGACTACACGCGCCGCCGCTGACCACCGGGCGGTCCGGGCAACTTCCCGCCCCTCCGCGGCGACTGTGAGGTACGTAACACGGCCCTCTCCCCCGCAGGAGGAAGCGTGTACCACCTCAGATCCGCCCTCGGAGTTCCCCTCATGGCCGCCGCCGTGGCCTGCGCCCTGCTCGGCCCTCCCGCCCGCGCGGGCGAAACCGCCGCCGCCGCGCGGCAGGTGGAGCGGCTCGACCGGGGGCTCGTCAGCGTCCACACCGGGACCGGGAACCTCGTCAGCTGGCGCTGGCTCGGGACCGACCCGGACGGCGTGGCGTTCAACGTGTACCGAGCCGGTACGAAGGTGAACGCCGACCCGATCACCAAGGCCACCACCTACTTCCACTCCGGCGCCCCCAGCCACGCCGACTACACCGTCCGCGCGGTCGTCGGCGGCGTCGAGCAGGGCGACTCGCCGCACGCCGTGCAGTTCCGCACCGGGTACAAGGACGTGCCGCTGAGCCCGCCGCCGGGCGGGACGACACCCGACGGCGTGGCGTACACGTACGAGGCGAACGACGCGTCCGTCGGCGACCTCGACGGGGACGGCGCGCTCGACTTCGTCCTGAAGTGGCAGCCCACCAACGCCAAGGACAACTCCCAGTCCGGCTACACCGGCAACACGGTCCTCGACGGCGTCAGGCTGGACGGCACCCGGCTGTGGCGGATCGACCTCGGGCGCAACATCCGTTCCGGGGCGCACTACACGCAGTTCCAGGTGTACGACTACGACGGCGACGGGCGGGCCGAGGTCGCCGCCAAGACCGCCGACGGGACCGTGGACGGGGCCGGCAAGGCCATCGGGAGCGCGAGCGCCGACCACCGCAACAGCGGCGGGTACGTGCTCGCCGGGCCCGAGTACCTGACCATGTTCGACGGGCGTACGGGGGCGGCCCTCGGCACCACGGACTACGTGCCCGCGCGGGGCACGGTCTCCTCCTGGGGCGACGGCTACGGCAACCGCGTCGACCGGTTCCTCGCCGGGACCGCGTACCTCGACGGCGTACGGCCCTCGCTCGTCATGGCGCGCGGCTACTACACGCGGACCGTCGTCGCCGCCTGGGACTGGCGCGACGGGCGGTTCACGCGGCGCTGGACCTTCGACTCCAGCGCGTCCACCAACGCCGGCAAGGGGTACGACGGGCAGGGCAACCACAGCCTGTCGGTCGCGGACGTGGACGGCGACGGGCGGGACGAGATCGTCTACGGGGCGATGACCGTCGACGACGACGGCGGCGGGCTGTGGACGACGCGCCTCGGACACGGGGACGCCGGGCACGTCGGGGACCTCGACCCCGCCCGCGCCGGGCTGGAGTACTTCAAGGTGTCCGAGGACGGCTCCAAGCCCGGCTCCTGGATGGCCGACGCCCGCACCGGGCAGCTGCTGTGGCAGACCGCCTCGGGCGGCGACAACGGCCGTGGCGTCTCCGCCGACATCCACCCCGGCTCCCCCGGCGCCGAGTCGTGGTCCGCGACGGACACCACGCTGAGGTCGCCGACCGGGGCGTCCGTCGGCCGTGAGCCGTCCAGCGTCAACTTCGTCACCTGGTGGGACGGCGACCTCAGCCGCGAGCTGCTGGACGGCACGCGGATCGACAAGTACGGCACGGGCGGCGAGACCCGGCTGCTGACGGGGGCGTCCGTGGCGTCGAACAACGGCACCAAGGCCACCCCGGCCCTCTCCGGTGACATCCTCGGCGACTGGCGCGAGGAGGTCGTGTGGCGCACGGCGGACAACCGGGCGCTGCGGATCTACTCGTCCCCGTACGAGACGGGGACGAGGATCACGACCCTGCTGCACGACACCATGTACCGGACGGCGCTGGCCTGGCAGAACACCGCCTACAACCAGCCGCCGCACCCGAGCTTCCACATCGGGGCCGGGATGCGGACCGCACCCCGGCCCGCGATCACTGCACCGTAGGCGTACAGGACAGGGTGGTCGGGGGCGCGTTCGTCCCCGACCACGAGCCGGTGAGGCCGAAGGTGGCCGAGCCGCCCGGCTGGACGCGGCCGTTCCAGGCGGTGTTCCTCGCCGTGACGGCGGCGCCGGTCTGGGTGTGGGTGGCGTTCCACACCTGCGTGATCCGCTGGTCGCCGGGGAAGGTCCAGCCCGCCGACCAGGAACTCCACGCTGCCGTACCGGTGTTCTTGAGGGTCACCTCGGCCTGGAAGCCGCCCTGCCACTGGTTGGTGACCTTGTACGTGGCCGCGCACGGCCCCTCGGCGGGGGGCGGGTCCGTCGGGCCGGGTCCGGGGCCGGGCCCGGTGCCGCCGTCGGCGGTGTCGCCGTAGATGATGCCGCGCCCGTTGGTCGACACGTACACCCGGCCGTAGACGCGCGGGTCGCCGGTGATGGCGGCGCCGGTCCAGCCCCACTGGTGGGTGTCGTCGTTGATCCGCGTCCAGCTCCCGCCCGCGTCCGTGGAGCGGAAGATGCCGCGTACGCCGCCGACCTCGGCGCTGGAGTAGAGCGCCGGGTAGGAGGCGCCGGGGGCGGCCTTGCCGAAGCCGATGGTGTCGGCCTGGTCGACGCCCTGGACCTTGGTGAAGGTGGCGCCGGAGTCGGTGGAGTGCCACAGGCCGTAGGCGCCGTCGGGGTCGCCGCCCGCGAGCCAGACGTCGCCGCCGCGGCCGGGGACGGCCTTGAAGCGGACGTTGCCCTCGGAGGGCAGGCCGGTCGCCCTGGAGGCGGTGAAGGTGGCGCCGCCGTCCGTACTGACGTAGAAGACCCCGCCCTTGAAGCCGTAGAACCTCTTGGCGTCGACGCGGTCGGACTCGACCACCGCGCCCGCCGGGATGCCCCGGGAGGCCGTCCACGAGGTGCCGAAGCCGGAGGCGGTGTGGACGCCCGCGCCGTCCGGGCTCCACACGAAGCGGCTGCCGTCCGCGGCCGCCGCGACCGTGCCGCCGCCGGACACGCCCGAGGGCTCGGTGCCGGGGAACCAGTTGGCGCCGTTGTCGGTGGAGAAGGCGACGCGCGGGCCGCTGTCGAGGTTCCCGGCGCGTACGACGACGTCGGGCTTGGCCTCGGCGTAGTCGACGCTCGTGGTGGAGGTGAAGTTCGGCGAGGTGAACATCATCGACGGCACCTTGGTCAGGTCCGTGTGGCGGAAGCCGCCGATGTCGCCGAGGGCGCTGATCAGGGGCGCGCCGGAGGGCGGTGATGCGAGGTCCAGGACGGCGGTCTCCTCCAGGCCCTGCACCATCGGCTTGATGGTGATCTTGCCGCCGCTGTCCCACTGGCCGAGGTTCTCGGTGCCGTAGATCGTGGCGCCGGTGCCGTACATCATCCGCTGGGAGTCGAAGGGGTCGATCTCCAAGGCTTCCGTCATCCAGCCGAGCTTCGGGGTCTGCTCGGGCGGCGCCGGGTTGGCGCCCCAGGTCAGCCACGGGGACGAGGAGACGTCCATGGTGTAGCGGTTGGAGCGGTCGGGGTACGAGGTGAAGTCCCACGCCCGCGTCCAGTTCGCGCCGCTGTCGGTGGTGCGGAAGATCTGTGTGTCGGGCCACCAGGAGCTGTAGCCGCTCACCATGACGGTGCCGGGCTTCTGCCGGTCGACGGACAGGCCGCTGAAGCCGTAGTGGGCGTCCGCGGCGGGAGTGATGTCCTTCCAGGCGCCGGAGGTGCCCGCCCTGGTGTCGTACCGCCACACCGCGCCCTTGGAGCCGTCGTACGGGCCGCCCGTGTCGCTGTACGCGAGGTAGAGGTGGCCGTTCGCGGTGTCGAGGACGCCCTTGTGGGCGAGGAGGCCGGTGGGCTGGCCGGGCAGCCGGGACCAGGTGGCGCCGGCGTCCGTGGAGCGGTAGACGGCGTTCTCCTTGTCGGCGACGCCGACGTAGATGGTCTTGGTGGCGGTGCCGGCGGTGCCGGTCGTCTCGTCGAAGGTGACCCAGACGATGCCCTGGTTGTCGGAGGCGTAACCGCTGGTGTCGGAGGGGTCCTGGGCGTAGTTGCCCGGGTTGGGGAAGGCAGTGACCTGCGACCAGGTGGCGCCGGAGTCGGTGGAGCGCCACAGGCCCTTGCCGCTGGGCGCGCCCAGGTACAGCACGCTGTTGCGGTGCGGGTCGATCGCGAGGCGCTCGCCCATGCCGCGCCCGGGCATGTTGCCGCCGAGCTTGAAGGGCAGGTCGGCCTTGCGCCAGGTGGCGCCGCGGTCGGCCGAGCGCAGGACGGCGCCGTTGCCGGGGTCCCAGCTGTTGGTGTACGTGCCGACGGCGGCGTACACGCGGTTGGGGTCGACGGAGTCGGTGGCGAGGCTGACGACGCCGGTGTGGCCCCAGTCGTCCCAGCCGATGTGGTCGAGCAGCGGGGTCCACGTCTTGGTCGACTGCTGCCAGCGGTAGGCGCCGCCGATGTCGGTACGGGCGTAGGCGAGGTTCTTCTCGGTGCGGTTGAAGACGATGCCGGGGACGAAGCCGCCGCCGTCGACGCGGACGTTCCTCCAGGTGTACGTCTCGGCGGCTTGTGGTTTCACCGCCGGCTCGCCCGCCGTCGCGGGTGGCGCGGCGGTCAGCAGGCCGGCGGCGAGCGCCAGCCCGAGGAGCAGATGTCGTGTGCTGCGCACGGTGCTTCCTCTCGGTGGGGGACGAGCCGGGCCGGCCGCGGACAGCGCGGCCGGCCCGGTAGTGCGTACGTACGCGGAGCCACGCGGGGCTATTCGAGGAGCTCCGCGTACGAACCCATGGCCAGGGCGATGTCCGCCTGGGCCCAGAAGCGGTGGTACGTGAAGACCGGCGCGGCGCCGCCCTTCAGATAGGCCTCGACCTTCGACCAGGCCGGGTCGTCCTCGTAGAAGGAGCGGATCGAGGCGAAGGTGGAGGACGAGTTGACCGGGTCGCCGTTCGGCATCACGCCGGTCCAGGTGCTCGGCACGTGGACCGGGTCGTCGAAGCGGTTGTAGTCGGCGCGGGTCTCCGGGACGGCGATGCCCAACGGGTCCTGGTGGTGGTCCCACATGCCGTCGAGGAGCGCCTTGGCGACCCGCTTGGCGTCGGCGTCGCCGGACTTGGCGGCGTAGTACGTCAGGGTCTTGGCGTACGCGGCGGCCACGCCGACGTCGTTGGTGTAGTCGGCGACGGTGACGTGCAGCCCGGTGTTCGCGCCGGGCGCGGACGGGTTCCAGGTGTCGGGCTGGCCGGACCACTGGAGGGTGGACGGGATGCGGAAGGTGCCGTCGGGGTTGATGGTGGTCTTGGAGATGGCCCAGTCGACCCACTTGTCGAGGACGCTCTTGGCGAGGGCGTCACCGCTCTGGTGGTAGTACTCGGCGACCCGCTCCATGGACCACGCCTGGAAGCCGAACCACTGGTTGGACGGCGGGTCGTGGTAGACGGGCTTCTCGTCGTAGTAGAGGCCGTAGAAGGTGGAGGTGCCGGCCGGCGGGGTGGCGTAGCGGCCCTGCCAGCTGTTGGTGGCGCCGCCCGCGATGGCGCCCTCGGAGGACTGGAGCCACTTGTAGAACTCGACCTGCCGGTCGAGGCTGGTGGCCCAGTCCTGCACGCCGGTGGCCGACTTGGGCTTCAGCGGCGCGTACTCGCTGAGCGCGTACGCCGCGAGCGGGTTCTGGTAGCCGCCGTGGGCGTGGCTGGAGCCGATGCGCCAGGCCCAGCCGGCGCTGGTGTCGGTGGCACCGCCCCAGGCGTAGTACCAGCTCAGCAGGTAGTGCGCGCTGTTCTTGCCGGTGCCGGCGGGGCAGGCGGTGGGACCGACGCAGTTGCCCGACTTCTTGAAGTACTTGTCGAACAGCGCGTACCGCAGGTAGTCGCCCATCTTGGCGGCCTTGGCGACGGTCGCCGTGACCTGCGCGCCCTTGCCCTGCTGCTTGGCCCAGATGTCGGCCCAGTAGGCGGCCTGGACGGCGCGGGCGTCGGCGTCGGGGGCGTTGGTGAACTTCCACTGCTTGGCGTAGGAGGCGTCCCCGGTGAACAGGTCGAGGAAGCCGTTGCGTCCGCCGTAGGTGAAGTTGTCGCAGGTGGGGTGGGTGACGGTCTCCCAGACGGACTCCTGGGGGCCGCGCTGGAAGGTGTTGATGTACGACGGGCCGGTGGCCGTCGGCCCGGCGGAGCACTTGCCCGGCTCGTTGCCGAAGCCGTAGACGTTGTCGACGTCCTGGATCCAGTGCATGCCGTAGATCTCGTCCGTGCCGTACGCGCTCTTCAGCTCGCTCGCGATGGGGTCGGCGCCGGTGGACACGCCGGAGTCGAGCCGGGACGGGTACTGGGTCGGCGAGTCGTGCTCGGGGGCGTACGTGGCCGGCTTGGAGGCGTTGTAGAAGGAGTTCGTCGGCTGGTCGGCGCGGGTGGGGATCATGAACTTCTCCATGGTGTCCCACGCGCTGTTGAACTTGGTCCAGTCGCCGGTGATCTTCCCGTACATGGCCTGGAGCCAGATCAGGTAGCTGTACGCCTCCGACGTCGTCTCGTGGCCGTGGTCCGGCGCCTCGACGATGAGCGTCTCGACCGAGTGGTACGGGATGCCCTCCGGCGAGAAGTAGCCGTTGGCCGGGTTGGTGATCCGGGCGTGCAGGTCGAGGAAGCGGGCGTCGTACGTCGAGTCGGCGGCCAGCTGCGTGGCGGTGACCTCGGCCTTGGTGTGGCCGGGGGCGGTGGCCGTGAAGACGGCCGAGCCGGTGCCGGTGGACGCGGCGGTGACGGTCACCTTCTGGGCGGTGTTCCAGTTCGCCGGGGTGAAGGTGAGGGTCGCGGGCGCAGCGGTGAGGCCCGTGTTGCCCGAGGTGCGGGCGACGGTCACCGTGACGTTCGCGGACGGCTGGGTGGAGAGCTTCAGGTCGAACGTGCCGCTGGTGCCCTGGCGTACGCCGAGCTGGGCGGGGCTCGCCACGAGCGCGGCACCGGCGGCGACGGTGATGCCGACGGGCGCGGACTCGGCGGAGGCGCCCTGGTTGTCGTACGCCTTGGCGTAGAGCGAGTGGGAGCCGGCGGCGAGGCCTGTCGCGCTGTGGGTGAACGGCGCGGTGGTGTCCGTACCGAGGAGGGTGGTGTCGCGGTAGAACTCCACCTTGGTGACGGTCGCCCCGTCGGCGGCCGCGGCGGTGGCGGCCATCGGGACGGGGTCGCCCGCCGTGAAGACCGCGCCCGGGGCCGGGCTGGTCAGCACGGCGACGGGCGGCTTGTGCGCCCCGGCGCAGGGCTCGCCGTTGACGGCGAAGGCGGCGGGGGCGGTGTTGGCGCCGGTGTAGGTGAACTGCCCGCCGGCGGTGACGGCCGCGCCCGCGGCGACGGTCCTGTTCCAGTCGGAGTTGCGGATGGTGACGGTCTTGCCGGACTGCGACCAGACGCCGTTCCAGCCGTTGGTGAGCTTCTGGTCGCCGGCCTGGTCGTAGGTGACGGTCCATCCGGTGAGGGGCGCGGTGCCCCGGTTGGTGAGCGTGACCTCGGCGGTGAAGCCGGAGCCCCAGTCGTTGGCGACCTTGTAGTCGACGGTGCACTGGACGGCGGCGGCCTGGGCCGCCTCGGCGGGGCTGGGCGCGCCGACGGCGGTCATGCCCAGCGGCAGCGCGAGCGCGGCGGCGAGGGCGGCGGCCAGGCGGGGCTTCGTCCTGCCTCTGATCCTGGTTCTGGTTCCCGGTGACATGTGCTGGCTTCTCCTCGCGGCTCGGGGAGGGGTCGGGGATGAGCACAAGCGGTGAACAGGTGGGAGCGCTCCCACTATGGGGAGGGCGGCGGGAGGGGTCAAGGTGCGGGGAGAGTCGAAGAAATTCGACAGGGGCGGGCCGGTTGCCGGGCGGCGGCGGGCGGGGAGCTCCGCCGGGTGCGGCGCCCCCTCCCTCCGTCAGCGGATCTGGAAGTACGGCGGACTGCCGTACAGGCTCACCCTGTTGGCCACGGCGTACCCGCCGGGCACCGCCAGCAGCTCCATGTCCGTGCTCAGCGGCAGCATCTTGCCGGTCACGGGCAGCGGCGCGTGGACGTCGGCGCCGGTGCGCGGGTCCTTGACCCACACCTTGGCGTCGTCGGAGTCGCTCGCGAGCACCGCCAGCCGCCCGTCGGGACGCAGCACCACGCCGTCCACGGCCAGGTGGACGCGCCGCATCCACAGACGTTCGCCGTCGCGCAGCCGGAACGCCGCCACCCAGTACGCCGACGACTCGCCCGGCACGCTCACCGGCGTGATCAGGGTGTCCGCGGTGAAGAGCACCGGTTCCGGGCGGATACCCGCCTCGGCCGTCGAGGGCAGGGTGCCGAGGGGGCCCTCCAGCGGGATGCTCGCCCCGGCGCGGCCCGCGGCGTCGAAGGCGAGGACGGCCTTGGTGCCGCGCGGGTCGATCTCGTCGAGCTCGACGACCGCGGGCTCGGTGGAGAGGATCCGCATCGCCTGCAGGCGCGTCTCGGTGGGGAGCTTCGCCGCCCACAGCTCCTTGCCGGTCGCGGCGTCGAGGGCGATGAGCCGGTGCGTGGCCTCGTCCCGCAGGATCTCGGGCCGGCACTCCTCGACCAGCAGCGCCCGGCGCGCCGAGGCGTCGACCGCGAGGGCCTCGCAGTCCTCGGCGACCTTCCGCTTCCAGCGCTGCGCCCCGCTGTCGGCCGCCAGGCCGCGTACCGCGTCCTCCTCGACGACGACGGCGGAGGTGTCGGCGAGGGCGATGCGGCCCGTGCGGGCGAAGGCGTACGCGTCGGCCCGGATCGCGGCGCGCCACGCCTCCTTGCCGGTGTCGAGGCGTACGGCCACGACCGTGGCGCACGGCTTGTCGTGGCGCCCCAGGCCGAGGAGCCCGACACCGCCGACGGTTCGGGTGCTCATGGCGCAGACCTGGTGGCGCGTGGGCGCCGTGTACGTCCAGCGCAGGGCGCCGTCCCGGGTGCCGAAGCCGGTGAGGCCGTCGGCCCGGGCACGTACGACGGTGCCGTCGGCCTGCCAGTTCCCGAGCCCCTCGGTCGTGTCGGGCCGGTCCTCGTCGGCGCGCCAGCCGACGGCGTACGACGGCCCGGCCAGCCCCTGCTGCACGGCCCGGGCGGGCCACAGCGCGACCAGGATCCCGGCCACCAGGAAGACGGGCAGCCAGCGCGCCCGGAACCCGGGCTCCGCCACCGAGGCGACGACCATGCCGACGAGGGCGGCGATGAACCCGACGACGCCCAGGCCGACGGACCAGCTCTCCACCGTGTCGTAGCCGGGCAGACAGCCCGTCGTGCAGTCCCCGCCCCGCTTGGCCATCTGCCTGGCACCGATGACGAACATCACCGAGGAGCCGATGAGGCCCCCCGCACCGACGACGGCGGCCCCCTTGGCCACCAGTAGCGCACGCACGCATGCCCCCCACGGACGATCAACTCCGAACGATTGTGGGCGGAATGTATCGCGTGACGATCACACCCGGCGGGTTACCGTCAGGTGATCAGCCCTTGGCGAGAACGTCGGCGGCCCTTTTGCACCTCACGCCCGCGGTCGCGATGCGGCGCTCGGCGTCCGTCGCCGTCTCGGTCCTGCCCCACGCGGGGTCGTTGTCGGCCGCCCAGGGTTCGTCGTAGTCGTGCCCGGCCTGCGCCCTACTCGGAGTAACCCGTCCGCCGCACACCGTCGGTGACGCGGGCTTACGTCGACTCCCGCACCACCAGCTCCGTCGGCAGCACCACCTGACGCGGTTGCGCGGCCGTGCCCGTGACCTCCTGGAGGAGGATGCGGGCCATCCGGCGGCCCATCTCCTCGATCGGCTGGCGCACGCTCGTGAGCGCCGGGTCCATCAGGCGCGCCACCGCCGAGTCGTCGACGCCGATGAGCGCCACGTCGTCCGGCACGCGGCGGCCCGCGTCCCGCAGGACACCGCGCGCGCCCGCCGCCATGACGTCCGACGCGGCGAAGACGCCGTCGAGGTCCGGGCAGCGTTCCAGCAGCTCGCGCATGGCCCGGCGGCCGCCCTCCTCGGTGAAGTCGCCCGCGGCCACGAGCCGGTCGTCCGCCGGGAGGCCCGCCGCCTCGATGCCCTGGCGGTAGCCGTCGAGGCGGCACTGCGCCACGTACATGTCGAGCGGGCCCGTGATGGTGGCGATCCGGCGGCGGCCCCGCGCGGCGAGGTGGTCGACCGCCGAGCGGCCGGCGCCGACGTTGTCGGAGTCGACGTACGCGCCCGGCTCCGCCTCGGAGCGGCGGCCGTTGAGCACGGCGGGCAGCCCGAGCTCCTGGACCAGGTCCGGCAGCGGGTCGTCACCGTGGACCGAGACCAGCAGGACGCCGTCCACGCGCTGCGCGGCGAGGTACTGCTCGAAGCGCTGCCGCTCCTTGCTGGAGCGGATCAGCGTGAGCAGCAGCTGCATGTCCGCGTCCGCCAGCTCCGCGCTGACGCCGCGGATGATGTCGAGGAAGTACGGCTCGGCGAAGAGCCGTGCCTCGGTCTCCGGGATCACGAGGGCGATGGCGTCCGTGCGGGCGCCCGCGAGCGCGCGGGCCGCGCGGTTGGGGACGTACCCGAGCTCGGCGATGGCCTGGCCGACCGCCTCCTTCGCGCGGTCGCTCACCCGCGGCGAGCCGTTGATCACCCGCGACACGGTGCCGCGCCCGACACCCGCTCGGGCCGCGACCTCCTCCAGCGTGGGCCTGCCGGTCTGCCGTCCGCTCACCGCCATCGGCCTCCCATCGAACGTTTCTGCCTCACCTGAGGTTGTGACCCAGTCAACCTAGAGGGTGCCCCCTGTACGGCCCGAAGGGGGAGTACCGGTTTCACCCTTACGATCTTGGGAGCGCTCCCACCGTAAGCCAAGAGACGGCCGTGACGCCAGCCACGCCCCCGCCCCGGCCTCCACCGAGGCCGGGACGGAGGCATCACGTCCGGCAGCCGTCAGGTGCGGTAGGCGTAGTAGAGCGCGTCCGGGTAGGAGGCGACGAGGCTCGCCACCGACTTCCGGTACGTGTTGGTCGAGTGGTACGTCAGGTACGGCGTCCCGTAACGGCTCCGGTACGTGGTCATCATGGTGTGGTCCTTCGACCCGTCCCGGTCGAAGTCCACCTGGAGCACGTCGCCTATGCCCATGTCGTAGACGTTGCCCAGGTTGGTCGTCCGCTTGCTGTGCAGCGCGAACCACGACCACTCGTTGGCGCCCACGAAGGACAGCGAGGCGCCGAGGGTGGGGTCGTACCACCAGTTGCGGTAGTCCGAGTAGAGACCCGGGTCGTGCTTCCAGCCGCCCGCCTTCAGGGCCTGGCTGACGAAGTTGGTGCAGTCGCCGCCGGCGCTGTCGTACGCCGGGTAGGCGGGGTTGTAGTTGCTCCAGTACTTCTCGGCGTACGCCGCCATGGCCGCGTAGTCGTACCCGGCGGTGCCCGGCGGCTTCTGCGTCTGCCGCGAGGGCCGCCGCGTGGCGGCGGGCGTCGCCGTCGGTACGCCCTCCTCCGCCGCGTCCACCGCCGCCCGGGCCGTGAAGGGCTCGTTGACGGCCACGGGCCCCTCGTCCGTGGACCTCATGCCCGTCAGTTCCCACGTGCCGCCCCGCGTGAAGGCGAAGTTCAGCTCGTGGTGGGCCTCGAATCCGGTGGTCGTCGGCTCGTCACCGCGGATCTTCTTGTACGTCAGGGTCGTGGTCTCGGTGACCCGGACCGTCGCACGGTCGCCCTTGACGCGCGCCTTGTCCACGCGCACGTCGGTGCTGGCGGACGTGTACACCTCGCCCAGCGCGGCGAGCCGGCCCTTGCGGGACCGCAGTGAGGACACGGCCTCCTTCTCCGACCGCACCCAACCGGCGGACAGGCCGGCCCGCTTGTCCGTCGTCGGCGTGGAACGCCGCGCCTTGCCGCTGTCCAGAAGGGCCGCCGTGCGCTGCGTCAGCACGGCGTCGGCCAGGCGCCCGAAGGACGCCGTCGTCGCACTGTCCACCGTCGGCTTCGCGGCCGCCTCGGTCTCCGAGTCGGTTCCGGCGAAAGCGGTGGGCAGCAGGACGGCCGATGCGGCGACTGCCAATACGGCCCCCAGGGCGGATCTGAACGTCGATCGCTTCACTAAGTCTTCCCCTTGTCACCCGGTCCCGCGCGGGCCGGGCGACGGGATCTTCGCATGATCTGCCGATATGTGGGGTGGTGATGAATGTTGCAGCATTGCCACAAACACACCGCCCCCGTCACCGCGGCCCCACGCCACGGCACTCGGGGCCGGGCGGCAGCCCGCCGACAAGCCACGGACCTGCGGGCGTCCGGGCGGGCCGACCCGTCGGCACATAGGAAACCGGTGGCCGCCCCTCCGCGCACGGAGCCGTCTCAATTCGCCCCCATCCCTTGACACTCACCCCCGCAAGCCACATCGTGGGAGCGCTCCCACAGACGACGAGGAGAGTGGAATGCGCCCTTCCAGCACGTCCCGCGGCACGTCCCGCCGCACCCCCGGCGGCAGAACGCGCGCCGGAGCGCCCGGCCGCCGCCCCGGGTACGCCGCGGCCGCCGCACTCGCGGCCTTCGCGGTCCTGCTCACCGGCTGCAGCGACGACGGCGGCGGCTCCGGCCAGGCCGCCGGCGACGAGAAGATCACCCTGCGCATCGGAACCTTCGGTTCCTTCGGCTACGACGACAAGAACGGGGCCAAGCTCTACGCCGAGTACGAGAAGCTCCACCCGAACATCAAGATCGAGGAATCGAACGTCGCGGACGGCCAGAAGTACTGGGACACGCTGAAGCTCCGCCTCTCCCGCAACAGCGGCCTCGCCGACATCCAGGCCATCGAGGTCGGCTATATCGCCGAGGCCATCGGCCCCACCATGGCGAACAAGTGGGTGGACCTCTCCAAGACCGGCGGCGCCGACACCTCCGCCTTCCTCGACTGGAAGGTCAAGCAGGCCACGACCGCCGACGGCAAGGTCATCGGCCTCGGCACCGACATCGGCCCGATGGCCATCTGCTACAACAAGGACCTCTTCGCCAAGGCCAAGCTGCCCACCGACCGCACCCAGGTCGCGCAGCTCTGGGCCGGCGACTGGGCGAAGTTCGTCGCCACGGGCAAGATGTACCAGCAGAACGCCCCCGCCGGGACCGCCTTCCACGACTCCGCGAGCGGCCTGTTCAACGCCGTGCTCTCCAGCCAGCCCCTCCAGTACGCCGACGAGAAGGGCGAGCTGGACTACGACAACAGCCCCGGTGTGAAGAAGGCCTGGGACCTCGCCGTCGAGGCCGCCGAGAGCGGCATCACCGCCAAGCTGCGGCAGTTCGACGAGAAGGGCACCTGGAACGCCGGCTTCAAGAACTCCAAGTTCGCCACCGTCGCCTGCCCGAGCTGGATGACCGGCATCATCAAGGACCAGGCCGGACCGGCCAACCAGGGCAAGTGGGACATCGCCGCACCGCCGGTCGCGGGCAACTGGGGTGGCTCCTTCCTCGCCGTACCGAAGTCCGGCAAGCACGCGGAGGAGGCCGCCAAGCTCGCCGCCTGGCTGACCGCGCCGGAGCAGCACGCCAAGGTGTTCGGGGTCAACGGCAACATCCCCTCCACCAAGGACACGCTCGCCTCCGCCGCCGTACAGAACGCCAAGATCCCGTACTTCGGCGACACCCCGGTCGGCAAGATCTACTCCGAGGCCGCGGCCGGCATCACGCCCGCGCCGGTCAGCCGCTACGACGGCCAGGTGAAGACCTTCATCACCGACAACGGCATCCTCGACATCGAGCAGCGCGGCACCGCGCCCGATGCCGCCTGGGAGAACGTCAAGAAGCTGATCGACGACAAGATCGATCAGTAGCGGGGCGCCCCGGGAAGTGTCGTCACAGGAGCGTCGTCCGCCCGCCGGCCTGGGGGCACCTCCCAGCGGGAGCTGGGCAGGGACGTCGACGACACGCCCCAGGCCGCCCGGCGCTCCCCCGCCGGGCGGCCACCCCGCCCCGTACCGACCTGGAAGGAATGCCCCTCGTGGCCACCTCCGTCCGTGCGGCGGCCGATGGCGGCACCGCGCCGCCGCCGCCCACGCCCTCGCCGCCGCCCCGTGCCGTACGTGCCGGCAGCGGCTGGCGCAGCCGCCTCTACCGCTGGGACCTCAAGGCGACCCCGTACGCCTTCGTCTCGCCGTTCTTCCTCTGCTTCGCGGCCTTCGGGCTCTTCCCGCTGATCTACACGGGCTGGCTGTCGCTGCACCGCGTGGAGCTCGGCGGTGAGGCGGAGTGGCGCGGCTTCGACAATTACACGGGCCTGTGGGACAGCGAGTTCTTCTGGCGGGCACTCGCCAACACCTTCACCATCGGCGTCATCTCGACCGTTCCGCAGCTGCTGATGGCGCTGGGCCTCGCGCACCTGCTCAACTACAAGCTGCGCGGCCGCGGTTTCTTCCGGGTCGCGGTCCTCGCCCCGTACGCCACCTCGATCGCCGCCGCGACGCTCGTCTTCGCCCAGCTGTTCAACAGCGACTACGGCCTCATCAACACCGTTCTGGGGTGGGTCGGCTTCGACCCGGTCGACTGGGAGTCGTCCAAGTGGCCCGCCCAGATCGCGATCTCCGTCATCGTCATCTGGCGCTGGACCGGATACAACGCGCTGATCTACCTCGCCGCGATGCAGGCCGTCCCGCAGGACCTGTACGAGGCGGCCGCCCTGGACGGGGCCTCGCGCTGGCGCCAGTTCATCAGCGTGACCATTCCGTCGATCCGTCCCACCATCCTGTTCACGATCGTGGTCTCGACGATCGGCGCCACGCAGCTGTTCGGTGAGCCGATGCTGTTCGGCGGAAGCCTCGGGGTGAGCGGCGGCAGCGGCGGTCAGTTCCAGACGCTGAGCCTGCTGATGTACGAGAAGGGCTGGGTCACCGGCGCCCTCGGCCAGGCGTCCGCCATCGCCTGGGTGATGCTGCTGCTCCTGCTGCTGATCGGGGCGGTCCGGCTGCTCGTCGCCCGCCTGAACCGGGACAACCGGAAGCAAGGGACCAAGGAGGTGGCGTCATGAGCGTCGGAACAGCGCCGAAGCCGCTGAATCCGCTGCGGCGGCTCCGGCCGGCGCGGCCGGCGGCGGGGCGCCAGCACCACGCGGGCCCGCTGACGTACGTCCTGCTCGGCGTGGCCGCGCTCTTCTCGCTCTTCCCGCTGTACTGGAACCTGGTGGCGGCCTCGCACACGGGCGAGCGCGTGGTCGAGGCCCCGGCCCCGCTGCTGCCTGGCCCGCACCTCCTCGACAACCTCACCTTCGCCTGGAACCAGGTCGACATGGGCGAGGCGCTGGTCAACACCACGGTGGTGGCCGGTCTGGTGGCGGCGTCCACCGTCGTCTTCTCCACCCTCGCCGGGTTCGCCTTCGCCAAACTGCCCTTCCGCGGCCGCAACGCGCTGCTCGCGCTGGTGGTGGCGACCATGACCATCCCGCCGCAGCTCAGCGTGATCCCGCTGTACCGGATCATCACCGACCTGGGGTGGGTGGACCAGCTCCAGTCCGTCGTCCTGCCGTCGCTGGTTGCGGCGTTCGGGGTGTTCTTCATGCGGCAGTACCTGCTGGAGGCGCTGCCCGTGGAGCTGGTCGAGGCGGCCCGGGTGGACGGCGCGCACAGCCTGCGGATCATCTGGCACGTGGTCTTCCCGGTCGCGCGCCCGGCGATGGCGGTGCTGGGCATGCTCGTCTTCGTCCAGGCGTGGAACGACTTCTTCTGGCCGTTCATCGCCCTCACCCCGGACGGCAACCCGACCCTCCAGGTGGCGCTGGCCGGCCTGGGCTCGGGCAACCACACCATCAACCAGGCGATCGTGCTGACCGGCGCCCTGATCTCCACCGTGCCGCTGCTGCTGGTCTTCGCCCTGCTGGGCAAGCACATCGTGGGCGGCATCACGTCGGGCGCGGTCAAGAGCTGAGGCGGCCCCGCCGCCGTAGGGCCCGGGCCGGGGGTGCGGCGTCACCTCCGGGCCGGGGCCGGGCCGGAGCCGGCGCCGTGCCGGGCCCGCGGCCCTGAAACCGGGCGGCCGGCCCCATCACCACCGTTCGTCCTCACCCCATCCCCTCTCGATTGGGAGCGCTCCCATATGACTGCATCCGACGCCCGCCCGCTCACCGCGACCCGCCAGTTCCCGCCCGGCTTCCTCTGGGGCGCCGCCACCGCCGCGTACCAGATCGAAGGGGCGGCTGCCGAGGGCGGCCGCACCCCCTCCATCTGGGACACCTTCTCCCGCACCCCGGGCAAGGTGTTCCAGGGCCACACCGGCGACGTGGCGACCGACCACTACCACCGCTTCCGCGGCGACGTACGGCTCATGGCGGAGCTCGGCCTGAGCGCGTACCGCTTCTCGGTCTCCTGGTCGCGCGTACAGCCCACCGGTCGCGGCCCCGCCGTCCAGAAGGGGCTCGACTTCTACCGCGAACTCGTCGACGAGCTGCTCGCGCACGGCATCTCCCCGACCCTGACGCTCTACCACTGGGACCTGCCGCAGGAGTTGGAGGACGCGGGCGGCTGGCCGCACCGGGCCACCGCCGAGCGGTTCGGCGAGTACGCCGCGCTCGTCGCCGACGCGCTCGGCGACCGCGTCGGCCGCTGGATCACCCTCAACGAGCCCTGGTGCAGCGCCTTCCTCGGGTACGGCTCCGGAGTCCACGCCCCGGGCCGTACCGACCCGGTCGCCGCGCTGCGCGCCGCGCACCACCTCAACCTCGGGCACGGCCTCGCGGTCCAGGCGCTGCGGGCCGCCCTGCCGGCCGACGCCGAGGTGTCGGTCTCGCTCAACGTGCACGAGGTGCGGCCGCTGACCTCGGCGGCCGAGGACATCGACGCGGTGCGCCGCATCGACGCGGTCGGCAACCGCATCTGGCTCGGGCCGATGCTGGACGGGGCGTACCCGGAGGACCTGCTCGCGGACACGGCGGCGCTCACCGACTGGTCCTTCGTCCGGCCGGGCGACCTCAACGCCGTCCACCAGCGCCTCGACTCCCTGGGCGTCAACTACTACACGCCCACCGTGGTGTCGAAGATCCGCGACGGGGACACCGCCCCGCGCGACGACGGTCACGGCGCCAGCAGCCACTCGCCGTGGCCGGGCGCGGAGGACATCGCGTTCCACCAGCCACCCGGCGAGCGGACGGCGATGGGCTGGGCGGTCGACCCGACGGGCCTGTACGACCTGCTGATGCGCCTGGCGGGCGACCACCCGGGCCTGCCCCTGCTCATCACGGAGAACGGCGCGGCGTACGAGGACGAGGTCGCCGCCGACGGCTCGGTCCACGACCCGGCCCGCATCGCCTACGTCCACGGCCACCTGGAGGCGGTCCACCGCGCGATCGCCGAAGGCGCGGACGTACGCGGCTACTTCCTGTGGTCCCTGATGGACAACTTCGAGTGGGCGTACGGCTACGACAAGCGGTTCGGCGCGGTGCACGTGGACTACGAGACGCAGACGCGTACGCCGAAGTCGAGCGCGCACTGGTACGCGGAGGTCGCACGATCGGGCGAACTGCCGGCGGACGACGCGCTCTGACACCCCTCGGTGTGCGGCGCTCGGCGCGAACATTTCTGTAGCGGTCGCTAGAGAACGTGCTACGGTTGCACCAGATTTTCTAGCGACCGCTACAGAAAAGGGGAGCCCCTCATGTCCGCCTTCGCCCGCACCGTCCGCGGCACCTCCGGTCCCGGCCTTCTCCTCGCCCACGGCGCCGGTGGCGGCATCGAGGCCAACTACGGGCCGGTTCTCGACGCCCTCGCCGAGGGACGCCGCGTCGTGGGCGTCGACTTTCCGGGTACGGGCGACACGCCCCGCGCCGAGCACCCCCTGGAAGTGGACGGCCTCGCCGACGCGTTGGTCGCCGCGGCCGACGCGGAGGGCCTGGACCGGTTCGCCGTCTCCGGGTACTCGCTGGGCGGTTCGGTGGCCGTGCGCGTCGCCGCCCGGTATCCCGAGCGGGTCACGGCCCTGGTCCTGACCTCCCCGTTCGCCCGGCCCGACCACCGCACACGGCTCGCCGCCGAGGTGTGGCGCGACCTGTTCGCGAGCGGGCAGCGGGAGCTGATGGGCCGCTTCCTCGTACCGCTCGCGCTCAGCCCTGCGCTGCTGGAGGCGCTGCCGCCCGAGCAGCTGGAGGCCGCGGTCCGCACCACGGGCGAGACCGCTCCGCCCGGGACGGGCGACCACGCCGACCTGGTGGCCCGCACCGACGTGCGCGCGGACCTGGCGGCCATAGCCGTACCGACCCTGGTGATCTCCACGACCGCGGACCGGCTCGTACCGCCCGCCCTGCACCGCGCCGTCACCGCCGGCATCCCCGGCGCGCGCCTGGAGGAACTACCCATCGGGCACCTGCCGTTCGCGGAGGCTCCGGAGCAGTGGGGCAAGCTCATCACGTCGTTCCTGGACGAGGTGGACGGATGACCCAGGGGGAGCGGCTGGGGCCGACTAACGAGGGGCACGCCCCGTGGCCGCGCGGCGGCGGCGTACGACGCGGTGCCCGCGCCGCGCCGGGGCGTCAACACCCCTGCCGCCCAGCCCGATCCATATCCGGACCTCCGTGCCGCCCAGCACCGAGTGCCCGATCCGCACGTCGCCGCCGGTCGACTCGGCGACCCGCCGCACGATGTCGAGCCCGAGCCCCGTCGAGCCGTCCCGCCCGCCGCTGTTGCCGCGCGCCAGCGCCGCCTCCGGGTCGGCGATGCCCGGCCCCGCGTCCGAGACGAGGATGATCACGGCGTCGTCGCCGTTGTGGAGGTCCACCGAGAAGGCGGTGCCCTCCGGGGTGTGGCGGAAGACGTTGCCGAGCAGCGCGTCGAGCGCGGCGACGAGTTCGGGACGGGCCACCGGGATGCGTACGGGCCGGTCGACGCCCGCCACCCGCACCTTGCGCCCCTCGTCCTCCGCGAGCGCGGACCAGAAGTCCATCCGCTCCCGGACGACCTCCGAGGCGTCGCAGCCGGCACCCGGACCGGTGGGCTGCGTCTGGGGCTTGGCCTCCCTGGCCGTACGGATGATGACGTCGACCTCCCGCTCCAGTTGCTCGACGGCCGCGCGCGTCTGGTCGGCGGCCGGTCCGTCGCCCAGCGAGGCGGCGTTGAGCCGCAGCACCGTCAGTGGGGTGCGCAGCCGGTGGGAGAGGTCGGCGGCGAGCTCGCGCTCGTTGGCGAGGAGCTGGACGACCTGGTCGGCCATCGAGTTGAAGGCGACCGCGGCGGACTTCAGCTCCGTGGGCCCCTCCTCCGGGACGCGGGCGCCCAGCTTGCCGTCGCCGAGCTCGTGCGCGGCCCGCGCGAGGCGCTGGGCGGGCTGCACCATGCGCACGCCGAGCCGGTCGGCGACCGCGACGGACCCGACGACCAGCGCGGCCCCGACCCCGGCGAGGACCAGCCACGCGGTCGCGATGCCGTTGGTGACCTCGCCCTCGGGCACGTACACCTCGACGATCGCGATCCGGCCGGTGCTGATGGCGGTCGGCTGGAGCAGCGCGAAACCGCCGGGCACCTCGGTGGTCGAGGCACGCGGCACCCGCTGCACGGTGGCGAGGTCCTTCTCGGCGGCCCGCCCCGTACCGATGGTCACCGCCTCGCCGCCCTCCCCCGGCCCGGGGATGTGGACGGCCATGCGCCCGGCGGCCCCGGCCTGCGTGGAGGCGACGGCGCGCTCCAGCTGGTCGCGGTCGGTGGTGATGGAGAGGGTGGGGCCGATGGCGGCGGCCTGCCGCTCGGCGTTGGTGAAGGCCCGGTCCCGGGCCATCTCCTTGATGACGAGCCCCAGGGGCACGGCGAAGGCCACCACGACCATCACCGTCACCGCCAACGCCACCTTGACGAGCGCCCACCTCACAGCGGCGGCTCCAGCTTCACGCCCACCCCCCGCAGCGTGTGCAGGTACCGCGGCCTGGCCGCCGTCTCGCCCAGCTTTCGGCGGAGCCAGGACAGGTGCACGTCGATGGTCTGGTCGTCGCCGTACGACTGCTGCCACACCTCGGCGAGGAGTTCCTTGCGCGGGACGACCACGCCCGGCCGCCCGGCCAGGAAGGCGAGCAGGTCGAACTCCCGCCGGGTCAGGTCCAGCGGTACGCCGTCCAGTTCGGCCTGCCGCCGCAGCGGGTCGATGGACAGCCCGCCCACCTGGATCACCCGCGACGGCGGCACGTCCCCGGCGGCGGCGCGCGAGCGGCGCAGCACGGCGGCCATGCGCGCGGAGAGGTGCTCCACGGAGAAGGGCTTGGTGAGGTAGTCGTCGGCGCCGTCGTTGAGGAGCCGTACGATCTCGGCCTCGTCGTCCCGCGCGGTCGCGATGATCACCGGTACGTCGGTGATGCCGCGCAGCATCTTCAGCGCCTCGGACCCGTCCAGATCGGGCAGTCCGAGGTCCAGGATGACCACGTCGAAGCGGTGATGGGCCACCTCGCGCAGCGCCTCCAGGGCCGTACCGACGCTCCGTACGGTGTGGGAGGCCTCGGACAGGTGCCGGATGAGGGCGGAGCGCACGAACTGGTCGTCCTCGACCACGAGCACACTTGCCATGGCCCGCACCGTACGCCATGCCTCCCCCGTTCGGCGGAACGAGGGGGACCGGTATGGACGGCGCGGGCGGGTGGTGCACTATGGCCCGGATGCGTAGAGGACTCGTACATGCCATGGCGTGGTCGCTCGCCACCGGCGCGGCGGTCACTCTGTCGTGGTGGGGTGTGCACACGGTGATGGCCGGGACGGCGTACGACCCGCCGCGCGCCCTGCCGATCACCGCCGACCGCCCGACGGCACCCACGGGCGGCGCCGAACCGCAATCGTCGTCGACACGGCGCCCGCCCCCCAAGGAGACTCCGGCGTCCTCCGCTCCCCCACGCGCCGACGAGACGGCCGGCGCGGATCAGCCCGAGCCCCCGTCGCGCAAGCCGTCCGCGCCCGCGTCCCCGTCCCCTACGCCGGAGACGAAGCCCTCGGCGAGCAGCGGCACCACCGGCAGCGTGAGGAGCTACTCGGTCGACGGCGGCCGCGTGGCCTTCGACATGGGCCCCTCCTCCGCCGAACTGGTCTCGGCGACCCCGGCCTCCGGCTGGCAGATGCAGGTCTGGAAGCAGCCGACGTGGATCCGGGTGACCTTCACGAAGGACAGCCGCGAGATCTCGGTCTTCTGCGTCTGGCACGACACCGCGCCGCGCGTGGAGATCGACGAGCGCTAGTCACCCCTGCCGCCACCGGCTCGGAGAGGACGATGCCTGACTCCCGGGCGCTGGTCGTGCCGGCGCCTGCTGTCGTCATGGACGATCGGACGAGTCGATGTGCTCCTGGAACGTCCGGGCGATCTCGTCGACGCTGCCGTGCGATGGGAGAACCCAGTAGGTGTCGTCGCCGTTGTTCAATGCCCATTCGCTGGTGAAGTGGACCAGGTCAGGAGAGGGCGCAAAGGAGTCGCGCAACCAGACGGCAAAGCGTGCGGCCTCGGCTGCCGATGCTTGGATCACCATCACCGAACCGATGTCGGGGTAGGGGGTGGTTGCGAGCCCTTCCAGCCACACTCCGTCGCCAAGCGGCACTTCGAAGGACAAGGCATCGGCGGAGCGCGGGCCGAGGTCCTCCCCGAAGGAAGTTGATGCGCCGGGGAAGGATTCGACGATCTTGGCCGCAAGATCGCCGAGTCGCAGGTGCCACGCAGCGGCGTCGTTGACCGGTGGGGCGAAACTGAACGTGGTCCTCAGTGCTTCTTCGTCCGTCATGGTGTCTCCGTACAACTACGGCACGTAGCGTGCGGTGCCGGTTACGCCGCTCATGGCCATCATGCTCTGCCAATAAGGCGCGGATCGCTTGTCGTTCGTAATGATCTCGAAGCCGCGAATCTCGCTATTACGTGGGTCCGAGAGGGCAGCTCGGTAACGAGCCAACTCGTTTCCGTCTTTCACGTACATCCCGTCACGATGCGGGTCGAACTTCACCTTTCCATTTGCGTCTATCTTGGGCGGCGTACCCAGCGTCTTGTCGACCTGGTCAAGGTCTCGGAAGGTCTTCCTGCAGTCGGGCTCGCGCACGTGTTTGGCCTCGACAGCGTAGCCGTCCAAGGGGCGCATACCGTCGACCATGAGCCCGCGGCCACTGGCTCCGGTTGCCGCGGCGGGGAGCGGCACCTCACGCTCCGGGTAGCCGGCCACGCGCATCTGGTAGGCGTTGTCCGGGTGGTTTGCCCCACCGCCGCCTGCGAAGCCTCCAGGTGGCAGCGAGCTGACCCAAGTACGGAATGCGACCTGTTCTCCCGCTGTAAGGATGCGAGTGGTGCCAGGGGCGGGTGGCAAGGGGTCTCGATTGAGAGTTGGGTCGTAGCCGCTGCCCATCACGACGACGCCCGATGCTTGTCCGGTGAAGGCCGCGAGTTTCACTGGCACGGGAACCGGTATCGGAATGCGGATCGGCGGGAGCGGGAAGGGCATACCAGGGCCGCGAGGGTCGCCCGAGCCCTCGGGCAGCTTCACGCGCTTCTCCGACGTGTCGAGTGCGTGGGCGACATCACCGAGTTGGTGGATCCACGGGTCCTCCAGCACGGCGGTATGGAGGCCACCGTCGTCTCCGTTCCCGCCAAACCTTGGTGAATCCCATGGCATGTCGACGTCGAACAGATCCAGCTTGTTGCGCGCGATCTGCCGCATGGCGGCCTCGATGTGGTCGGCGTATCGGTCACACGCCTTGGCGATTTGGTTGCAAGCCGCCACGAGGTTGGTGACCAGAGGTTCGTCAGGCTGGGCACGCTCCGGAGGGCATGTCCTCCCCACGCACATGTTGAAGTAGCTGCGAAACGCCTCCGCGGCTTCACCCGAGTGCGCCTTGTCGGCCGTCGACGCGAAAGCCTGGGCATCCTCGAGTACGCGCAGCATCAGCTTTCCAGCGTGCCGCCATGAGCCTGCCACATCCCGCAGCTTCTCCGGCGACCCTCGGAAGCGATCGCTCATTCCGTACTGCTCGAACCCGGATGTTTCACCTACCACCTCTGGCAGCTCCTGGCCCAAGCCCAGGTAGTTCTCGGAGCAGTCGGCTCCCGGGTCGCCCATACCCGAAGTGAGGTCGACCTGTTTCCCCAAGATGGCCGAGGCGACGCTGCTCTCAGCAGCCATGAATTCGCGTGCGGTGCGCATCAGCCCTCTGCCGGCCTCGCCCAGAAGGTAAGAGCTGAAGCCCATGCGGTCGAGTGCCGCAGGGGCGGCGGACTTGTAGACCTTTGCGAAGTCGCGGCCGGCGTCGTCGTCGCCAGCCATCCCTTTCTGCCGATGCAGCTCGTGGAACAACGCGATCGCGGTGTCCCGGGCACCGGCCATCACGTTGGTGGCCAGTCCCATGGAGGCCCGGATCATGCCTTCTGCTATGACTTTCAGATGGGGTGGCAGCCCACCACTCACACGCATCCCCTCCCGTTTTGCCGTTGCGGACGCGAACGCGCGTACGGCTTCGTACAGTTCTACCTCACCGCCCACGGGAGAATGAGCGGCTTGACGTGAGGTGCGGGGAGCATGGCTGATTGTCAGCCGAGGGCGGGCCGGATGCTCCTGTGCACCGAAGGGCTGCTGAGCACCTCGGACGCATTCATCCAGGCCCCACTACTCGGGTTCGCCGTCGTCGACCCGGTACGACTTGGTCCAGGTCTCGCCGCAGCGGCAGTGGTGGTGCTCGATGAGCTCGCCGGCGTCGAAGACGCCCACGCCTTCGTGGATACGAACATGGACATGCTTACCCATGAGGGGTCTCCTTCCCCCTTTGGGGAAAATTGCCCGATTCCGGCCTTCGGTCGCCGGGCGGGGCAACAGCCCGCCCACCATGCGGACGGACCAGCGGACGGATTATTCGAAGACGGACGCCGGCGGTACGGGCGACGGCTTGGCGGCGGCGTCGGTGACGGCCGTCGCGCCGCCGGTGAAGTCGGCCAGCGCTCGCCCGTGCTCGACGCGGCCCGGGTGCGGGTCCGTGGCCACCCGGCGGGTCAGCTCGGCGACCGGCAGCGGGGTGTCCGAGGCGAGCAGGACGGCGTTGCCGAAGCGGCGTCCGCGCAGCACGGCCGGGTCGGCGGCGAGCGCGAGCTCGGGGAAGAGCGCGGCGGCGGTGGCGACCTGGCCCCGCAGGTGGGCCAGCGGCGGGCCGTCGGTGAGGTTGGCGGCGTAGTGACCGCCGGGCTTCAGCACGCGCCGCACCTCGGCGAGGAACTCCGTACTGGTCAGGTGCGCGGGCGTGCGCGCCCCGCTGAAGACGTCCGCGATGACGAGGTCGGCCCAGCCGTCGGCGACCTTGCCGAGCCCGGCGCGGGCGTCGGCGCCCCGGACGCGTATCCGGGCGCCGGGGTCCAGCGGCAGTTCGCGGCGGACCAGCGCCACGAGCGGCGCGTCGAGCTCGACGATCTGCTGGGTGGAGCGGGGCCGGGTGGCGGCGACGTAACGGGCGAGGGTGAAGGCGCCGCCGCCGAGGTGGACGACGGTGAGGGGCCGGCCGGGCGGCGCGACGAGATCGGCGATGTGGCCGAGGCGGCGCTGGTAGGCGAAGCTCAGGTGGGCGGGGTCGTCGAGGTCGACGTGCGACTGCGGGGCGCCGTCGATCAGCAGGGTCCAGGCGCGGGAGCGCTCGGGGTCGGGTACGAGCTCGGCGAGGCCGCCGTCCACGGCCTCGGCGACGGTCGCCGGGGCCTGCCGCCCGCGCTGCCTGTGCTGTGCTGCTTTCCTCGCCACCAGCCCATTATCGAGGACTACCGGCAGTTGTCGGCGGCCTCGATGAGGCGGGCGGCCTCGCCGAGCGCCCGGCGCAGCACGGCCGGGTCGGTGACCGCGTCGGGGTCGGTGGGCGGCAGCAGCCAGCCGGCCCCGGCGACCGGGGGCTCGCCCGCCTCCAGGTCGGGGATCCGCAGGCCTCGGCCCGCGGTGCGCGTACAGGCGCTGCCCGGCATGTCCCAGTCGGCGGCGGTGCCGGGCGGCACCAGGAAGCCGAGGGTGTCGCGGTGGTCGTCGTGCAGCACCGGGCCGACCGCGGGGGCGCCGCCGCGGCGGAGGATGTCGACGGCCTCCAGGCCCTGCCGGGTCGGCACGGTCACCAGGTCGCAGGGTTCGCCGGCCTCCTCCGGAGGCGGGGCGCTCGCGTCCTCGGTCGGCCGGTGCTGTGCGGCGGTGTGCGGTTCCGTGTGCTGGGACTGCTGCTGGGACTGCGAATGCTGCGGCTGCTGGTACTGCGAATGCTGCGGCTGCGACGCCATGCCGACCTCCAACAAGGGATCCCTCCTCGCTCGAGTCCCCGTGTGGAGACACGTTCCGTCTCTCCGCAGGGTTCAACGCCGACACGCGTCAACAGCTACGGCGGCACGCCGCCGCAAAGGATGGCATTTCATGGCGGATCGTGGGCGAGATACCCCCTTTGTTGCCAAACGCAGCGTGCACGCCCCGTCACAGCAGGTACGTTCTTTCTCCGCCGGACCAACGGCAGCACGCAGGAGAGGGCTCGGCCATGGCGTCGTCACGGGCAGTTCCCAATCTCGCCTTCCGTCGGCTGCGCGGCCGGCGCTCCCCGGCCGAGTTCGCGGCCGCGGTCCGCAGGGCCGCCCGGGAGATCGGCGAACAGGTCGCCTGCGACGCCCGCTACATCGGACGCGTGGAGTCGGGTGAGATCCGCTGCCCCAACTACGCGTACGAGCGGGTGTTCCTGCACATGTTCCCCGGCCTCACCCTGGCCGATCTGGGGTTCGCGGCACGCGAGCAGGTGCGCGGCCGGGCGGCCCGCGCCGCCGCCGGTTGCGACGCTGCACCGGCGGCACAGATCATCATCCGGAACGATGAGGAGAGCGACGTGCTGCGTCGCGCATTCATGACGAGCGGTACCGCCACCGTGGCGGCCGCCTCGCTCGGCCTCGGCGGCCTGGCCGGTGCCGGTGCCGGTCTCGACTCCATCCCCGCGCCGCGCGCGGGCCGCACGTTCGGCGAGACGGAGGCCGAGGCCGTCGAGGAGGCGGTACGCCGCATCCGCCTGCTCGACGACCGGTACGGCGCGGACGGCCTGTACCGCAGAGCCGCCGAGCCGCTCCGCACGGCGTACGCGCTCCTCGACTCGGGGACCCCGGCCCGCCAGTCGACCGCCGACCGGATGCAGGCGGGCACCGGCGAACTGGCCCTCTCCGTGGGCTGGCTCGCCCATGACTCGGGCCGCCTGGAGGACGCCCGCTCCCACTACGCGGAGGCGCTGGCCACCGCGCGCGTGGCGGGCGACCAGGCGCTGGAGGCGCACGCCTTCTCCAACACGTCCTTCCTCGCCAGGGACGCGGGCCGCTACCGCGAGGCCGTCCGGGCGGCCCAGGCGGGCCAGCACGCGGCCCGGCACCTGTCCTCCGCGCGCCTGCTCGCCCTGCTGGCGCTGCGCGAGGCCTGCGCGTGGGCGGGCCTCGGCGACCGGGCGGCGTGCGAGCAGGCCCTGGGCCGGGCGCACACGCTCTTCGGGCGGGGCGCGTGCGACGCGGACCCCGAGTGGATGTCCTTCTTCGGCGAGCCCGAGCTGGAGGCCCTGCAGGCCCAGTGTTGGTCGGCGCTCGGCGACTGGGCCCGCGCGGCCCGGCACTCACGCCGTGCGGCGGCCCTCCAGAACCCGCACTTCACCCGGAACCTCGCCCTCTACCGCGCCCAGCTCGCCGCGGACCTCGCCCGCTCCGGAGCGCTGGAGGAGTCGGCCGCGGCGGGCGAGCGGGTGCTGGACCTGCTGGGCGAGGTCCAGTCGTCCCGCATCCGCGCGATGCTCGTCGACACGGTCCGGCTCCTCTCCCCGCAGCGCTCCACCCCGGCGGTGGCGGCTTTCCTGGACCGGCGGGCGGCGCTGGACCGGGTGTGACCGCGCGTGCCGGGCGCGGCGCGCGGCCGCCCGTCGGCTCTTGAGGTGGCCTCAGCTCTCCAGGTGGCCCGTGTCGTTCCAGCGCTCGATCGCCGGGGCGCCGTACGCCCAGCCCAGGGCCGAGATGCTCGTCGGGTCGAGGCGGATGCGGGCCGCGAAGGAGACGTCCTCGCCGAGCCAGCGCGCGCCGATGGAGCGGAGGATGTGGCCGTGGGCGAAGACCAGGACATCGCGGTCGGCCGAGCGGGCCCACTCCACGACCTCGTCCGCGCGGGCCGAGAGCTGGGCGAGGGACTCGCCCTCCGGGACGCCGTCGCGCCAGATGAACCAGTCCGGGCGGAGGGCCTTGATCTCGGCCGGGGTCATGCCCTCGTAGGCGCCGTAGTCCCACTCCATCAGCGTGTCCCAGGACTCGGCGCGCTCACCAAAGCCGGCCAGCTCGCAGGTCTCCCGAGCGCGTGCCAGCGGGCTCGTACGGATCTCGACGCCCTCCAGGCCGTCCCACGGGCCGCGGCGCAGCCGTTCGCCCAGCAGTTTCGCGCCCCGGCGGCCCTCCTCCAGGAGGGGTATGTCGGTCCTGCCGGTGTGCTTGCCCAGCAGCGACCACTCGGTCTGGCCGTGCCGGGCGAGCAGGATGCGCGGTGCCATGGGGGCTCTCCCTGAAGGTTCACAGAAGGTGCCTCCCCATCATCCCGTACGTGAACGGGGGCCGACGCCGGGGCAACCCCGGTGCGGATCTCTGCGTCCATGACAGGAGTAGTCATCGAGGGGGAGCGTTCGGATGCCGTACACCATCGCGAGTCGTCGTCCCCGCTGGTGGACCGAGCTCCTGCTGATCGTGGTGGTGTACGCGGCCTACTCCGGCGGGCGGTTGCTCGCGCGCGGCGACGTCGCGGCCGCCGTCGACCACGGGCTGGCGATCCTCCGCTTCGAGCAGGCTCTCCACCTGAACGCCGAGCATCCGCTGAACCGTCTCTTCACCGCCACCCCCGCGCTCGGCATACCCGCCGACTTCGCCTACGCCACCCTGCACTACCTGGTGACGCCCGCCGTCCTGGTCTGGCTGTTCCGGCGCCGCCCCCTCCACTACCGGGCCGCCCGCACCTGGCTGATGGTCTCCACGCTGCTCGGGCTCGTCGGCTTCACGCTCCTGCCCACCTGCCCGCCCCGGCTGCTGGCCGCCGGGCACGGCTTCGTCGACACCATGGCGCAGTACAGCTCCTACGGCTGGTGGGGCGGCGAGGCGAGCGCGCCGCGCGGGCTCGGGGGCATGACCAACCAGTACGCGGCGATGCCCAGCCTGCACGTGGGGTGGGCGCTGTGGTGCGGGGTGGTGGTGTGGCGGTACGGGCGTACGCCGCTGCTGAAGGCGCTCGGGGTGGCGTACCCCCTGCTGACCGTGGTCGTCGTGATGGGGACGGCGAACCACTACTTCCTCGACGCGGTCGCGGGGTGCGCGGTCATGGGGGTGGGGCTGGTGCTGGCGGGGCCGGCGATGCGCGGCGTCGACAGGGTGCGGGACGGGGTCCGGCAACGGGTGCGGGAACGTTTCGGCAGGGGTTCCGTTCCGGGAGCCTCACCGATTGTCAGTGGTGGATGCGAGACTTCCGCGGGTGAGCGAATTCCTGGGCAGCGGGCCCGATCGGCGTCCGCAGACGACACTCCGGCACCGGCTCGCTGAGCTGCGCGGCCCCGCAGCCGCGCCGCATCCGCTGGACGCCCGCGCGCTGGCCGCGCTGGCGGCCAATCCGGGCTGCCGGCGCCGCGCCCTGCTGGACGGAGCGGGCGTCGACAAGGCCGCGCTGGCCTCCGCCCTCGGCGCGCCGTCGGGCTTCGGGCAGTCGCAGTTCGCCTTCATGCGGGGCAACGCCTTCGAGGCCAAGGTCAAGGCCGACGGCGGCAAGGAGCTGCTGCGGCTGCTCGGCGTGGAGGGCCAGGGCGACGTGCGGGTGCCGGATCTCGCGGCCGCCGGGCCCGAGGGGCGCGCGGCGCGCACGGCGCTGGCCCTGCGCGAGGCCACGGAGGCCGGCGCCTGGTCGCTGCTCGACCACCCGATGCTCGCGCTGGAGGTCGCCGGCTCGCCCGCGTACCTGGAGCCGGACGCCGTCGTCGTACGGCCCGACGGGCGGTGGACGGTCGTCGAGATCAAGTCGTTCCCCATGGTCGACGGCTCGGCGGACGCGGCGAAGGTGGGCGCGGCCGCCCGCCAGGCCGCCGTGTACGTCCTGGCGCTGGAGCGGGTCGCGGCCCTGACGGACGGCGCGGAGGTGACGCACTCGGTGCTGCTGGTCTGCCCCAAGGACTTCTCCAACCAGCCGACGGGCTCGCTCGTCGACGTACGCAAGCAGCTGTCCGTGACCCGGCGGCAGCTGGCGCGGCTGACCCGCGTCGAGGACATCGCGGCCGCCCTCCCGGAGGGCGTCACCTTCGACGTGGAGGCGTGCTCGGCGGAGCAGCTGGCGGCGGCGGTGGACGCGGTGCCGCACGCGTACGCGCCGGAGTGCCTGTCCGCGTGCGAGTTGGCGTTCCACTGCCGCGACCGCGCCAGGGAGGCGGGCGCGGTGGAGGCGCTGGGCCGCTCGGTGCGCGGCGAGCTGGGCGGGCTGACGACGGTCGGCGCGGTGCTGGCGGCCGCGCGCGGCGAGGCCGGTGACCCGGACGACCCGGCGGTGGCGGCGCTGCGGCGGGCGGCGGCGCTGCGGGCGGAATCACTGGAGGGGGTGGCAGCGTGTCGTTGATCTCCACTCTCGCGCGGCTGGAGGCCGTCGAGTCCGGGCGGGCCCAGCCGCTCGCCACCGTGCGGCACCGGCACCTCTCGGAGCGGCCCCTCGTCCTCGTACCGCTGACGACCGCCGGTGAGGCCGGTGCTCCGCTGGGGGCCCTGGTCGGGACCGACCCGGAGGAGCCGCGGCTGCTGGTCGTGCCGCAGCCGCGCGACCGGGACCTGCGGTTCGCGTTCCTCGCGGAGCTCGCGGAGGCGGTCATCCCGTACCTCGACGCGTACGCCGACGACGTCGAGGCGGCCGAGCGCAACGAGACCGACCCCGAGACCGGCAAGAAGGTCAAGGTCGAGGTGGAGCTGTGCGCGGACGCGCCGCAGCTGATCGTGCCGAGCCGGGCGGGCGTCGAGTACGTACGGCTGCTGGGGCGGTCGATGCGGTTCCGGCGCACGGCCGAGCAGGATCCGGAGACGCCGTTCCCGGCGCCGCCGCGCGTGCCGCTGCTGGGTCGGTGGCTGACGCACTACGGCGAGCGGGCGCGGGTGCCGGGGTCGTCGCTGCTGCTGGCGGCGACGGACCTGCTGAACCGGCACTGGGCGACGGGCCAGTCCTCGCTGGAGGACCAGCACTTGGGGGCGCTGCTCGCCTGGATCGACGCGCCCGACGGGGAGTCGGGCGCCGAGGCGGCGTTGCGGGCGGAGCTGGGGCGCGACCGGGACGGGCAGCTGCTGTGCCCGCCGGCCGGTCCCGCGACCGATCCGGCGTTCGACAACCGGCTGCTGGCACCCGCGATCGAGCGGTACGACCGGGCCCGGCAGGCGCTCGCGGCGGCGGAGGACGGCGAAGCGGCCGACGAGCGGCTCGGCGAGCTGCACCGGGCGGAGCGGGAGGTGCGGCGGCTGATCCTCACCCAGCTGCGGCCCACCTGGTACGCGGTGTGGCGGGCGATCGAGCTGGCGCGGGAGCTGCCGCCTGGCGCCCGGGTCGCGGACCGGTGGACCCGGGACCGCTGGTCGTTCACCGGCCACCGGGACCGGATCCGGGCCGGTGAGCCGCCGCAGCCACGCCGCGACGACGCCGTCACGGCCGCGCAGAAGCTCGCGGCGCGCGAGAGCGCCCAGGCGCAGCTGGAGGCGCAGGAGGCCCTGGACGATCCGCTGGTGATGGCGGGGCGGCGGCTGGCCGGTGAGGCGTTCGTGGCCGAGGTGCTGGACGTGACCATGACGTGGACGGAGTCGAAGCGCCCGGCGCCGCGCCCCCTGCTGACGGTGCGGACGGACGACCGGCCGCACCTGGGCGAGAAGGTGAAGGTGTACCGGTCGCTGGACGGCAAGCCGCAGGCTGCCGAGTTCGTACGGTTCGAGGACCGGTTCGAGGACCGGTACGAGGACGGAGAGGCCGGGGTGCTGGTGCTGCGGGTGCTGGACCGCATGGGGCGGGGCAAGGAGCCGGCGGAGGGGTCCGTACCGGAGAAGGGGGACCGTCTGGTGTGGACGCTGTTCGAGCACGACCAGCGGGTGGGGCCGAAGCTGCCCGACCCGGAGGAGACGCCGTGGACCCATGGCGGGCCGCCGCGCGCCGACGCGGTGGAAGTGCCCGACGCCGTGACGCCGGAGGACCTGCTGTGAGCCTCGCCGTGCCCTTCGATCCCGCCGCCGAGGCGGCCAGGGCGACCCGGGAGATCCTCGACGACACGCTGCACGGCGACGCCCGCGGCGTCGTCGTGGACTCGCCGCCGGGTGCCGGGAAGTCGACGCTCGTCGTGCGCGCGGCGCTGGAGCTGGCGGCGGCCGGGCGGCCGCTGATGGTGGTCGCGCAGACCAACGCCCAGGTCGACGACCTGGTGCTGCGGCTCGCCGAGAAGGAGCCGGGGCTGCCGGTGGGGCGGCTGCACTCCAACGACTCGGACCCGTACGACAAGGCGCTGGACACGCTCGACAACGTACGGAAGTCGGCGAAGGCGGCGGACCTGGCCGGGCTGGACGTGGTGATCTCGACGGCCGCGAAGTGGGCGCACGTGAAGGGCGTCGAGCCGTGGGGGCACGCCATCGTGGACGAGGCGTACCAGATGCGCTCCGACGCCCTGCTGACGGTGGCCGGGCTCTTCGAGCGGGCGCTGTTCGTCGGGGACCCGGGGCAGCTGGACCCCTTCTCGGTGGTGGGTGCCGAGCAGTGGGCGGGGCTGTCGTACGACCCGTCCGCGAGTGCGGTGTCGACGCTGCTCGCGCACAACCCCGAGCTGCCGCAGCACCGGCTGCCGGTGTCGTGGCGGCTGCCGGCGTCGGCGGCGCCGCTGGTGTCGCACGCGTTCTACCCGTACACGCCGTTCCGCAGCGGGACCGGGCCGGGTGAGCGGCGGCTGGCCTTCGGGGTCGCGTCGGACGGGTCGGGGCCCGACCGGGTGCTGGACGAGGCCGCCGAGTCGGGGTGGGGCCTGCTGGAGCTGCCGGCCCGGCACACGCCGCGTACGGACCCGGAGGCCGTACGGGCGGTGGCGCTCGTGGTGCGGCGGCTGCTGGACCGGGGCGGGGCGGCGGTCTCGGAGCGGTCGGCCGAGCCGGTGCCGCTGGGCCCCGACCGGATCGCCGTCGGCACGGCGCACCGCGACCAGGCGGCGGCGGTGCGGGTCGCCTTGGCGGAGCTGGGTGTCCTCGGGGTGACGGTCGACACGGCGAACCGGCTCCAGGGGCGGGAGTACGACGTGACGGTCGTGCTCCACCCCCTGTCGGGGCGCCCGGACGCGACGGCGTTCCACCTGGAGACGGGGCGCCTGTGCGTGCTGGCGTCGCGGCACCGGCACGCGTGCATCGTGGTGTGCCGCGCGGGGGTCTCCGAGCTGCTCGACGAACACCCGTCGACGGAGCCGGTGCAGCTGGGCGTCACGGTCAAGTTCCCGGACGGCTGGGAGGCGAACCACGCGGTGCTGTCGCACCTGTCGGAGCACCGGGTGCGGTGGGCGCCGGCGTAGGGGTGGGGAAAGCCCCCGCCGGGTGGGGTTGCGGTGCGCGGGACAATGGACGGTGGCCGACCGGAGGGCGGGGGCCGGGAGCAGGAGGAGTTGGGCGACATGGCGGAGACCGAGCGGAGCGAGCAGCGGCGGCTGAAGCCCGCGCCCCTGCTCTTCGAGCCTGCGGAGGCCGCCGCCGATCCGGAGCACTTCTTCGACCTGGAGTCGATGGACGATCCGCGCGAGCTCCTCGCGCGTTCCACCGAGCTCGCGCTGGCGTTCCGCGCCGCGACCGACCGGGCCGTGGAGTTCCAGGCGATGGCGGCCGCGCAGCTCGCGGATCCGCGGCGGTTCGACCGGCTGACCGCCGCCGACATCGCGGAGCGTGCGGAGTGGACCGAGGACTACGCGAAGCGGATGGTCGAGTTCGGGCGTGACCTGCTGCGGGACAGCGAGCAGGGCCGCGAGCAGGGCTGAGGCCCGCACCGCCCGAGGGGCGGGCCCTGGCCGACGGCATATGCCGGGTGGGCGAACCTTACTCTCGGGCGGACCCGGTTGTCCGGGTTTTCCGCAACCCTCGGAGACAGGGCCGTCACCAGGCGTAGGTGTGGGGGCATGAACGTATGCCACGTCACCTCCGACGGCGCCGACTGGCTCGCCTCCGCCGCCCCGCACCCGCACGCCACCCTCGAGCTCTGGGCGGCGCACCCGGCCGCTCCCGCCGTCCTGCCGTGCGGGCGGGTCTTCGACGTCGTGAGCGGGCCCGCGGTCGCCGGGCGCCGCATCCTGGACCGGCTGTGGGAGGAGGGCCCGGGCTCGGGCCCGGTCGCCGTGCACCGGGGGCGGATGCTGCTGTTCACCGCGCCGGGCACGGCCCAGCGGTTACCGTCGCTCCTGCGCTGGGAGCAGTGGGGCGACGACGACGTGCCGCCGCTGATCTGCCACGGGGTGGGGGACGCCGTGACCGTGCCGCCGCCGGCGCCGCTGGGTGCGACCGAGGGGCCACGCTGGGTGGTGGCGCCGGACTCCCGGCAACCGTGGCTGCCGGGGCCCGAGGTGCTGCTGTGGGCCGTGCGCCGTTATCGATTTCTCCTCGCCCCGAACAGGGTGCTAAGGTCTACGACGTCAGCAGGCGCCGCTAGCTCAGTTGGTTAGAGCAGCTGACTCTTAATCAGCGGGTCCGGGGTTCGAGTCCCTGGCGGCGCACAGACGGAAGAAGCCCCTCGCGGAAGCGGGGGGCTTCTTCGTTGCCCGGATCAGCGGGGCGTGATCTTGACGTTCCACGCGCCCGTGGCGGTGCGGTCCGCCACCTCCACCCGCGTGCCCTCCCCCGGCACCGTGAAGGTCTCCCCCACCCCCAGCGGCGCGTCCGCGAGCGGCGCGTACACCGAGCGGCCCCAGCAGGCGCCGGTGCGCGGGTGGGTGTCGACCACCTCGACCGGTCCGGCGCCGGACGACGCCTCGCCCCGGACGCGGTAGATCAGTACGCCCTCGGTGCAGGTGTCCTCGTCGTTGCCGGTCGCGGAGCGCGCCTCGATCGCCAGCGCGCTGTGCTCGCCGGTCCTGACGACCGCCAGCCGGGTGCCCACCGACACGCCCCACTCGGGCGCGGCGGCGAGCGGCTCCAGGGTGAGCAGGGTCGGCTCCCCCTCGGGCACGCAGCGGACCTGGTGCCCGCCGAGCCAGCCCAGCTTCCACTTGTGCCAGCCGAAGAGCTCCGGCGCCATCGCGAACTGGCTGCCCATGACGTCCCAGTCCCCCACATGGGTGTCCCAGTCGCCCTTGCCGTCCGTCGGCCGCCGGTAGAGGTCCGGCAGGTCGAACACGTGGCCGGTCTCGTGGGCGAGGACGTTGCGGTCCGGCGGGTGGCGCTCGAAGACGGTGACGACACGCCGGATGTCGGTGCCGTCCGCGCGCAGCGGGAGGTCGAGGTTGACGACCTTCGTGGCGTCGGAGTCCACGCCCGGCGCGTCCGGGTCGGCGACCAGGTAGACGATGTCGTACCGCGAGAAGTCGACGTACGGGTCGGCCACGGCGAGGGCGTCGCGCAGGTAGGCCGCGCGCCGGTGGGGCTCCCAGTCGCGCCGTATGGCGTACGCGGTGGAAGGCCGCGGCATCGGCAGCCACTCGCGCAACAGGTGCGGGCGGAGGGTGAACCTGCCGTACGACGCACGCTGGAAGAAGCGGCTGGTGGACGGGAAGTGGTCGGCGGCGATCTCGTCGGGGTGGGTCAGCGGCGGCGCGTCCGGGAAGGACAGGAAGAGCATGACCGCGTCGAGGTCGCGCACCGGCCGCGGGTAGGCGGCGTTCCAGGTATCCAGGCCCAGCGAGTGGTGTGCGCCGGTGCGGGGCAGGGCGCACGGCCCCGCCTCGGGCGCGGCGGACGCGGGACCGGCCACGAGGCCCGTCGCGGCGAGCGCCAGGAGAGAGAAGATGCCCGCGGCGGTGGACCGCAGGCGTGCGCGGTCCACTCCCTCGGGTGTCTGCTGACTCTCCACGTCGACCTCCGGGTGCGGGATGCGGGACGTCTCACCACCCTGGGGCGATTTGGTGCGATCCGTCCTGTTCCGCTGCCCCACTTGGGTGAGCGGGCCGATTTCACGCAACGTCACAACCGATCAGGGCGGGACCGGTGCGCGCCACACCCGGGCCAGACCCGTGCAGAAACGATCGACCGGGGGCGTGCGGGTGGGGCGGCTCACACCTTCCGGGCGCCTCTCACCCAGTGGCGACGCTGGAACGGCCGCCGCGACAGCCTCTATGATCGGCACACTTTCGATGGCTGACCATTCCGACCACATCTGTGCGTCACAACTGCCCTGCGGGAGCGAGCGGTGAGCGGAACCTCCAGCGGAACGCCCCATCCACCGGGAGCTGCGGCAGTCTCACCGCCCGACACCGCGGACCTCCCGAACACGCAGAGTCACCAATCCGGCGGTACCGGCCCCGCGCCCGACGCCGAACTGCGCGACTACCGCGCCGCCTTCAACGCCGCCCACCTGGCCATGGCCGTCGTCGACCCCGAGGGGCTCGTCGTCAGCGCCAACGACGCCTTCGCCGCCCTCCTCGGCACCGACCCCGCCTCGCTGAGCGAGCAGCCGGCCTCCGACCTCGTCGACCTCGCCTCCGACAGCCGCACCTGGCACGCCTACCGCGAGGTCCTGCGCGGCCGCCGCTCCCGCTTCCGCTGCACCCGCCGCCTCAAGCACCCCGACGGGCGCTCCCTGTGGGCCGAGGTCACCGTCGCGCCCGTACCGCACAGCCGGCGCGTGCTGCTGTCCATCACCGACATCAGCGACCGGCGCGAGCTCCAGGCGCGACTGCGCCACCTGCAGATGCACGACCCGGTGACCCGACTGCCCAACCGCACGCTCTTCTTCGAACGGCTCGCCTCCGCGCTGGAGAACTCCACGTACGACGCGTACGGATCCGGTGACGCGTACGACTCCTACGGCGATGGCGGATCAGGGCGGATCGGCCTCTGCTACCTGGACCTGGACGGCTTCAAGGCCGTCAACGACACCCTCGGGCACCGCGTGGGCGACCGGCTGCTGGCGGCCGTGGCCGCCCGGCTCACCGAGTGCGCGGACAGCGACGGCTACACGCGCAGCGGCGGCCATCTCGTCGCGCGGCTCGGCGGTGACGAGTTCGCCATCCTCGTCGAGGACTCGACGGGGACGGAGCAGCTCGCCGACCTCGCCCGGTCCGTACTCGCCGCCGTGCAGCGCCCGTTCGACCTGGCCGGGCAGCGGCTGTCGGTCTCGGCGTCGATCGGGGTCGTCGAGCGGGCCGCCGCCGGCACCACCGTGACGGGCCTGATGCAGGCCGCCGACACCACGCTGTACTGGGCCAAGGCCGACGGCAAGGCGCGCTGGACGCTCTTCGACCCCGAGCGCAACGCCCACCGCATGACGCGCCAGTCGCTCTCCTCCACCCTCCGCCCGGCCGTCGAGCGCGGCGAGTTCGCCCTGGAGTACCAGCCGCTCGTCGGCATGTCCGACGGGACGGTACGCGGCGTCGAGGCGCTGGTGCGCTGGAACCACCCGCAGTTCGGCTCGTTGGCGCCGAATCGGTTCATCGGGATCGCCGAGGAGGACGGCTCGATCGTCCAGCTCGGGCGATGGGTGCTGCGCACCGCGTGCCGCCAGGCCCGGCAGTGGCAGAAGGACCACCCGCGCGAGAAACCGCTGTTCGTCAGCGTCAACGTCGCCGTGCGCCAGGTGTGGGACTCCGACCTGGTCGCGGACGTCGCCGAGATCCTCGCCGAGACCGGGCTCGCGCCCCACCTCCTCCAGCTGGAGCTCACCGAGTCGGCCGTCATGGGGTCGGCCGGCCGGCCGCTCCAGGCCCTCCAGGCGCTCAGCGACATGGGCGTGCAGATCGCCATCGACGACTTCGGCACCGGCTACTCCAACCTCGCCTACCTCAGCCGCCTGCCGGTCTCCGTCCTCAAGCTGGACGGCTCGTTCGTCCGCGGCTTCCAGGACGAGGAGCACCCGAACCCCGCCGACGAGGTCATCGTCGAGGCCCTGGTCCAGCTCGCGCACCGCCTCGGCCTGACCGTCACCGCCGAGTGCGTCGAGACCTCCGGCCAGGCGGCGCGCCTGCGCCGCATCGGCTGCGACACCGGCCAGGGCTGGCTCTATTCCCGGGCGGTGGCCGCGGACCGCATCCCGCAGCTGATGGGCGCCGGGACGTGAAACCGCCCCTGCCCGGGGGGTGTTCGCCGGGCAGGGGCGGTGGTCGTGGGGGTGGGTCTCGGATCAGCAGGCGCCGAGGTCCTGCCAGACGCCCCACTCGCCGGTGGTGCCGGGCTCCTCGCCCTTCGTCCACCACTTGGCCTTCCAGGTCCGCCCCTTGTGGGAGACCTGCGCGCCACCGGTGTACTCCGCCGTCGCGGACCAGGCCGCGGCCGTGCACGCACCCGGCGTGGGAGTGGGAGTGGGGGTGGGAGTGGGGGTGGGAGTGGGCGTCGGGGTCGGGCTCGGCGTGGGAGTCGGGGTCGGGTCCGGGGTCGACGGCGACGAACCGACGGCCGCCACGATGTCGTTGAGCAGCGTGGTCCGCTCGTCCAGTCCGAGCAGCGAGTACATCATCGCGCCCGCCAGGCCCCGGCTGTGGGCGTAGTCCGCGCGGGCCTGGATCGACCGCTTGTCCAGCCCGGTGAAGAACTCGCCGTCCTTGTAGAAGTACGACGCCTTCGCCTGGTCGTCCCAGAACGTCGTCGCCGCGTTGTCGACGATGCCGCCGAGCTCCTTGTAGTGCGCGATACCGGCCTGCTGGCTGACGGGCCGGGCGGCGGAGGCGCCGGTCGCGGGCTGTGCGAGGCCGTTCTTCGCCCCGGCCGGGACGCCCTTCCAGCCGCGGTAGTAGAACTCGTACCCGAGCGTCAGCTTGTTCGCGGGGAAGCCGCCCGCGATGCCGTACGCCGGCTTGCCGTCGATCCAGGCGTCGATGGCGTTGTCGATCGAGTACTTCTCGGTGCCGGGCTTGATCGGGTCGGTCGGGTCGTCGGAGCCGGAGTACAGCGGCGACTGGTGGTACGTGGGCCCGTCGCCGTCCCAGGCGCCGTGCATGTCGTACGTCATGATGTTCGCGTAGTCGAGGTACGCGCCGATCTTGTCCGTCTCGATGTGCTTGATCTTGTCCTGCCCGGCCGGCAGGGCGGCGGTCAGCAGGTACTTCTTGCCGCCGTGGGCGGCGCCGTACGCGTCCAGCTGCTTGCGGAACTCGGCGAGCAGCAGCGTGAAGTTCTGCTTGTCCTCGGGGCCGTAGTGGTTGCCGAGGTGGCCGTCGGGCGAACCGGGGTACTCCCAGTCGATGTCGATGCCGTCGAAGATCCCGGCCGCCGTGCCGGGGCCGCCGTACCCGCCCTCGACCGGCAGGTCACCGGCGATGTACTGCTTGACGCACGAGGCCACGAACTTCTTGCGGCTCGCGTCCGTCTTCGCGGCGTCGTGGAAGTACTTGGAGTACGTCCAGCCGCCCAGCGAGATGTTGATCTTCAGCTTCGGGTACTTCGCCTTCAGCTCCTTGAACTGGTTGAAGACGCCCACGATCGGCTGGTCCCACTTGTCGGCGACCCCGTCGACGCTGTCGGCGGCCGAGAAGGACCGCTGGTAGTCGGCGTACGAGTCGCCCGCGCCGTCACCGGCGTTGGGGTTGGCGTCGTCACCCGCCGCCTTGTTCGCCTCGAAGCAGGTGAGCTCGGTGGGGTGGATGTTGCCGAAGGAGTAGTTGATGATGTCCAGCTTGCCCGCGATGCCCCGGGTGTCGAGGTGCTTGGGGTAGAAGGCGTTGCCGTAGACGCTCCACTGGTCGTAGTACGCGATCTTCACCCCACCGGAGGAGGGCGCGGCGGCGGCCGGGGCGGCAGCGGCGGCGGTGCCGGGGCCGGCGAGGGCGGCCAGCGCGCCGGCGGTCAGCGCCACGCCGGTGAGCGCGGCGACGAGGGGTTTGCGGTGCTGCACGTGCGGCCTCCGAGGGGGGTGGCGGTACGGGAGTTGGAGCAGTGATAGCGGCCGCGTGAACAGTGCGTCAATGGTCCGAACCAAACGAGGACTAGACCAATTCCACCACGAAACCCCTCGTCAGGGACGCGTGCGAACCGCCCGCCACCGGTGGTGACGAGCGGTTTAAGGCTCCCTTATGGATCTTGTGCACCCGTTCCCGAGCCCGAACCACGCGCAGCGGTCAGAAGCCGTAGGCGTCCGCGATCAGCTCGTAGCTGCGCAGCCGCGCCTCGCTCCCGTGCGCGTTGGCCGTGATCATCAGCTCGTCGGCGCCCGTGCGCTTCTGGAGGTCGTCCAGCCCCGCCCGTACCGCATCCGGCGTGCCGTGGACGACGTTCGACAGCCAGCCGTCGACGAACTCCCGCTCCGCCGGGCTGAAGGCGTACGCCTCCGCCTCCTCCGGCGTCGGGATCAGGCCCGGCCGCCCCGTGCGCAGGCGGACCATCGACAGCGCGCCCGTCAGCACCTGGCGCCGCGCCTCCCGCTCGTCCTGCGCGGCGAGCGCGGAGACGCCGATGAGCGCGTACGGAGCGTCCAGCACGGTCGAGGGCCGGAAGGAGTCGCGGTAGAGGTCCAGCGCCGGGATGGTGTTCCGCGCCGAGAAGTGGTGCGCGAACGCGAACGGCAGGCCGAGCGCCCCCGCCAGCCGGGCGCTGAAGCCCGAGGACCCCAGCAGCCACACGGGCGGGCGGCCCGACGGGCCCTGCACCGGCCCCGGCACGGCGTGGATCCGGGCGTACGGATGGCCGTCCGGGAAGTCGTCGTCGAGGAAGCGCACCAGCTCCGCGAGCTGCTGCGGGAAGTCGTCGGCGCCTTCGTTCAGCCGCTCGGTACGACGGAGGGCCGCGGCCGTGGCGCCGTCCGTGCCGGGCGCGCGCCCCAGGCCCAGGTCGACCCGGCCCGGGGCCATGGCCTCCAGGGTGCCGAACTGCTCGGCGATGACGAGCGGCGCGTGGTTGGGCAGCATCACGCCGCCCGAGCCGAGCCGGATGCGCTCGGTGTGGGCGGCGAGGTGCGCGAGGATCACGGCCGGCGAGGAGGAGGCGACCCCGGGCATGGAGTGGTGCTCGGCGACCCAGTGGCGGTGGTAACCGCGCCGCTCGGCCAGCCGGGCGAGGGCCACGCTGGTGGAGACGGCCTCGGTGGCGGTGCGCCCGCTGCCGACGGTGACCAGGTCGAGGACGGAGAGCGGGACGGGCGCGCTCCCGTGCGCCGTGCCGCGGATGGCGTCGCCGCCTCGTACGGCTTCGTCGTTCACCAAGGGATCCTCCTGCGTGGATGCGTGCATACAGCACCCATCGACAACATGAGGCCCTCTCCGTTTATTCCGGACGTTTGTCCGGGCGCTTGTACCGGACGCTTGTCCGGGCGCTTGTCCGGGCGCCTATTCCGTGAGCGCCTCCGCGCCCTCCCGCGCGAACAGCCGCCCCAGCTCCGCCGACCACGCCCCGCGCCGCTCCGCCAGCCGCAACCCCTCCCACACCGTCACCTGGTTCCCGGTGAGCACCGGCTTGCCCACCGCCGCCTCCAGCTCCGGGAGGTACGCCACCGTGTGGAGCGCCGTGTCGGGCAGGAGCACCGCCTCGGCCTGCGGGTGGTCGCCGGTCCTGGCGAGCTGGAGCACATGCTCCCGGCCCCACCGGGCGAGCTCGGCCGCCGTGACGACGGAGCTCGACCGGGCCGCGACCACCTCGAGTCCGGCGGCCTCCAGGAACCGTACGAAGAGCTCCGTGACGTCCGGCGGATACGTGGCCGCCACCGCGACCCGCCGCACCCCCAGTGCCCCCGCCGCGTGCGCGAACGCGAACGCCGTGCTCGACGCCGGCAGCCCGGCCGCCGCCGCGAGGGTCCGGATCTGCTCGTGGGCGCCCTCCCAGCCGTACACGAACGACCCGCTCGTGCACGCCCAGACCACCGACTCGGCGCCGGAGAGCCGCAGCTCCTCGACCCCGGCCGCGAGCCGCTCCGTGGCGCCCATCTCCCGCAGGACGTCCACGCGGTGCGCGTCCTCGCCGATGTCGGTGCGGACGATGGGGAGGTTGAGGCCGTTGAGCAAAGCCTCCATCCGGGGGTAGTCCTCCTCGGCGGCGTGCCCCGGGTAGAGCAGTCCGACCGTCGTCATGTCACGTCCTCCATGTCACGCCCTCCTGTCGGTCGGCGTTCCCGTACGCATACCCCGCGCGGTCTCGGGTAGCCGCGCGCCCATGGCCCGTACAGCTCGTCGACTCAGAACCACCCGTCCGATACCCCGGCGCACCCTGCTGCTCGGCTCGGCGGTCGCCGCCGTGGGCGCGGGGACCGCCGCGTGCAGCCGCGTCACCTCCGGCAACTCCCTGGACCGGCTCAGATCGCAGGGCACCGTCCGGCTCGGCATCGCCGGTGAGGTCCCCTACGGGTACGTCGACGAGCAGGGCGAGTTCACCGGCGAGGCGCCGGAGCTGGCGAAGGTGATCTTCAAGCGGCTCGGCATCGGCCGCGTCCAGCCCGTCGCCACCGATTTCGCCTCCCTCATACCCGGCCTGAACTCCCAGCAGTTCGACATCGTCTCGGCCGGGATGTACATCAACAAGGAACGCTGCGAGCAGGTCATCTTCTCGGACCCCGAGTACCAGATGCTCGACTCCTTCGTCGTCCGCAAGGGCAACCCCCTGAACGTGCGCTCGTACGAGGACGCGGTCCGCGCCAAGGCCAGGTTCGCCACCGCCACCGGGTACGCGCAGCTCGACTACGCCGTGGCCGCCGGGTACCCCGAGAAGGACGTCGTCATTCTCCAGGACCAGGTGGCCGGTCTGAACGCCGTCGAGTCCGGCCGCGTCGACGTCTTCGCGGCCACCGCGCTCACCGCGCGCCTGGTCGTGGAGAAGAGCCGGCGGGCCGAGGCGACGGCGCCCTTCTCGGCGGTCGTCGACGGCGAGAAGAAGATCGACGGCGGCGGCTTCGCCTTCCGCCCCACCGACCACGACCTCCGGGACGCCTTCAACGCCGAGATCCACAAGATGAAGAAGAGCGGCGAGCTCTTCCGCATCATGCGGCGCTTCGGTTTCACCCAGGCCGAGATGACCACGCTCACCGCCGAGGAGCTGTGCCGATGACCGCAGGACTCTGGCAGAACTGGGTGCTGCCGGGCATCTGGACCACCGTCCAGCTGCTCGTGTACAGCGCCGCGCTCGGCGCGCTGGTCGCCTTCACCGTCGGCACGGCCCGCACCCACCGCTCGCTCTTCGTCCGCTTCCTGGCGGGCGCGTACACGGAGATCTTCCGGGGCACCTCGGCGCTGGTGCTGATGTTCTGGCTGTTCTTCGTGGTGCCGCCGCTGCTGGGCTGGCAGCTGGTGCCGATGTGGGCGGCGGTGCTGGCGCTCGGCCTGTCGTACGGGGCGTACGGCGCCGAGATCGTGCGCGGCGCGCTGAACTCCGTGCCGAAGGCCCAGCGTGAGGCGGGCGTGGCGCTCAGCTTCACACCCTGGCAGCGGCTGCGGCTGGTCCTGCTGCCGCAGGCCGTGCCCGAGATGATCCCGTCCTTCTGCAACCTGCTCGTCGAGCTGCTCAAGGGCACGGCGCTGGTGTCGCTGCTCGGTGTCGGGGACGTGTCCTTCGCCGCGTACCTGGTGCGCCTGGCGACCCAGGAGAGCGCGCAGATCTACTCCGTCATCCTGGTGATCTACTTCGTGATCGCGTTCGTCATCACCCGCTCCATGAAGGCACTCGAACGGAAGACCAAGGCGAACGTCGGGGTGGTGGCCAAGTGAACTGGGACTGGTCCGCGGTGGCGGACTTCATGCCGCGCTTCTGGGACGGGCTGCTGGTCACGCTGCAGATCCTCGTCCTCGGCTCGCTCATCTCCTTCACCCTCGGGCTCGTGTGGGCGGCCGGTTTCCGCGCCCCGAGCCGGCTGGTGCGGTGGCCGGTGCACGCCGTGACGGAGTTCATCCGCAACACGCCGCTGCTGGTGCAGCTCTTCTTCCTCTTCTTCGTCCTGCCGGAGTGGGGGGTGCAGTTCTCCGCCCTCACCACCGGCACGCTCGCGATCGGGCTGCACTACTCGACGTACACCGCGCAGGTGTACCGGGCCGGGATCGACGCCGTACCGGCCGGGCAGTGGGAGGCCGCCACCGCGCTGAGCCTGCCGGCCCACCGCACCTGGGTGGCGGTGATCCTGCCGCAGGCGCTGCGCCGCGTGGCGCCGGCGCTGGGCAACTACGTCATCGCGATGCTGAAGGACACGCCGCTGCTGGCCGGGATCAGCGTGCTGGAGCTGCTCCAGCAGTCCCGGCTGGAGAGCGCGGCGACCTTCCAGTACACCGAGCCGCTGACGGTCGTCGGTGTCGCCTTCATCCTCATCGCCTATCCGGCATCCCTTCTCGTACGAGCCCTGGAGCGCCGCCTTGTCCACTGACTCCCTGTCCACCGAGCTGATCACCTTCGAGAACGTCACCAAGCGCTACGGGGAGAACACCGTCCTCGACGACCTGTGCTTCTCGGTCGAGGCGGGCCGGCACGTCACGCTCATCGGCCCGTCCGGCTCGGGCAAGACGACGATCCTGCGGATGCTGATGACGCTGGAGAAGCCCGACGCGGGCACCATCCGCGTCAACGGCGGCCGGCTGTTCCCGGCCGACGAGAAGCAGCGGCGCGAGACGCGCAAGAAGATCGGGATGGTCTTCCAGCACTTCAACCTCTTCCCGAACATGTCGGTGCTGCGCAACATCACCGAGGCCCCGGTACGCGTGCTGGGCCTGGAGAAGGACGAGGCGGTGGAGCGCGGCCGGGAGCTGCTGGAGATGGTGGGGCTCGCCGACAAGTGCGACGCGAGACCGGCTCAGCTCTCGGGCGGCCAGCAGCAGCGGGTGGCGATCGCGCGGGCGCTGGCGATGCGGCCGCAGGTGCTGCTGCTGGACGAGGTCACCTCGGCGCTCGACCCGGAGCTGGTGGCCGGGGTGCTGGACCTGCTCAGGGACATCGCCCGGTCCACGGACATCACCATGCTCTGCGTCACCCACGAGATGAACTTCGCCCGGGACATCTCGGACGAGGTGCTCATGTTCGACGCGGGGAAGGTCATCGAGTCGGGTTCGCCGGAGCGGATCTTCTCCGACCCGGAGCACGAACGCACGCGCGACTTCCTCGGCGCGGTGCTCTGACCTCCCACTCTGCGCCTGAACTAGGCCATTGGCATATGCCAGAGTGTCCCGTCCCTGCATATGACCCCGGGACGGGACACTTTCTTGCCAACGGGACCTCCTGAAACGGTTCTTGGCGGCTATCGTGGTACAGAAGCATGCGGTCACAACCTGGTAGGGGGAAACCGTGGCGCCGAAGCCCGAGCCGACCGCGCCGTTCCATTCGGTGCACTACGCCCTGCGCGTCCTCGAAACGATCTCCCGGCATCCCGGAGGCGTCACCGACGTCCAGATCGCACGCGAGACCGGACTCCCGACCGGCCACCTGGCCCCGATGCTCCTGATGCTGCGCCGCGAGGGGTACGTGGAGCAGGTCTCCGACGGCGCGTACGTCGTGGGCGACTCCCTCGTCCTGCTCGGCTCCGGCGCCACCCGCCGCGAGGCCCTGCAGAACAAGCTCCAGGAGACCCTCACCGAGCTGCGCGACTCGCTCGGCGCCGCCGTCTACATCAGCCGGTACATCGACGGCGAGGTGAAGGTCACCCAGGTCGCGGACGGGCCGCACACGCCGAAGGTCAACGAGTGGGTCGACTTCCGCTCCGCCGCGCACGCGAGCGCGGTCGGCAAGTGCCTGCTGACGCAGCTGGACGTGAACGGGCGCAGAGACCACCTCTCCCGCCACAAGATCGCGCGGCTCACCTCCCGCACCATCACCAGCGAGAAGGTGCTCTTCTCCAAGCTGGACAGCCAGCCGCCGACCGTCCCCGTCCTGGACCTCCAGGAGTACGCCGTGGGCACGGTCTACGCGGCGGTCCCGCTGACCGCCGGTTCGGCCGTGGGCTGCCTCGCGCTCTCGCTCCCGATCGAGCACGCGCACCGGCTGCGCTCGGCGGCCGACGCGCTGAACCGCAGGGCGGCGCCGGTGGTGCTCTCGCTGGCGCTCTAAACCTGTACGCACCCGATGTGAGGCAGCTCACGCCCTCGCGGTCCGAAGCACGCCTCGGACCAGGTAGTATTAACTCTGTCAGCAGGCGCCGCTAGCTCAGTTGGTTAGAGCAGCTGACTCTTAATCAGCGGGTCCGGGGTTCGAGTCCCTGGCGGCGCACAGACGGGAAAAGCCCCTCGCGGAAGCGAGGGGCTTTTTCGTGCGGGTGCCGCGAGTGCCCAGGTGCGCCGGTGCGCGCACGGCTCAGAACTGGACGTCCGAACAGGCGTAGAAGGCGTTCCCCGTGTCGGCGACCGTCCAGACGGCGAGGATGAGGTGCCTGCCCGTCTTGCCGCTGGGGATCGTCCCGCTGTGCGAGAGCGTGGACGGCGGCTGCTGGGCGTTGTACGGGACCGTCAGGAACGGCTGCGGGTCCAGGGCCGCGCGGGTGAGCGGAGCGCTGGAGTTCCAGCCGTTACGGGTGATGTAGTACTTGAAATCGGTGGTGCGGTGCCGCGCCGTGAACTGCCAGCGGAAGGTGTGGCTCTGACCTCCTGCCACCTTGGTGGCGGGCCAGTTCCCGCCCCGCGGGTCGTCGAGCTGGGCGAAGGTGGAGTTGCCGCCGGCGCATATCTTGCCGTCGGCGGGTCCGCCGGCCGGGAAGCCCTTGGGGCCCTCGACCGACTGCGGCTCCCACTGGATGGCGCCGCAGTTGGTGACGGTGCCGTTGGCGCAGAGCTTCTGGCGGCTGATGGGTGAGTCGGTGTAGCCGTGGCTGCTGGCGCTGCTGGTGGCGAGAAGAGAGGCTCCGGCGACGCCGAGGGCCACCACGGCCGCGCCTATCGTGCGGTTTCGCATGCTGGTGCTCCAGGTGAACGTGGGGGAAGTTCCATGAGCCGTGCTGCACACGCGCGCGCGTGGTGGTGCGGTGGTGCGATCCAGACCGGGCTTTGGTCTGGACCAACTCCCAATGTAGGGACGTCAATTAGACATGTCCATACCAATCACGGGCCTTCGACCGGACCACTGCGGCCCGTGTAGAACGCCACCGTCAGGTCCTTGACCAGCGCCTTGCGGTCGTAGTCGTCCAGCTCGACCAGACCACGCGTGGTCAGCCGGTGGACCATGTCGTCCACCGCGTCCACCACCGAGGTGAGCACCACGTCCCGGTGCTTGGCGTCGATCGACGCGATGCGCCGCCGCTGCATCGCGGCCGCGATCTCGGGCGCGTACTCGATCCGCGTCGGCTGCGCCGAGAAGACGTCGATACCGACCGGAGCGCACTCCTCCGACAGCATCCGCGTCAGCGCGTCCCCCACCACCTCCGCGTCCCGCAGGGTCGGGGCGTCCTCGTGGAAGGCGTCGGCCGGCAGCTGCGAGAGCACCCGGGCCATCGCCGCCTCCACCTGCTCGCGCAGGTACCGCTCGTGGTCCGCGACCCCGAGCGCCGCCCGGACCGTGTCCCGGATGCGCCACACCACCAGCACCACCACCCGCAGCGCCGTACCGTGCGCGTCGACGGCGGGCAGCGGCTCGCTGCGCCAGTGCCGCAGCCGTACGTCGACCCGGCGGCGCAGCATGAGCGGGCTCACCCACACCAGCCCGGTGCGCCGCACGCTGCCCCGGTAGTCGCCGAAGAGGGTCAGCACCCACGCGTAGCCGACCCGCCCGCGCGCCAGCCCGCCGAAGGCGAACAGCGTCAGCAGCACCCCGAGCGCCAGCAGCGCCCACCAGCCGAGGGCGATGCCGTTGTACGGAGGGGACGGCAGCCTCAGCATGTGCGTCAGCGCCGGGGGCACGACACCCACCCACCAGAGCACCGCCGCGCATCCGGCGAGCGCGGCGGCCCCGGCGACGACCCCGGCCCAGCCGGGCAGCGCGGGCCCCGGCCGCTCGGCGAGGCGCGGATCGCCGGACGGCACGGGCCGCGACCGGGCGGACGCCGCCACCTGTGCCGGTGCCTGGGTCGGTACGGACGCGGCGCCGGGCACGACGCCCGACCCGGTTCCGGACATGGTTCCGGACACGGCTTTGGGCGCGGGCCCCGCGGGCGGCCGCGGCGGCGCCTCCTCGCGCACCGCCGTGACGGGGCCGACCACCACACCGGTCACGCCGGTCGCGGTCGCGGTGCCGTCGCCAGCGCCCTCGCCCTCCCCGTCGTCCCGGAACAGCAGATGGACCGGGATGGGCCCGGTCGTCTCGTTGCCGATCACCGGGACGCGCCGCACGTGCGCCCCGCCGATCGGCGTCCCCTCACCCTCCGGCGTCCCCGTACGCATCACTCGCTCCTCGTCCTCACGCCCGGTCATCGGAACAGCCGCCGCCACGTCTCCGGCCCCGGATAGCCGTCCGCCTCCCGGCCCCGCCAGCCCTGCGCCCGCTGGAACGCCTCGACGTTGCGCCGGTCGGCCTCGCTCCAGCGCGGGCTCGGCCCCGAGCGGTAGTGGGCGCCGAAGCCCCGCTTCACCAGCCGGCGGCCGAGCTGCTCGACGTACGCGTTGGACTGGCCCGGCCGGAACCAGCCGCGCCCCGGGAAGGCCGGCGCGCCGGCGCTCCGGGCGGCGCCCGGGATGTCGCGGCCCTGCCCCTTCACCAGCAGCCGCCAGGTGTGCGGCCCGGGCAGCCCGTCCGCCTCGCGGCCCCGCCAGCCCTGCGCCCGCTGGAACGCCCGGGTGGCCTTGCGGTCGGCGTCGCCCCACCGGGGCCCGGGTCCGGAGCGGTAGAACGCCTCGCCGCCGCGCGCCGCGAGCATCCGCCCCAGCTGGGTCACGTACCGGTTGGCGGCGCCGGTCCCGAAGGAGCCGGCGCCGGGGTAGGACACCGGAGTGCTCCGGCTCCCGGCGGTGGGAAGGGCGCTGAGGCCCTTGTAGCGGTAGGCCACGTAGCGGCTGGAGTTGGTCCAGTACGCCAGGGGCGTGGCCTGCCGGCGGGCGTGCGGCCGGGCCTGCTCGTAGGCGATGTAGTAGGTGCGCGTGTAGTCCGTCCAGCCGCCGAAGATGGTGACGTGCGAGCCCTTGTTCGGGTCGTCGGGGTTGTGGAACAGCAGGATGTCGCCGGGCTGGAGCTCGCTGTGGCTCAGGGGGGTGCCGTACCGGTCGAGGGTGCCGGTCCACTCGTTGCCGGGCAGGCCCCAGGCCATCGAGACGAAACCGGAGCAGTCCTGGCGGTAGCCGTCGTGCCAGTACTTCTCCATCGAGTACGGGACCTTCGCCGCGACCCAGAGCTTGGCCCGGTTGATGATCTCGGCGCGGGTGGTGCGGCGCAGCGTGTGCGCGGACACGGCCGCCTGACTCGCCGTCGGCCCGGGACGCGGCCGCCCGTGCAGGGGCCCCGCCTGGCCCTGCGGCGTACCGGGCCCGGGATCGTCGCGCCCCGCGAGGGCGCCGGTGGTCCCGGCCCGTGCCGGCGGGTGGGCGGTGGGGGCCTCGGCCCCCGGTGCGGCGCCGGCGCCCGCGCCCAGGGCCACGCCGGCCGCGGTGACCAGGACCAGGGCGCGGCGGGCGCCGTGTGCGGCGGGGTGGCCGCCGGCGTGCACGGCGAGCCCGAGGGCCAGCTCGCGCCGCTGCCGGGCGCAGCCCGCACACGGGCAGTCGGCGTCGGGCTCGTACTCCTCGAAGACCAGGGCGGCGGCCATGCGGATCCTCTCCTCGCTGCGGTACGGGCGCCAGTGTCCCAACCATCCAGATATGTCGCATTTTGACTGAAGGAAGAGGAAAACCGGTCAGCTGACAGGCCGAGCCGCCGGGGCGGGACGGTCGGGACCACTCCCGGACATCCGGTAGAGTTATGCAGGTCAGCAGGCGCCGCTAGCTCAGTTGGTTAGAGCAGCTGACTCTTAATCAGCGGGTCCGGGGTTCGAGTCCCTGGCGGCGCACGCGAGGTCGAGGCCCTCTCACCACCGGTGAGGGGGCCTCGATCGTTTCCGTGGCCACATCCGTGCGGTCGCCCTCGCGACCATCCGTGTGATCAAGAAGGGGGTCGTAGACTCCGGCGTGGAACCGGCACCCCAAGGGGGCATTCGGGTCGCGCAGTTGGAGGAGTGGCCTTCCGCAGGTGCTCCGGTGACGGAATCGACGGGGTGGGGCCCCGCTCACAAGCCGATCACAGGACAGGCATCATGCAACCGGAAGGCCTCTGTTTCCTGTCTGAGGAGACGGCGGCCCGCCACTGATGCACCCGTTCGCGGCGGCCGAGGGAAGCCGAGGAAATCGCGCGGCCCGGGTGTGAACGAACACGACCAATCACGCAGCCAGCATGCGTGCAGGGGGATGACTCATGACGTCGACGCCATCCGGCGCCCGGCAGGACAACGACCCATCCCGGACCACTCAGCTTCGGGTTCCCCCGCAGCTTCGGACCGGGGGCGGGCCCCGGCAGCGCGCCGTCGCCAAGCCACTGCCGCGCTACGACTACGAGCACTACAGCAGGCTCGCCGGGCCGCTCACCCAGCCGGACCCGAGCAAGCCGTACACGGTGCAGTACCGGTCCCTCATCTCGCAGGAGCCGCACCGCATCCGGGTCGCGCTGATGCTCGCCGCGGCGCCGGTACTCTCGCTGGTGCTGCTGGTCTGGCTGCTCCAGCCCTCGCACTGGACGGAGCGCGACTACCCGGCCTTCGCCTGGCTGCCGGCCCTCGACGTCGTCATGCTCGTCTCGATCGGCCTGATCGAGCTCTTCCGCTGCATGAACGTCTTGTCGAACGCGCACGCGACCCTCGTCGCCCGTGACCCGATACCGGTCGTGCCGGAGACCGGCACCCGCGTCGCCTTCCTCACCTCCTTCGTCCCGGGCAAGGAGCCCCTGGAGATGGTGACGAAGACACTGGAGGCCGCGGTGAGGATCCGTCACCGCGGGCTCATGCACGTCTGGCTGCTGGACGAGGGCGACGACCCCGAGGTCAAGGCCGTCTGCGAGCGCCTGGGCGTGCACCACTTCTCCCGCAAGGGCATCGCGAAGTGGAACCAGCCCTCCGGCCCCCACCGCGCCAAGACCAAGCACGGCAACTACAACGCCTGGCTGGACGCGCACGGCGACAACTACGACTTCTTCGCCTCCGTCGACACCGACCACGTGCCGCTGCCGAACTACCTGGAGCGCATGCTCGGCTTCTTCCGCGACCCGGACGTCGGCTTCGTCATCGGCCCGCAGGTCTACGGCAACTACGACAACTTCGTCACCAAGGCCGCCGAGTCGCAGCAGTTCCTCTTCCACGCGCTGATCCAGCGCGCCGGCAACCGCTACGGCGCGCCCATGTTCGTCGGCACGTCGAACGCCGTGCGCATCAAGGCGCTGAAGCAGATCGGCGGCCTGTACGACTCGATCACCGAGGACATGGCGACCGGCTTCGAGATCCACCGCCACAAGAACCCGGCGACCGGCCGGAAGTGGCGCTCCGTCTACACCCCGGACGTCCTCGCGGTCGGCGAGGGCCCCAGCGCGTGGACCGACTTCTTCACCCAGCAGATGCGCTGGTCGCGCGGTACGTACGAGACGATCCTCAAGCAGTACTGGAGGGGCTTCGGCACGCTGCCGGCGGGCAAGCTCTTCAACTACACGATGATGATCATCTTCTACCCGATGTCCGCCCTGAACTGGATCCTCGCGGCGCTGAGCTGCGCGCTCTTCCTGGGCCTGGGCGCCTCGGGCGTGAACATCGACCCGACCGTGTGGCTGATGCTCTACGGCAACGCCTCCGCGCTCCAGATCGGCCTGTACGTCTGGAACCGCCGCCACAACGTCTCCCCGCACGAGCCGGAGGGATCCGGCGGCGTGGCCGGCATGGTCATGTCCGCGCTGTCCGCGCCGCTCTACGCCAAGGCGCTGATCGACTCCGCCCTGCGCCGCAAGAGCAAGTTCGTCGTCACCCCGAAGGGTGACTCGGCGAGCCCGGACCGGTGGTTCGGGACCTTCCGGTACCACTGGTACTTCATCGCGATCTTCGTCGGCTCCATGGTCGCCGGTTTCGTCTTCGGCAACTCCCACCCCGCGATGGTCATCTGGGCGACGTTCGCCACGCTGATCACCGCGCTGCCGATCTTCGTCTGGCGGCACATGCTCCGCCAGGAGAAGAAGCGGCGCCCCGCCCGGCACGCCGGCGGGGGCCGGCCGCCGCAGCCGCCCGCGCCGGCCGTGGACCACGCGCCGCAGGACAGGCCGAGCTGGGCCGAGCAGAACGACACCATGCAGATCGCCCTTGGGGGACGTAACAAATGAGCAGCCTGCCCGTCCGGCCCAACCACCGGAGGAACCGCGCCCGTCGCATCCTGATAGGCACGGCGGTGGTCGCGGTGGTCGCCGGGTTCAACGGGCCGGCCCTGTACCGGTACGGCTCGGAGAAGTACCACGACTACACGATCAACAAGCCGGAGTACAAGGCCGCCAACGGCCACTGGGACTTCCTCGACGTCCCCTCCGAGTTCCGGATCAACACCATCCACGCGGCGCTGCTGCACACCGGCAAGGTGCTGCTCATCGCCGGATCCGGCAACAACCAGAAGAACTTCGACGCGAACAAGTTCGAGTCGGTGCTGTGGGACCCGAAGACGAACACCTTCAAGAAGATCCCCACGCCCAAGGACATGTTCTGCGCCGGGCACACCCAGCTGCCCGACGGGAAGCTGCTGGTCGCGGGCGGCACCAAGCGGTACGAGAAGCTGAAGGGCGACGTCACCAAGGCCGGCGGCCTGATGATCGTCCACAACGAGGACCCGGACAAGCCGATCACGCTGCCCGCGGGCACCAAGTTCACCGGCAAGGCCAACGGCAAGACCTTCGTCTCCAAGGACCCCATCCTGGTGGAGAAGGCGAAGAAGGTCTTCGACCCGGCCACCGGCCGCTTCCTGCGCACCGAGCCGGGCCTCGGCCGGATCTACGTGGAGGCCGAGGAGTCCGGCAAGGAGTTCGAGACCGGCACCGAGGACAACTACAAGGTCGAGGGCCTCAAGGGCAAGGACGCCCGCAACGTCTACGGCATGGCGCAGAAGCTCGCCCTCGACAAGAAGGACTTCCAGGGCATCAAGGACGCCTTCGAGTTCGACCCGGTCGCCGAGAAGTACATCAAGGTCGACCCGATGAACGAGGCCCGCTGGTACCCCACGCTGACCACCCTGAAGGACGGCAAGGTCCTCGCCCTCTCCGGCCTCGACGAGATCGGGCAGATCGTCCCCGGCAAGGACGAGATCTACGACCCGAAGACCAAGACGTGGGAGTACACCGGGATCGAGCGCCGCTTCCCGACCTACCCGGCGATCTTCCTGATGGACAACGGCAAGCTCTTCTACTCCGGCTCCAACGCCGGGTACGGCCCCGCCGACGTCGGCCGCGAACCGGGCGTCTGGGACCTGGAGACCAACACGTTCGACAAGATCCCGGGCCTGAGCGACCCCGACAAGATGGAGACCTCGGCGACGGTCATGCTGCCGCCCGCGCAGGACCAGAAGTTCATGGTCATCGGCGGCGGCGGGGTCGGCGAGTCCCAGGAGTCCAGCGAGAAGTCCCGCCTGGTCGACCTGAAGGACCCGAACCCCCGCTTCAAGGACGGCGCCACGCTGGAGAAGGGCACCCGCTATCCGAGCGCCTCGCTGCTGCCGGACGACACCGTGCTGGTGACCGGCGGCTCCGAGGACTACCGGGGCCGCGGCGGCTCCAACATCCTCCAGGCGCGGACGTACGACCCGAAGACCGGCCAGTACAAGCGGGTCGCCGATCCGGAGGTGGGCCGCAACTACCACTCCGGGTCCGTGCTGCTGCCCGACGGCCGCGTGATGATCTTCGGCTCGGACTCGCTCTTCGCCGACGCCGCCAACACCAAGCCGGGCGTCTTCGAGCAGCGCATCGAGATCTACACCCCGCCCTACCTGTACCGGGACGCGCGGCCGAAGGTCACCGCGGGGCCGAAGACGATCGAGCGCGGTGAGAGCGGGGTCTTCAAGACGCCGGACGCCGCGAAGATCAAGACGGCGAAGCTGATGCGGCCGAGCGCGGTCACGCACGTGACGGACGTCGACCAGCGCTCGATCGCGCTGGAGGTGGAGAAGACGGCGGACGGCATCGAGGTGACGGTGCCGAAGAACCGGGCGCTGGTGCCGTCCGGCTGGTACATGCTCTTCGTCACCGACGACAAGGGCACGCCGTCGGAGGCGGTCTGGGTCGAGGTTCCGTAACGCGACCCCCGTGACGTCACGAGGGCCCCGGCGCCGCATCGGCTGCCGGGGCCCTTCGCGTACGCGGTCCTACTTCGTGTTGCGGGCCAGTTCGAGGGCGTACTCCGGGAACCAGTCGCCCGCCTTCGGGCCGCCCTTGCAGTCGCCGTCCGACTCGCCGGGGCGCTTGATCCACAGGTACGCGTCGACCAGCGGGTCGCCGGTGTCGGTGGTGGGCGTCTCGCCGAGCGCGCGGCCCGGCGGGTTGCACCAGCGCTCGGCGGGGTCGCCCTCGGTGTAGGGGCCGTTGCCGTTGCGGCTGGTGTCGATGACGAAGTGCTTGCCGCCGACGCTCGCCGAGACCTTCCGGCCGTACTCCTTGCTGGCCTCGGTGGTCTGGAAGTTGGCGACGTTCACCGCGAAGCCGTCGGCCTGCCCGACGCCCGCCCGCTTCAGCGGCTCGAAGATCTGGTCGGGCTTGCCCCAGCCCGCGTTGCCCGCGTCCAGGTACACCTTGGTGCGGGGCTGCTGCTTCAGCCGCTGCACGGCGCCGCGGAGGAGGTCGTACCGCTCCTCGTGGTAGCGCCCGTCGGTGCAGTTGTCCACCATGTGCATCACGGCGTCCGGCTCCAGGATCACCGTGGCCGGCCGGTCGCCGATGCCCTTGGCGACCTTGTCGAGCCAGTCGCGGTACGCGTTGCCGTCGGCGGCGCCGCCCGCGGAGTGCTGGCCGCAGTCGCGGTGGGGGATGTTGTAGAGGACCAGGACGGCGTCCCGGTCGGCCTTGGCGGCGGCCTCCGTGTAGCCGCGGGCCTCCGCTTCCGGGTTCTCCGCCCCCACCCACTGGCCCACCGGCTGGGCGGCGATCTTCTTGAGCAGCTCGGCGTTCTTCGTGTCGCCGTCGCGCAGGCGACTGCCGAACGCCTGGGCCGCCTTCCCCTCCGGGTTGACCCAGAACGGGGAGATCCCCTTGGGCTGCTGGCCGATCGCCGGTGCCGCCCCCTGCGGCTGCTCCCCGCCGTCGGAGGAGGAACACCCCGCCAGCAGCAGCGCCGCGACCGCCCCCACCGCGGCCGCGCCCAGGCGTACACGACCGGTGCAACTGCCGTACATCCACTCCCCTTTGGTGCACTGTCGTCGGGGGCCACCCCCCAGGCGCCCCTGCCCCGGACAAGCCCGGTCCAATCCATCCTGACACACGGGCCGGTCATGGATCAGCGTGCCCCGGATCAGCCGGCCCCGGATCAGCCGGCCCTGGATCAGCGGGCCCCGGTCACGCCCGTGAGGTACGCGGAGACGACGACGTTCGCCGTGTAGGCGCCCGAGGCGCGGTCGAAGGTGCCGCCGCAGGTGATCAGCCGCAGCTCGGCGCGGCCCGGCCGCCGCTGCCCGTACACCTTCTTCGGGTCGAACTCGTCGCGGGCGAAGACCTGCACGTCCTCGATGGTGAACTCGGCGGTCGAGCCGTCGGTCCTGGTCACCCGGACCCGTTCGCCGGGGCGGGCCGAGCTGAGCCCGTAGAAGACGGCCGGTTCGGTCTCGGTGTCGACATGGCCGACGAAGAGCGCGGCGCCGTCCGTGCCGGGCTCGCTGCCGGCGCCGAACCAGCCGACGGTCCGCGGTGTCTCGTACGGTGGCGGGTCCACCGCCCCGGTGGCGTCCAGCCCCCGCGCCACGACCGGCGCCGCGATCCCCAGCGACTCCACCTCCAGCCGCGTCGGCCCGGCCGGCTCCAGCGGCGGATGGGCGGGCGGCAGCGGTACGCCGAGGGGGCGGCCGACGGCGGCCGCGTCGCCGGTGGCGGGGGCGGACAGGCCGCCGGGGCCGTCGGGTATCTCCCTGCCCCAGAGCCACAGGCCGAGGAGGAGCAGGGCCCAGGCCACGCCGGTGAGCAGCCGCCCGGAGCCGGCCGGGCGGTCCGGGCTGGACGCCATGGCCGTCAGTCCGCGCCCGGGCCCGTACCCGCGCCGGTGCGCCGGCGGCGGCGCAGGCGGGCGCTGCGGAACGCGACGGCGACGGCCGCCGCGCCCGCGAGGACGAGGCCGATCACGGTGTGCGGGGTGCCGGGCCCGGCCTCGTCGGCTCCGGTGACGGCGTCGGCGACGCTCGGGGCCTGGGCGGGGTCGGCGGCGAGCGTGGCCGCGCCGCCGCCGCCGGCCCGTACGGGCGCGGTGGGGGTGGCGGGCGTGGGGAGCATGATGTGGACGGCGCCTGCGGCGTGGTGGTCGCGGCCGTCGCAGTGCACGGTGACGTCGTACGTACCAGGGGCGATGTGGGACTTGACGGCAGTGGTGCCGCGCAGGGGCGCGCCCTTGCCGTCGTGGGCGGAGAGCGGGGCCTCGGTGACGAACGCCTTGGACCTGGCGTGGCCGTGGTCGCGCTTGCAGCCGGTGACGCGGATGTCGACGTCGGCGCCGGGGGCCGCGGTCGCCGGGTAGACGAGGGCCGTCACCTTGTGGTGGCCCCCCGGTTCCTCCTCCCCCGCGTGCGCGAGGCCGGCGGCCGGTGCGAGCACCAGCACGGGCGCCAGTACGGTGGCCGCCCCTGCGGCACGGAAAGCGAGCAGTCCTGAACGCATCGTGAACCTCCTGGTACTCGAAGATTCACTCCTGTCGGGACTTTTCGCATCTCCAGGGGCCGACGGGGGCGGCCATTCGGCGCAGCCACCGCTGTGACCTGCGGTGATGCAGCCGGTTCCGTCAGATGCGCTCGACCAGATCGGCGATGGAGTCGACGACGGTGGACGGCCGGAAGGGGTAGCGGTCCACATCGGCCGGGCTGGTCAGCCCGGTCAGCACCAGGAACGTCTCCATGCCCGCCTCCAGGCCGGCCAGCACGTCCGTGTCCATGCGGTCGCCGATCATGGCGCTGGTCTCGGAGTGCGCGCCGATGGCGTTGAGCCCGGTCCGCATCATCAGCGGGTTGGGCTTGCCCGCGAAGTACGGGTCCTTGCCGGTCGCCTTGGTGATCAGCGCGGCGACCGATCCGGTGGCGGGCAGCGGGCCCTCGGCGGACGGCCCGGTCTCGTCGGGGTTGGTGCAGATGAAGCGGGCGCCGCCGTTGATCAGCCGGATCGCCTTGGTGAGGGCCTCGAAGCTGTAGGTGCGGGTCTCTCCGAGGACGACGTAGTCCGGGGCGTGGTCGGTGAGGATGTAGCCGATGTCGTGGAGCGCGGTGGTGAGCCCCGCCTCGCCGATGACGTACGCGGTGCCTCCGGGCCGCTGGTCGTCCAGGAACTGGGCGGTGGCGAGGGCCGAGGTCCAGATGTTCTCGACGGGCACGTCCAGGCCCATGCGGGCGAGCCGGGCGTGCAGGTCGCGGGCGGTGTAGATGGAGTTGTTGGTGAGGACCAGGAAGGGCCTGTCGGTGTCCCGCAGCTTCTTGATGAACGCGTCGGCGCCGGGGATGGGGACGCCCTCGTGGATGAGGACGCCGTCCATGTCGGTGAGCCAGGATTCGATCGGCTTGCGCTCTGCCATGGTTGCGGGACTCCTGCCGTGCAAGTCGTGCGTGGGTGCTGGGGGCGCCGCGACGGCACTGTGGCGACGCCCCCAGCGTAATCAGGATGAGGTGATCTTCACCCCGTCGATGGTCCAGTACCAGTTGTTGGAGCCGGTGTAACGGAAACGGAAGCTGACGCTGGACGCGCCGGAGGGGACGGCGACGGTGAGGGACTGGGGCTTGGAGATCACGTCGGAGGTGTAGCTCTTGACGACGGTCGGCGTGCCGCCGTTGAAGGAGGCGAGGACCTCGGCGGTCTGGCCGCCCTCCTGGCGGTAGAGCGTGGTGAAGTCGAGGGTGACCCTGCTCTTGCCGCTGACGCTGTACGCGGGGGTGACCAGCGTCGAGTCGTACGTACCGGAGAAGGACTTGTCGGCCCACTCGTCGGAGTCGGCGACCGCGAAGACGCCGCGCGCCCGGACGTTGAGCTCGCGCTGCTGGTCGCGTTGGGTGCGGGACCAGAACTCGTCGGTGGCGAAGGACCAGCCGCGCCACTCGGTCATGCCGCCGGTGCCCATGGCGTTGTTGATGACGGACCAGCCGCTGGGCGGGGTGTGCGTGAAGCCGAGGACCCCGGCGGGGATGCCCGTCTCGTCGACGCGCTGCGTCAGGGCGGACTGGAGGGTGTCGAAGGGGTCGGTGGAGCGCTGCTGGATCGGCTTGCCGTCCAGGCCCCAGGCCGGGTCGGGGACGATGCCGAGCTGGTGGAAGACGGTGGCGGCGACGTCGACGAGCCGGGTGTCGAGGGGCCGGGCGCCGGCGGCGATGCCGGGGCCGGTGGCGAGGACGAAGGTGCGCCGCTCCTCGATGGAGCTGCCGCCGTGGCCGCCCGCGTCCGCGTGGCCGTGGTCGGTGGCGACGATGACGGTCCAGCGCTCGGAGGCGTACGTGGGGCGGGCCTTGATGGCGGCGAGCATCCGCCCGAGCTGGGCGTCCTGGACGGCGATGGCGTCGAGGTACTTCTGGCCGGTGCCGCTCGCGTGCGCGACGACGTCGGTGTTGCCGAGGTAGACGAAGAGGACGTCCGGGTTCTGGTCGCGGAGGATCGCCTCCGTCTCGGCGGTGATGGTGGCGTCGTGGGCGACGTAGCCGTCCCGGTCGCCGTCGAGGACCAGCTTGGCGTCGGCGCCGGGGGTGACGGTGCCCTGGGTGTCCAGCGGCTTCCAGTCGACGGCGGCGTATGTGGACAGCCCGGGCCGCACCTGGGCGAGGCGGGCGAGGAAGCCGGGGTACTGCCCGTAGTTCTTGCCGGTGAAGGTGTTGTCCTTGACGCCGTGCTTGTCCGGCCAGACGCCGGTGGAGATGGTCGACCAGCCGGGGCCGGAGGAGGTGGCGGCCATGGGGTTCGCGTACAGCAGGGACAGGCCGTAGGTGCCGTTCGCCATCATCGCCTTCATGTGCGGGGCGTTGGCGGCGTCGATTCTGTCGTGGCGCAGGCCGTCCATGCCGACGACGAGGACCTTGTCCTGGCTGGTGCCGTTCGGCAGTGTCGGGGCCGCGACGGCCGGGGCGGCGGCGACCGCCGCCGTGGCGGCCCCGGCTGCTGCGGCGACGAGCACGGTACGGCGGGGCATGCCGGTGTTCGGCATCGGGGAACCTCCATCGAGGGGGTCGGGGCGCACGCCAACACCCCTGCGGCACAGGGGTGTTGGTCCATACCCGTTATGCTTCCGCTACTTTTCGCGGGGCACCAGATACGTGCGGTGAACTGTTGGCTGTGCTTCGGCTGCCGCGCTTCAGCTGCCCGTCGCCGTCTTCCACGCGTCGATGTACGTCTTCAGGTTCTTGTCGACGTCCGCCCAGTCCGGCTCGAAGACGTCGACGCCCTTCATCAGCGCGGCCAGCTCGATGGCGTTGGCGTCGGTGGGCTTGACGTCGGTACGGGCGGGGAAGCCGCCGCCGACCGCGCTGACCTGGCGCTGCGCCCGCTCGCTGAGCATGAAGTCGAGGAGCTTCCTGCCGTTCTCGCTGTGCGGGGCGTCCTTGACCAGGCCGGCGGCGTACGGGAGGGCGAAGGTGGTGGGCTTGCCCCCCTGCCGGGCCGGGAACCAGATGCCGAGGTTCGGCATGGACTTGGCCTGCGCGAAGTTCATCTGGACGTCGCCGTTGGCGACGAGGAGCTCGCCCTTGTCGACCTTGGGGGCGAGTTTGGAGGTGGAGGAGGACGGGCCGACGTTGTTGGCCTGGAGCTTCTTCAGGTACTCCATGGCCGGCTCCTGGCCGCCGAAGTCGTGCAGGGCCTTGATGACGACGGCGGTGCCGTCGCCCGCGACGCCCGGCGTGGAGTACTGGAGCTTGTCCTTGTACGCCGCACCGAGGAGCTCCTCCCAGGTGGTGGGGGCCTTGGGGAGCTCCTTCTTGTTGTAGACGAAGCCGAAGTAGTTGTTGACGACGGAGGTCCAGGCGCCGTTGGCGGCCTTGTCTGCGCCGTGGACGTGGTCGGCGCCCTGCGGCTCGTACCGCTGGAGCAGCCCCTTGGAGTCGGCCTGCTGGATGAAGGGCGGGAGGGTGACGAGCACGTCGGCCTGGGTGTTGCGCTTCTCGCGCAGGGCGCGCTGCACCATCTCGCCGGAGCCGCCCTCGACGTACTCGACCTTGATGCCGGTCTCCTTCTCGAAGTCCGCGAAGACCTGGTCGTACCAGCCGTCGCCCTTCTCGCCCTTGAGGCCGTCGGCGCTGTAGACGGTGACGACCTTCTCGTTCGAGGCGGCGGAGCCGGTGCCGCAGGCGGTGAGGCCGGCGGCGAGGAGGAGGCTCGCGGCGGTGGCGGCGAGCGGCTTGGCGTGCGTAAGCATGACGTCGTTCTCTCCTAGCGGTACGTGGCTTTGGTACGGATGCGGGAGACGGCGAGCAGGACGAGCAGCGTCGCCGCCATGAGGACGACCGCGAGCGCCGAGCCCGTGAAGAGGGACCCGCGGTCGGTGGCCGTGAAGATCAGCACCGGCAGCGGCAGCCAGTCCGGCGGGTAGAGCATCATCGTGGCGCTGAGCTCCCCCATGGACAGCGCGAAGCAGAGCCCGGCGGCGGCGTTGAGCGACGGCAGCAGCAGCGGCAGCTTCACCCGCCACAGCACGTACGCGGGCCGCGCGCCGAGGCTCGCGGCGGCCTGTTCGTACACCGGGTCCAGGCGTACGAGGGCGGCGGAGACGGACTGGTACGCGAACGCCGTGACGAGCACGGTGTGCGCGAGGACCACGATCCACCGGGTGCCGTTGAGCAGCAGCGGCGGCTGCGAGAACGCGACGAGCACGGCGAGTCCGACGACGACGGACGGGACGGCGACCGGCAGCACGAACAGCGCGTCCAGCGTTCTGCGCCCGCGCCTGCCGAGCGCGTGCGCCGCGAGCGCGGCCCACGTCCCGACGACGAGCGCGAGGGCGCTCGCGGTGAGGGCCGTGACCAGGCTCGTGGTGAGCGCCTGGAGCGACTCGCCGCGTACGGCGGAGGCGTAGTGCTCGGTGGTGGGGCCGGAGGGGAGGGCGCCGGACCAGTGCGTGGAGAAGGAGGCGGCGAGGATGACGAGGAGGGGGAGGGCGAAGAGCGGCAGGAAGAGGACGAGGAAGAGGGCCCAGAGCGCCCACCGGCCCTTAGCGCTGTGCACCAACACGACGGCTCACCACCCGGTACAGGGCGTACAGCCCCACGGAGATCGCGATGTTGACGACCGCGACGACGCACGCGGCCGGATAGTCGGACTCGAGGATCGCCTTGCCGTAGACCAGCATCGGCAGGGTCGTCACACCCTTGGCGCCGGTGAAGAGCACGATGCCGAACTCGTTCAGGCACATGACGAGGACGACGCTCCCGCCGGCGGCGAGCGCGGGCAGCGCCTCGGGCAGGATCACCTGCCGCACGATCCGTGCCGGGCGGGCGCCCAGCGAGGACGCCACCTCCAGCTGCGCGGTGTCGAGCTGCGAGAACGCGGCGAGGAGCGGCCGCATGACGAAGGGCGTGAAGTAGGTGATCTCGGCGAGCAGCACGCCCCACGGCGTCGCCAGGAACCGCAGCGGCCCCTCGGCGGCCCCGGTGACGTCGGTCCACAGGCCGTTGGCGATGCCGACGGTGCCATAGAGGAAGAGGAGCGCGAGCGTGATGAGGAAGGAGGGGAAGGAGAGGAAGACGTCGATGAACTTGGCGACGGCCCGCCCTCCCGGAAACGGTACGAACGCGATGACCAGCGCGAGCACGAACCCGAGGACGAGGCACCCGGCGGTCGCCCCGACCGCCAGCCACACGGTCGTGGCCAGCGCCTCCCGGAAGGCGTCCGACGCGAAGACGCCTGCGTACGCGCCGGGGGCGAGGGACTCCTGGACGACGAGGGCGAGGGGGTAGAGGAACACGACCCCGAGGGCCAGGACGGGCGGAAGGGCCCAGAGCCGGGCGGACAGGCCGGGCGGGGACGCGGAGGCCGACGGAGGGGAACCACCCGCCAGGAGACCTGCGCCCGAGCCCGCGCCTGCGGGCGGCGACGCGCTAACCACCGGACACCTCCGCGGGCAGCAGCACCGCGTCCTCCGGTGCGAAGTGCAGCGCCACCTCCGCGCCCAGCGGCGGCAGATCGCCCGGTCCGCGCAGCTCACGGACGTCCGCCATCACACGGTGCCCGGCGACGTCGACGTACAGGCGGTGCGTCGAGCCGCGCCACTGGACCTCGGCGAGGGTGCCGCGCAGGGTGTTGGGCCCCTCGCCGAGGCCGAGGAGGTGCGGGCGTACGCACAGGGTGGCGCCACCGGCCACGTCCACCGGGAGCGGGAGGTCCAGCTCGCGCCCCGCGAAGGCGACGGTCCCGGAGGAGGCGCCGACGGTCACCGGCAGCAGGTTCGCGTTGCCGACGAACGACGCCGTGAACTCCGTGCGCGGCCGCCGGTACAGCTCCTGCGGCGTGCCGCAGTCCCGCAGCCGCGCCCGGTCCATGACCGCGATGCGGTCCGCCAGCGTCAGCGCCTCCACCTGGTCGTGGGTGACGTACAGGAGGGACAAGTCCGGCAGCTCGCGGTGGAGCCGCGCCAGCTCCGCCAGCATCCCGGAGCGCAGCTGCGCGTCCAGCGCGGACAGCGGCTCGTCGAGGAGCAGCACCCCCGGCCGGATGGCGAGCGCCCGCGCGATCGCGACGCGCTGCTGCTGCCCGCCGGACAGCTCGCGCGGGTAGCGCCCGGCGTACGCGGCCATGCCGGTCATCTCCAGCGCCTCGGCGACGCGCCCCGGGATCTCGGCCTTCGGCGCCTTCTGGGCGCGCAGCCCGAAGGCGACGTTGTCGGCCACCTTCAGGTGCGGGAAGAGGGCGTACTGCTGGACGACCATCCCGATGCCGCGCCGGTACGGCGGCAGCGCGGTGACGTCGCGGTCGCCGATGAGGACCCGCCCCGACACCGGCCGCACGAACCCGGCGACCGTCCGCAGCGCGGTGGTCTTGCCGGAGCCGGACGGGCCGAGGAGGGCCATGACCTCGCCCGGCTCGACGGTGAGGTCGAAGGAGTCGAGGACGACGTTCCCGCCGTACGCGACGGAGACCCCCTCGAAGCGGATACCGCTCCCGGTCATGCCTCCACCTCGGCGAGGAGCGCGGGCAGTTCGGCGACCGAGCCGAGGACGTGCGTGGCGCCCGCCGCGCGGAGCGCGTCCGCGCCGTGCGCGCCCGTCAGCACGCCCGCGACGACCCCCGCCCCGGCCCGTACGCCGCTGAGCATGTCGTACGACGTGTCGCCGGCGACCGCGACGCCCTGGACGCCGTCCGCCGCGCCCGTGCGCAGCAGGGCGGCCAGCACCATGTCGGGGTACGGGCGCCCGCGCCCGCCGGGCGTGTCGGCGGGGCAGAGCGTCAACTCGACGAGGTCGCGCCAGCCGAGGGCGTCGAGGATGGCGTCCTGCGTGACGCGGGCGAACCCGGTGGTCAGCACCACCGTGCGCCCCTGGTCCCGCAGTTCGCGGACGGCGTCGGCGGCGCCCGGCACCGGCGCGATCCGCCCGTCCGCGACCAGCTTCCCGTACGCCTCCTCGAAGGCGCGGTTGGCGGCCTGGGCGCGGGTCGCCTCGCCGAAGAGGTGCCGGAAGACGGAGATCTTGGACTCGCCCATGGTGGCGCGGACGTGGTCCAGCATCGCCTCGGTCGGCTCCTCGCCCAGCCGGCGGGCGGCCGCGGCGAACGCCTCCTCCACCAGGCCGCCGTCGGCGACCGTGGTACCGGCCATGTCGAGGACGACGAGTTCCCTTGCCATGGTCGTTGTCATGGTGGTCACCAACCCAGTTCGTTCGCGGTCGTCTCGGCGATGGCGGGCGAGCACGTCATGCCGCGCCCGCCGGGGCCGGTCACCAGCCACACGCCGTCGCGCACCCGCCGGCGGTGGACGACGCGGCGCGTGTCGGTGCACTGCGCGTACACCCCGGCCCAGCGGCGGCGGATCCTCGGCAGCGGCCGGCCGAGGAAGGACTCGACGACCCGGGTGAGGTGCTCGTAGGGGTCTTCGCGGGTGTCGAAGGCGAAGGGGTGCTCGTACTCGTGCGTGTCGCCGATGGTCAGCCCGCCGTCGAGCCGCTGGACCATCAGCAGTTGCATGCGGTGCGCGGCGGCGACGGGCTCCTGGGGCTGGCCGGCTTCCAGAGCGTCGGACTCGTACGCCGGGTAGTAGCGGAAGGAGTCGGCGTCGGCGACGGAGGTGGTGAGGGGCTCGCCGAGCGGGTCGGTCTGCATCATCTGCAGGCGTACGCGGCGTACGGGCAGGTCGCCTCCCGTGAGCTCGCGGACGAGCCCGCCGAGCCAGGCGCCGGTGCACAGGACGACGGCGTCGCCGCGGTGGACGTCGCCGTGGTCGTCGCGTACCGCGTTCTCGCCGACGACCTCGCGGACCTCCCGCCCGGGGAGGAAGGTGTAGCGCCCGGAGGCGTGCAGCGCTTCGCGCAGCGCCGGTTGCGCGGTGCGCGGTTCGACGGCCGCGTCCCGCTCGCACCACAGGGCGGCGGTGAAGTCGCCGCGCAGGGCGGGGTTGAGGGCGCGGGCCCGGGCGGGGGTGAGCAGCCGGTAGCCGCGGGCGGCGGCGTCGGGCCGGGCGACCGCGGCCTCGGCGACGGCGAGCTCCAGCTCCGTGCGGACGGGGGTCAGCGAGCCGATGGCCCGGAAGCCGAGCGCGGGCACGCGGGCGCCGATGGACTCCCACAACGCGCGGGCGCGCAGGGCGGTGTCCAGCTCCTCACCGCCCGCGCGGCCACTGACCCAGATCTGGCCGAAGTTGCGGACGGAGGCCCCCCGGGCCTCGGTCTCGCGCTCGATCTGTACGACCTCGTGGCCGCGCTCCACTGCGTGCCAGGCGTGCATGGTGCCCACCACGCCGGCTCCTACGACGATGACTCTCACGGCGGAAACGGTCGCGGCGGCGGGTGGCGCGGGTGGGTCGGGCCGGCGACGGAAAGGTGAACGCCCCCGCAAGCTTGGCCTAGACCCGTTATCGTTCCGTTATCCGCCTTGGTGGGGCCCGAGATGGGTCGTGAAGCTGAAGCGGTCGCCGCGGTAGAGGGTGCGGACGCGTTCCAGCGGTCTGCCGTCGGCGTCCCGCGAGACGCGGTGCAGCAGGAGCATGGGCAGCGCGGGCGGCGTCCCGATGAGCAGCGCCTCGCGCGGGGTGGCCAGGACCGTCTCGATGCGCTCGTCGGCGTCGCCGAAGGTGATGGAGAGCCGTTCGCGCAGGTAGGCGTAGAAGGAGGAGTCCGGGTCGAAGTCGGTGTCCAGGCGCGGGACGCGGGCCTCGGAGACGTACGTGCTCTCCAGCCCGACCCGTTCGTCGTCCGCGAGCAGCACCCGCTCCAGGTGCCAGACGGGGTCGCCGGGCGCGATGCCGAGATCGGCGGCGAGCTCCCGCGGGGACGGGAAGCGGTCGAGGGAGACGAGGTGACGGCCGGGTCTGCGTCCCTGGCGCCGTACGCCCTCGGTGTAGCTGGCGAGCGCCAGCGGCTGCTCCAGCTTGGGCCCGGCGACGACGGTGCCGCGCCCCCGGCGGCGCAGCCGGCCCTCCAGCAGCAGGTCGCGCAGGGCCTGGCGTACGGTCTCGCGCGAGACCTCGTACCGCACGGCCAGATCGCGCTCGGTGGGCAGGGCCCCGCCCTCGCCGAGCTCGTCGACGAGGGCGGAGAGGCGGGCCTTGACCGCGTAGTACTTGGGGACGCGGCCGTGCTCCGGGATGCCGGAGCGGACGGGTGCGCCGGGTGCGCCGGGTGTGCCAGGTGTGCCAGGTGTGCCAGGGGAGGCCTGGCCGTTCGGGTAGTCCACGGCGGGATGGTCGCAGACGTACGTGAACGTCGGTGGCGCCCGTGAACGTCAGCTGAACGTCAGTGCCGCCCGCGCCCCCGGCGTCCGACCCACCACCGCGCTCCGGCGCCGAGAAGCAGCGCGAGGGCGGTGGCCCCGGCCAGGAGGAGGGTGTCGTGGCCGGTCCTCGGCAGTTCCTCGACGACACCCGGCTCCCCGGTCGCGGCCTCCCCGGGCGGCGACGGCCCCGTGGGCCGCTCCCCGGCTGTGGTCTCGCCGGTCGGGCGTTCCTCCTCGCCGTGCACGGTGAAGCGGTAGTCGCCGGACTCCCCGACCCAGTCGCCGTCGTCGCCCCGACGCTGCACGATCGCGGCGTTGGCGGTGACCTCGTCGGGGCGGGCGTCGGAGGTGAAGGCGAGCCGTACGGGGACGGTGAGGGTCCGGCCGGGCGGGACGGTGTAGCCGGGGAAGCCGTTGTCGAGGACGCCGACGAGCTCGTTGTGGTCGGTGCGCTCGATGGTGACGGGGTGCGGCCGGCCACCCTGCGCGGGGCCCTTCTCGTCCTCGTAGAACTCCAGCTGGACCTGCGAGGGCAGCAGCGCCTGCGCACGGTCCGTGAAGACGATGACGGGGTGGATGTTGCCGCAGGTCCGGGCGGTGGTGTTGGTCAGCTCGACGTGCCAGGTCCGGAAGCCGCCGCCGGCCTCGTAGGCCGTGGGCCCGTCCTTGATCCGCGTACCGATCGGGAAGGCGGTGTCGGTGGGGTTTCCGCACGTCGGCTGGCGCTCCGGTACGGCGATGGTGTCGGCACCGCCGGAGGTGTCGGCGCCGCCGCCGGCGACGGGTGGGGGGGTGGGCGCGGCCAGCGCGGTGCCCGCGGCGGAGGGGACGGCGAGCAGGGCAACCGTGGCTCCGGTGGCGAGGGCGTGGCGCAGTCGCATGGGGCACCTTCGGCGGGGCGCGGAAAGTCGTGCCCCGAGAACCTGCCACGCACCGGCGTCGCCCCATCGGGCAGGGCGGGACAGCCCGCCGTACGGGGGCACGTATGCGCCCGTACGGCGCAGCGGGGCGGGGTGTACGGGGCCGCGGCCGGGCGGGGCGGCCTCAGAGGCCGAACACCGGCGCGAGCGCGAGCAGCGCCGCGCCGTGGGCGACCGGATGGTCGGCGGTGGTGCCGTCGTCGGCGGGGCCACCGCCGTCGTCCGGGTCGGCGTCCGCGACGGTCACCGGCACCGGCGGTACGCCGCCCTCGCGGCGGGCGCGCTCCGCCAGGACCGCGCCGACACCTCGTACGAAGGGCTCCGGCGCGCCCGTGACGACGCGTCCACCCAGCAGCACGCGGTCGATGTCCAGCAGCCCGACGAGATTGGCGGCGCCGACGCCCAGCACCCGCGCGGCCTCCGCCAGGTCACCGCGCGCCACGGCCGCGAGGCACAGCGCCTCCAGGCAGCCGCGCGCCCCGCACCCGCACGGCGCGCCGTCGAGCTGCACGGTCTGGTGCCCGAACTCCCCCGCACCGGTCCGGGCCCCCCGGTACAGCGTGCCGCCGAGGACGAGCCCGGCCCCCAGCCCCGTACCGAGGTGGAGGTACGCGAACGACTCCCCGCCCCGCCCGCGCGCGGCGATACGGAAGGCGGCGGCGTTCGTGTCCTTGTCGAGGACGACGGGCAGGCCGAGGCGCTCGGCGAGCGTGTCGCGCAGCGGGAAGCCGTCCCATTCGGGGAAGCCGGTCACGCGGTGCGGCACGCCGGTGGCGTGGTCGAGCGGGCCCGGCATGGCGACCCCGACGCCGAGGACGGTCCCGCCGAGGAGGCCCGCCGCTTCCCGCGCGACCACCCCGAGGACGGCCTCGGTGCCGGCGCCGAGGTCCAGCGGTACGCCGCGCGCCGCGACGACCGCCCCGGCCAGGTCGACGCGTACGGCCGTCAACTCGTCGCGGTCGAGGTGGAGCCCGACGGCGTGGGCGGCGCCGGGCACGAGGCGCAGTACGGTGCGGGGCTTGCCGCCCGTGGAGGCGCGGCGCCCGGCGTCGACGGCGAGCCCCTCGTCCCGGAGCCGTGCGGTGATCTTGCTGATGGCCTGCGGGGTGAGTCCGGTGCGCTCGGCGAGCTCCAGCCGGCTGACGCCGTCCGCGCCGGCCTGCCGCAGGAGATTGAGCAGCAGGGCGGTGTTGTGGCTGCGCAGAGCGTTGATGTTCACGGTCCCATTGTCCGGGGCGCTTGCACTTTGGCAACAGCGTTGCTTAAGTGGTCGGCATGACAGGCACGCACGGTACGCATGGAACCCTCCGCGTCGGACTCGTCGGCTACGGCCTCGCCGGCTCCGTCTTCCACGCCCCGCTGATCGCCACGACCGAGGGCCTGGTCCTGGACACGGTCGTCACCTCGAACCCGCAGCGCCAGGAGCAGGCGCGCGCCGCGTTCCCGGACGTCCGGGTCGCCGAGGCCACGGAGGAGCTGTGGGCCCGGGCGGACGAGCTGGACCTGATCGTGATCGCCTCCCCCAACAAGACGCACGTCCCGGTCGCGACCGCCGCCCTCCAGGCCGGTCTGCCGGTGGTCGTCGACAAGCCGGTCGCGGGCACGGCGGCGGAGGCGCGCGGCCTCGCGGCCCTCGCCGACGAGCGCGGCCTGCTCCTCTCCGTGTTCCAGAACCGCCGCTGGGACAACGACTTCCTCACGCTCCGCTCGCTCGTCGAGCGCGGCGAGCTCGGCGACGTCCAGCGCTTCGAGTCGCGCTTCGAGCGGTGGCGGCCGCAGCTCAAGGGTGGCTGGCGCGAGTCGGGGGCGCCGGAGGAGTTCGGCGGGCTGCTCTACGACCTGGGCAGCCATGTCGTGGACCAGGCACTGGTGCTGTTCGGCCCCGCCACGCGGGTGTACGCCGAGTCGGACGTCCGCCGCGCGGGCGCGGAGGCGGACGACGACACCTTCATCGCGCTGACGCACGCGAACGGCGTCCGCTCCCACCTGTACGTCAGCGCCACCGCCGCCCAGCTCGGCCCGCGCTTCCGGGTGCTCGGCTCGCGGGCCGGGTACGTCAAGTACGGCCTGGACCCGCAGGAGGCGGCCCTGCGCGAGGGCCTGCTGCCGGGGGCGGACTGGGGCAGGGAACCGGAGTCGCTGTGGGGCCGCCTGGGTGCGGGCGAGTCCCCGCTGACGGGCGGCGGCACGCCGGTCCCGTCGCTCCCGGGCGACTACCCGGCGTACTACGCGGCGGTCGCCGCCGCCCTGCGCGACGGCACGGCCCCGCCGGTGACGGCCCACGAGGCTGCGGCCGCGCTGGACGTCCTGGAGGCGGCGCGCCGCTCGGCCCGCGACGGCGTGGCGGTGACGCTGTGACCGCGACCGCCCCCACCATCGAGGAACTCGAAGCCCAGCAGGCCCGCCTGGCGCTCCCTCACTTCACGCACGACGACGCCTGGCGCCTCGGCACCCTGCTGGTCGAGCTGGCCCGCGAACGCCGGGCCCCGGTCGCGATCGCCATCCACCGCGGCCCCCAGCAGCTGTTCCACTGCGCCCTGCCCGGCTCCAGCGCGGACAACGACGCCTGGATCGACCGCAAGCGCCGCGTCGTCGAGCGCTACGCCGAGAGCTCCCTCCTCGTGGGCACCCGCTTCCGCGCGAAGGGCAAGTCCTTCGACACCGACTCCCGCCTCGACCCCGACCACTACGCGGCCCACGGCGGCTCCTTCCCCCTCACGGTCACCGGCGTCGCGGGCCCCATCGGCACGGTGACGGTCTCGGGCCTGCCGCAGCTGGAGGACCACGCACTGGTGGTGGAGGCGCTGGAGCGGTTCATCGCGGGGTTGTGACGGCTACGCGGGCGACGCTCGGGCATCCGCATGCCGCCTGGAGGCGAAAACACAGGTTCACCCGTTCGGAGTAGTCCAACCGCGCGGCATCACTCGACCGGCCCTACGGTCGAGAAGGCGTGCGATCACCGAATCTCGCATCAGCGAACCTCGAACGAGCCAACCTCGAATCACCGAATCACCTCGCCGAAGCGCGCCGGAAGGAGGCAGTCATGCGCTCCACCAGAGCAGCAGCCGTCGCCCTCGCGGGAGGCGCCACCTTGCTGGCGCTGACCGCCGCCCCCGCTACGGCGGTGACCACCGGTCCCAAACCGCCGGCCAGGTCGGTGGACTGCGGGCAGGCCTCCAACGGCCTTCAGGTCATCGCGGTCACCACGAAGGGCAGCACCGCCTGCGGCACCGCGCACCGCGTGGCCGAGGCGTGGCTCGGGGCCGACCAGCAGGACGGCCGCAAGGCCGTGGTCGTCCATGTGGACGGAGCCCGCTGGAAGTGCCGTGAGAAGCAGGGCGACCCCAACCCGTCCACGGAGTGCGTCAAGTTCAAGGACCGCGCCGAGAAGGTGCAGCTGTTCTCCTGAGCCCGGAGGACGACGGCGGGCCGCCTCCCTTTCGGGGGGCGGCCCGTCCGTGCGTCACGCGTCCTTGAGCTCCTGCCGCTGCCGACCGAGGCCCTCGACCTCCAGCTCCACCACGTCGCCGGCGCGCAGGTACGGCTTCGGCTCCGGCTGGCCCATGGCCACGCCCGCCGGCGTACCGGTGTTGATGACGTCGCCGGGGTAGAGGGTCATGAACTGGCTGACATAGCGCACCACTTCACCGACCGGGAAGATCTGGTTGGCGGTGGTGCCGTTCTGCTTGAGCTCGCCGTTGACCCACAGTTTCAGCGACAACGCCTGCGGGTCCGGCACCTCGTCCGCCGTCACGAGCCACGGCCCCAGCGGGTTGAAGGTCTCGCAGTTCTTGCCCTTGTCCCAGGTGCCGCCGCGCTCGATCTGGAACTCGCGCTCGGAGACGTCGTGCGCGACCGTGTACCCGGCCACGTGCGCGAGCGCCGCCTCCGCGGACTCCACGTAGCGCGCCGTACGCCCGATCACGACGGCGAGCTCGACCTCCCAGTCGGTCTTGCGGCTGCCGCGCGGCACGAGCACGGTGTCGTCCGGCCCGACGACCGTGTCGGCCGCCTTGAGGAAGACGACCGGCTCGGCGGGCGTCGCCTGGCCGGTCTCGGCGGCGTGGTCGTGGTAGTTCAGCCCGATGCACACGACCTTGCCGATCCGCGCCACCGGCGGCCCGATCCGCAGCCCGGTCGCGTCGAGCGCGGGCAGGACGCCGGCACCGACGGCGGCGCGGATCCGGTCGAGGGCGGAGGCGTCGGAGAGCAGGTTCCCGTCGATGTCCGGCACGAGCGCGGACAAGTCGCGGAGGGTCCCCTCCTGGTCGAGCACCGCAGGACGTTCGGCGCCCGCCGTACCGACGCGCAGCAGCTTCATGGTCTTCTCCCTGTGGTCGAGGTAGGCCCCGGCCGATGGGGTGCGGCCATCGGAGGATTGGTCGATCCTCCAATACCGCAGGTCACCCGGCAAGACCCCGTTCACACAGTGGACCTTTACACCCGGGTAACCTCGGCGGTCCCGCGATACAGATACGCCCGCTCCGCCGCGCCCCACGCCGTGCTCGCGACGACGTACAGCCCGGCGGCCAGCGGCAGGACGGCGACGCTGACGAGGGTGCCGTACCCCAGCAGCGGCATGAGCCTGGCGCCGGGCAGCTCCGACCCGCTCATCTCGCGCCGCGTCCGCCGGTACGTGTACGTGGCGAGCCCGGCCACGATCACGAACAGCGCCAGGTACACCAGCCCGGCCGCCCCGAAGAGCCCGCCGTCGGCCACGGCGTCCGCCCAGTGCCCGCCGAGGGGCGCGGCCAGGAGCGCGTGCCCCTCCATCCCGCCGCCGCCCGAGAACAGGTGGTACATCAGGAAGAAGGCGGGCAGCTGCAGCAGGCTCGGCAGGAAGCCGGCGAACGGCGACACCTTCTCCCCCGCGTACAGCTCCATCACGGCCCGCTGCAGCCGCTCCGGATCCCGCCCGTACTTCTTCCGCAGCTCGGCGACGCGCGGCGCGAGCCGCATCCGCGCCCGCTGGCCGCGCGCGGCGGCCCGCGACAGCGGGTGGAGGGCGAGCCGTACGGCCACGGTGAACAGGACGATCGCGGCGGCGGTGGCGGAACCGTGGAACAGCGGCTGGAGCAGCGCGGCGAGGCGCTCGACCAGCGAGGCGAAAACGGACATGGGGAAGGAACCCTCCGAGGGTCTCGTCGTACCGGAATGAGGTGTTTTCGGCATGCCGGATTGACGACGGAACCGCGCGGAGAACGAACAGAAAAAGGAGCCGGAACCTCTACGCGGCCGTCGCGACGAGACGCGAGCCGGGCGCCCTGGGCCGCCGGCGCCCCGGCGCGTCGGGGTCGCGCTGTGCCAGGAAGGCGGTGCGCTGCTCGCGGTCGCGGAGGGCGGTGCGTATGTGGGTCGGCGGCACGGCGGCCACGCTGCGCGCGGCGACGACGGCGTACGTGACGAGCGCGGAGCCGACGGCGACGAGCGCGGCGGCGACGGAGAACGCCCCACCGCCGGCGAGGAGGAGGTACAGGACACCGGTCAGCCCGCACAGCACGGACACCCACGCAACAAGACGGCGCATGCGATTCCCCCTCCCTTCACCTCCTCGAACGCGTGCGCGTCACGGATGGTTCCCGCCGCGGGGGACACGCCCCCGCCGACCCCGTACAGCAGTACGGTGTCCCCCATGCGCCCCGATGACACGTCTGCCGACCACATCACCGAAGCCGAGCGCCTGCTGCGCACCGCGGCGCAGTACCCCGAAGACCGCGAACCGCTGCTCTTGCGGGCCGCCGCCCACCTGGAGCTCGCCGGCGACCGCGCACGCGCGTCGACGCTCTACGACGATCTCCTCGCCGCCACCCCGCCGCCGGAGAACCCGCACCTGGTCAAGGCGCTCAAGGCGGCGAACCTGTGGGAGTACGGCCACGAGGCCGAGGCCCGGGCGATCATCGACGGCCTTCGTGCCGCGACCCCGACCGACGCCGCCGCGTGGGAGATCATCGCCGAGACGCTCGAATCCCACGACGAACTCGAATCCTCCGAGGTCACCTTCACCACGGCGGTCACCACCCTCCTCCGCTCCCCCGACGACGAGGTGCCGTACCCGGCGCAGTCCCTCCTCATGGGCCGCCACCGCGTCCGCCGCCTGCTCGCGCTGCCGCACGACGACTGGGACGTCCTGGCCGACCGCCTCCACCGGGGCGCGGTCCCGCTGGACGAGCTCCACGACCCCAAGCGCCTCTGGTCCCTCGGCTCGGACGACCCGGCCGAGCTCCAGGCCGAGATCGCGCGCCTGCGCAGCGAGCTGGGCTCGTACCGTACGGCGCTCTCCCGCCCCTTCCCGGTGGCGGTCCTGCTCTGGCCGCCCGACGAACTGGCCGAGCTCCTCGCGGCCTACCCGGAGCTGGAGGCGGAGTACCCGACCCACGAGGCACACCTCACCGACCTGGAGGCCTCCCTCCGCGAACTCGCGGCCGCCGGCACCCCGAACCTCGGCATCGTCCAGGGCACGGTCCCCTCGTACGAGGCCTTCGCCGCCTCCGAGGCCGCCTCCCCCGCCAACCCGGACCTGCTCCCCCAATACGCCACCACCCTCGCCGCCCGCGGCCGCGCCACCCCGTGGCCCCCGGCGCGCACGTCCCCGTGCTGGTGCGGGTCGGGTGCGGCGTACGGGGAGTGCCACGGCGGAGCGCAGCCGTAAAAGCCCGAGGAGCAAATGGACCGTTCTCCTCCCCTTCACCGTCTCCTTACAGTAGTTTCACCATGAACCACTGTCGCTGACTGGCCGCCTGTCCCCCCACACAGCCCCGGCCCCTGTGTGTGAGGAGACGTGTGCCCATGAGCAACCCGTACCACCAGCCGTCCGCCGCTCGCCCACTGCTCCGCATGAAGCGCGTGTGGGCGGGCGGCCTGTTCCTCCTGCTCATAGGCACCGGCTGCGGAGCCCTCGGCTCCGACGACACCGCGAAGACCGGCGCCAAGCCCGCCCCGACGGCCACCGTGACGGCGACCGCCACGGTCACGGTCACCGCGACTCCCGCCGCCGCACCGGCCTCGGCCGCACCGACGGTCACCGCGACCAAGACCGTCACGGCGACGGCGACGGTCCCCCGTGAGGCCGCCGCCAACGACTCCTCCAGCAACGATGATTCGGGCAGCGGCGGCAGCAGCAACGACAGCGGTGGAGGCTCCGTCTACTACGGCAACTGCTCCGAGGCCCGCGCCGCCGGCGCCGCCCCGGTCCACCGGGGCGAGCCGGGCTACGGCCGCCACCTCGACCGGGACAACGACGGCGTGGGCTGCGACAACGGCTGACCAGCACCCAATGATCAGCTCCCACTCGGCAGCCACAGTGTGCAGGAACCTCTCACCACACGACCCGCATGCGCCGGCACAATGTCAAGGTGCCCCATGCCGTCCCTTCCTCGTCCGCCGTGTCAGCCCGAATGAGCCGCCAGCTCTCCCGCGACACTGCGCCGGAGGTGGCCGTACGCAAGCTCCTCCATGCGGCGGGGTTGCGCTATCGCCTGAACGTGCCGGTCCCCGGCATGCGACGACGCACGATCGACATTGCCTTCGGATCGGCCAAGATCGCCGTGTTCCTCGACGGCTGCTTCTGGCACGGCTGCCCCCAACATGCGACCCATCCGAAGTCGAATGCCGACTGGTGGCGCGCAAAGCTCGCCAAGAACATCGCTCGCGACCGCGAGACCACGGAGCATCTCCAAGCACTGGGGTGGACAGTCATGCGGTTCTGGGAGCACGAGAGTCCCGAAGCCGTCGCGCAGGCAGTGGCTCAGGCCCGTAGGACAATCGGAGCATCCACGCGACCCCCGAAGGCCCGAACCTGACCAGGTGTCGATCTCACTGGGACTGAAGACTCCACATCCGTGGTCGTCGGCTCTCACCACATTTTCCGATCGCATCAACCATTTGGCACGCAAGGCGAGGACATGACCCAGGATTGGCAGTTCGACGTCCCTACCGCCGGGAGCAAGCGCCTTCCACCCGATGCGCGGTACATGGAAGCGCTGAGCAGCCAGGGGTACAGCTTCGAGGTCGCGATCGCCGACCTCGTCGACAACTCCATCGACGCCGGAGCGAAAGACGTGGTCATCCACTTCCTACGTGATGGCGATCAACTCGTCAGCCTCCTCGTGGTCGACGACGGCAAGGGCATGGACGAGGAGACCTTGGACATTGCCATGACCGTCGGAGGACGACGTGACTACGCCGCCGGTGCGCTGGGCATGTTCGGAACCGGTCTGAAATCGGCCTCACTCAGTCACGCTTCGGGCGTCACGGTGGTCAGTACGACCAAGCGCACTCGCGCCGTCGGCCGCCGATGGCTCATGGAGCACGCCGTGTCGGGGTTCCAGTGCGACATCGTGGCCCCCGACTACGCCCAAAATCTCATCGACCGCTATGACAACAAGCGACCGATCGAGTGGCAGGGCACAGTCGTCCGCTGGGACGGGGTCAAGAGCTTTCCGAAGCACGGGGGTGGCGGCCAGACGGACCGTTACCTCCACCGCACCATCAACAAGCTGGGGCTGCACTTGGGCCTCCATCTGCACCGTTTTCTGGCCCGTGACGACTTCAACATCACCATCGCGGTGGAAGACGTACGCACCGGCACGGTTTACATGAACTTCGGCGTCGAGCCACTCGACCCCTTTGGCTACCCCGTCACCGGTCACTCCGAGTACCCGCGAACCTTCACAGCCTCTCTCCCCTCGGTCGGGGACATCACGCTGGAAGCCCACATCTGGACTCCCAAGTCGAATCTCGACGAATACAGGGCCGTGGGCTCGGTCATGGAACGACAGGGTTTCTACTTCTACCGCCACGACCGCTTGGTACAGGCCGGCGGGTGGAACAACTTCCGTCAGCCCGAGCAACATCTGTCCCTGGCTCGGGTGGCGGTGGACCTCCCTGACGACCAGGGCGACGCCTTCCGACTCACAGTGAAGAAATCGGGCGTGGAGGCGACTCCGGAGTTCAGCGCTGCCCTGGAGAAGGCCGGCGCTCCCGGAGGCCACACCTTCCTCGACTACTTGGTCGCCGCCGAGACTGCTTATCGGGATGCCCGTAAGCGGTCCGGCACCACGCGAAAGCCCGTGCTACCACCCGGAAAAGGCCTGGACCCGGCGGTACGAGAGACGATCGAGGACGAACTGCCGACCATCCCGTCCGAGGAACCGATCTCGATCCGTTGGCAGAAGATCGACAACGAGCTCTTCTTCGCGGTCGATCGCGAAGACCGCACCATCGTCCTCAACCAACACTACCGGGCCGCCATTCTGGGCGGCCGTCGTGGCGGCCTCAACGACGCCCCTCTCATCAAGTCGCTTATGTACATGCTTCTCCATCAGGTTTTCGAGAAGGAGTACAGCGGCAGTCGTGAGAAGGACAATCTGCAACTGTGGCAATCCATCTTGGTCTCCGCGGCCCGCGCCGAGCTGGACAGGGTGGCCGACGATGACTGACCGCCCCCACGTGCCCTGGCAGTCTGTCGAGCACTACCTGGGCGCAGGCCAGTCCACGTCGTACCGGCTCTCGGCACCCTCCTCCCACCCCGAGGTTTCATACGTCGTCGGCGACGACGGCCGTGAGATAGCCCTGCATGTCGAACTGGAGCGGCTCCACCAACCCCCGCGTTCACCACTGTCGTCCATCCGCATCGACCAGATCTGGGAGCGGGGTGTGCGCATGGCGCGCATCAGAACGACCCAGGCCACGCTTCTCCGCGACTTTCACGACCTGCTGAACGCGATCGCCGATCGCATCGTCGGCCAGAAACGCACACTTGATCAGGCATTCGGAGAGACAGTACGGGCCTGGAGCGCACTGCTCGACAGGCCGCGCGGACTCAGTACGGAGAAGCGCATCGGCCTCATGGGGGAACTCGCCGCTCTGGCTTCGATCGCCCGCACTCATGACTGGGCCACGGCTGTGGAGTCCTGGAAGGGCCCCAATGGGGAGGAACACGACTTCGGGCTCGCCGGCTTCGACGTCGAGGTGAAAACCACCTCTGCGGAACGGCGCCGACACAGCGTCCACGGTCTGGGTCAGTTGACACCCACCGAAGACCGCCCACTGTGGCTGGTCTCCTTGCAGGTGACCCGTGGCGGAACGAACGGCCGCACGCTCACCTCTTGCGTGGAGTCCGTACGAAGGCATGTCGGCGAGCATGCTCCGGCGAGCCTCGACCGGCTGGACGAACAACTCTCTGTGACGGGCTGGGACGCCGAATTGCGCGACGATGAAAGGTGGCGCCTGCGGACGAAGCCTCTCGCTCTCCTCGTCGATGACCGCCTTCCCCGCCTCGACTTCGGATTCATCCCCGTGCGGTTCCGGAATCACATCGCCGACATCACATACACACTGGACGTGAGTGACATCGAAGCGTCCGCTTGCCCTCCGGCCGTTCTGACCGGCCTCCGCTTCCCGCAAGCCTGAGGAACCATCGATGAACTCCACAGACATGCTCCGGCTCACGCTGCACACCTCGGCTCTGTCAGGCATGGACATCCGGCCCAAGAACCTGGTGCGCGCCCTGGCATACCAAGCAGAGGAGGAGGCTCCCGAGGCCCAGCTTCTGGCGAGTGAGGCGGACTTCCAGACCGTACTGAGCACCGCCCATTCCACAGACCAATTGGTGGAGCTGTGGCGCAAGCAGCTCACACAGTGGGACTACGCGGAGAACCCCACGTGGACTGGGACGGACCCACGCACGGACGAGCGCCGCCATGCTGCCCTTGTTCTCCTGGGAGTGTCGGAGCACACCCAGAGGCTCCTCAATTCTCTCATTCCTGTGCCCAAGGCTTCCGGGCCGGTCGTGATCAGCGACAAATTCGTCCCTTGGTACACGCCTCAGTCACAGCAGGGACGCTCCTGGTACTGGCCTGCATATCGCCGCCTACTTGCGAGGAAGGGCTGGTCCGAATCTGCCATTGCGGGCCTCGACGCGGCTTCGGACCGCGTGGTGGAACGTCTTGCCGACCCGACGTCCCGCAGCGCCTACCAGTCCAAGGGCCTGGTCGTCGGCTACGTGCAGTCGGGCAAGACCGCCAACTTCACCGGCGTCATCGCAAAGGCCACGGACGCAGGCTACCGACTCGTCATCATTCTCGGCGGAACTCTCAATCTGCTGCGTGCGCAGACGCAGCGCCGCCTCGACATGGAACTAGTGGGCCGCGAGAACATTCTGCGAGGTGCCTCCGAATACGAATCCGACTACGCTGACGACCCTGCTTGGAGTCGAGGCGAGTTCATTTCGCACGGCGGACTGCCGTCCGCCCTCGGCGGCTTCGACATCGTCCGCATGACGACCAGGGACAACGACTACAAGAGTCTTCTCCAAGGCATCGTTGCGCTGGAGTTCGAAAAGCAGGAGCCGGCGCTTCCGCTGTTCGATCCACGCAATCTGCACCGCTCCTCGGCCCGCCTGATGGTGGTCAAGAAGAACAAGACCGTACTGACCAAACTAGTCAAAGACCTCAACAAGATCAAGACACCGCTCAGCGAGATCCCCGTGTTGATCATCGACGACGAGTCCGATGAGGCCTCGGTCAACACGTCCAACCCGAACAAGCCGAACGCCGAGCGCACCGCCATCAATGAAAAGATCTCGGAACTACTGAGGCTTCTCCCTCGGGCACAATACGTGGGCTACACGGCGACACCCTTCGCCAACGTATTCATCGACCCGAGCGACAGCGAGGACATCTTTCCGAAGGACTTCATCGTCTCCCTTCCGCGCCCGGAGGGATACATGGGTGTACAAGACTTCCATGACCTGGACTCGCCGATTCCTCTGGCGGAGCGCACGTTCGCCAATTCCAATGAGAAGGCACACGTCCGCGACATCTACCTGTCGTCAGAGGATGACGACACAGCCCTCCAGCAGGCGATGGACATGTTCGTCCTCACGGCGGCCATGAAGCTGTACCGCGAGGCGAATGGCTTGGGAGACCGGTACTTCCACCACCACACCATGCTCATCCACGAGTCCGTTCGCACGGCCGACCATCGTGAACTTCGCGGTCGGGTGCAGAAGATGTGGTGGTCCGCCGGGTACACAGGGCCGTCCGGTCATGAGCGCTTGCGCAAACTTTTCGACACGGACGTGGCCCCGGTGTCGCACGTCAGGTCCGACGGATTTCCGGTCCCCCCCTCGTACGACGACCTGTCCCCCTACATCGGCGCCGCTGCCATCCGTATCGGCGGTGACGACCAGCCGATCATCGTCGTCAACGGTGACAACGACATCGAAAACGGTGAAGCCGACTTCGACAAGCGTTCCCTCTGGAAGATCCTCATCGGTGGCCAGAAGCTGGCCCGCGGTTTCACCGTGGAAGGTCTCACCGTCACCTACTACCGCCGCCGCACGAACAATGCCTCCACCCTGATGCAGATGGGCCGCTGGTTCGGCTTCCGCAAGGGGTACCAGGACTTGGTCCGGCTCTACTTGGGGCGAGAAGAGGCCATGGGCCGAAAAGACATCGACCTCTACGTGGCGTTCGAGGCAATCTGCCGTGACGAGGAGAGCTTCCGTGAGGAGCTGCGGCAGTACTCCGTCCTGGTCGACGGCGAGCCACAAGTCACACCGGAGCAAGTACCTCCATTGGTCTCTCAGCACCTCGCCTGGCTCAAGCCGGCGAGCGCCAACAAGATGTACAACACGCGTGTGGTCGAGATCCATTCACCCGGCAAGTGGGAGGAACCGGCCGCGTACCCGTCGTCTACGACCGACCTCCGGCACAACACTGAGCTGTGGCTGCCGGTGCTCGAAGCCCTGTCGACAACTCCGAGCACGTTTGCCTATCACTTCGACGATGCAGAGACCCACCACCGATTCGACGCCCTCACCGGTGAGCTCTCGAACAGCGAGCTCCTCCCCCTGTTGCGCTCGCTGAAGTGGGACGTCGAAGGCCGGTTCGATCCGCACCTCACCTATCTGGAGGAGATCAGCCGATCCTCTCCGCCAAAGGTGGAGGACTGGATCGTACTTGCGCCGCAACAGATGGCCCGCAACAAGCAGTTGTTCATTGGCACGTCGTCGAGGCCCCTCTCCTGGTTCGGCCGTCAGCGCCGCCGCGGAGAGGTTTTCGGGGCCATCAGCGAGCCCAAGCACCGTGCGGCTGCCCTCCGAATCGCCGGTGCCCTTCCACACGGAGGCAATGCCGCGACTGAGCAGTACGTGTCGGAGCGGCGCGGAGTGGTCACCCTCTATCCCGTGGTGGAGCCGGAACACAGGAGCGAAGTCGAATCGTCCGGACGCATCAACCCTGGGAAGGTCGTCATAGCGTTCACGTTCGTGGCCCCGGCTTCTGCACGAAGCAGTGACGGGAAGGTGATTCGCTTCAGCACGATCAACTCGGCCGACAAGCGGCGGTGAGCCGGCAGCCTGCCCTGGTTCGGTCCAGGCTGGGCGGACTTCTCCTACCATGGAGTTGCCAAGTGTCGGGGCGGGGAAGGCGGGCACATGCAGGATCGGCGTTTCACGGTGGTGGAGCTGTGCGCGGGGGTTGGGGGACAGGCCCTTGGGCTCGAGCAAGCGGGTTTCGATGTCGTCGCTGCGTTGGACATCGATCCCGACAGCTGCGCCACCCTCTCACGCAACCGACCGCACTGGTACACGGTTCATGACGACCTGCATCACATCGAGCCCGTGCACCACGAGCCGTTGGACTACGCCGACGTGCTCAGCTGCGGCCTTCCTCGCTCCCCCTACAGCATCGCGGGAAAGCAGCTCGCGACGGACGACAAGCGGGACACCCTCCGTGCCACTCTGGACATGGCCTCGTACATCCGACCGAGGGTGTTACTCCTGGAGAATATTCCCACTTTCCTCCACGCGGCGAAGTTCGAGGCAGAGCGCCAAGCCGTTCGAGAAGCTGTTGAGGACCTCGGCTACGAATTGATGTCGACCGTCCTTACGGCCACGGATTTCGGTGTGCCGCAGCATCGCCCTCACGGTTTCATGGTTGCCATGCACCCCGAGGATCTGTCCCACTTCCAGTGGCCGGCACCACATCCCGGCAGGTGCCCGAGCCTAGGAGAGGCGCTCTACGAGTCGATGGCCTCTGCCGGGTGGCCGGAGGCCGCCGCCTGGGCCGCCCGAGCTTCCGAACCGGCCCCACTGATCATGGGTGGGGCCACCGGCCGAGGAGGCGCAGACCTCGGGGCCAGTCGCGCCAAGGCAATCTGGGCACGCTGGGGGATCTACGGCGGCAGCATCGGCGACTCGGTGCCGGGACCCGACTTCCGCATGAACTTCGAGGTTGAGCCTCGCTTCGGCCTGCCCAGGATCACCGTCGACCAGGTCGCCCTTCTTCAGGGGTTCCCCACCGAATGGGAGATCCTCGGTAAGAAGACATCCGCATACCGGCAGATCAGTCAGACCACGCCCCCGCCGCTCGCTGCGGCAGTCGGGCGGCAGATCATGTCCGCTCTTCATCGTTCCGCACGTACCATCTGAAGCACCGGTCGGTTTCGTTGGCCGTGGTCAGCCTGGTGCCGGAGGTCGCACGCCACCCAGGCGATCACCTTAGTAGACTCACTCCCCATGGCGACCACCTTGACTGATACTGCTACGGGCACGATCCCGGCCCAGCCCGAGATCACGGTGGTGGACCTGTTCTCTGGTGCGGGCGGCTTCTCGGCCGGATTTCGAGCCTACGAACCGTCTGGTCCGGGGTCTTCCCCCTTCCGGTCAGTCGCAGCCGTCGAGTTCGACGAAGCAGCAGCGGCCACTTACGCGGCAAACTTCGGCACCGCTCATGTCGCCAACGTGGACATCAGCACATGGGACGCCCGGCCCTACGAAGGGCGCGTGGACGTCGTCATGGGAGGGCCCCCTTGTCAGGGTTTTTCCGCTCTGCACAGAAACAACCCGGACAAGCCCAAGGTGGATGACCCGCGCAACCTGCTCTGGATCGAGTACATGCGCGTAGTCACCACGATCAAGCCCAAGATCTTCGTACTGGAGAACGTCGATCGTTTCCTGTCCTCCCGGCAGTTCGAAGAGCTTCGGGCGGCGACCCGCCCCGGCGGCCCTCTCGCCGACTACGAACTCCGCTCGAAGGTCCTCAACGCTGCGGATTACGGTGTGCCCCAGGCCCGACGAAGGGCCATTGTCATCGCCACGCGGAAGGATCTCGCGGGAGCTCCTTTGGAGCACCCGCGTCCGACGCACGCTCGGAACGTTGCGCTCCCCCAGCCGACGCTCGACGAGGAACAGTCGCCGCAGTTGGCGCCATGGGTGGCTGTCGGACGTGCGGTCTTCTCCCGCACCCCGAAGGATGCCCCCGAGGTGAACCTTCCCCAGCGTGAGGACAAGCCTCTGGGTATCCTCCTGCCCGGCCCCTACCTGACGACCGAACTGCACATCGGCCGTACACCGACGGATCTCTCATTGGAGCGGTACAAGGCCATTGGGCGCGGAGGCAATCGTCACGACCTCCGGGGTAAGTGGGCCACGGTCAACGGGGAGAAGAAGTACCTGTCCACGGAGAGCTGGGACAGGCACAACACCGGCTCCGGGGACGTCATGGGCCGTATGCACGACGACCGCCCGTCCGTCACGATCCGTACAGAGTTCTACAAGCCGGAGAAGGGGCGGTATCTGCACCCGGTGGAGAACCGCCCCATCACACACTACGAAGCCGCCCTGATCCAGGGGTTCCCTGACGACTTCAAGTGGTTCGGCAGCAAGATCCAGATTGCGCGACAGATCGGTAACGCCGTGCCCGTCGGCCTGGGCCGCGCACTGGCCCGAGCCATCCACGAGCGACTGAGCGCCTGAAAGGCAAAAGCCGGAGGGCTGTCACTAGCTTTCACCGGCGGCGGGCCTGCCCCTGACCGGCGCATCGGCGAACAACTTCTCGAACCATGCCGTCAGTATTTCTGCGGAGCGGTGCGGAACACTGCCGTCGTGCGGGCCTTGCGGCAACGTGTCGTACTGCATGGCAGGTCCCTCTCCGGCAGCGAGAATCCACTCGTGCAGCGCTTCGGCATCCTGCAGCTCATCGGGTGCCATCGCCTCGTATACCAGGGTGGCGCCCGCCGCGTTCGCAACAGCTGCGGCTGCGTTGACCTCTCGTCCTGTATTGACGGCACCCCTGTGCAGCAGTCGGAGAAGTGCCTGCGCAGCGGGTCGGTGCTGGACCATCTCCTGCCTCAGAACCGTATTGAGAATGTCTTGATTCCCACAGGCGAGTTCGACCGGTCCATAATTTTTTCCGTCCCGGAAAAGCTCTGCCGCCCACCACAAGCGTGAGAAGCACTGGAGATCCCAGCGTCCGGTGAACCGGGCAGCCTGCGCCACCTCTCGACCACTCTCGCCCCGCCCCCAACGCCATCGAACGAAGTCCGGTGCCAGGCAAAGGGCCAGGAAGTTCCATATCCCCGTGTCCGATGCCTCGGCCCGCGTTAGCCGAAGAGTGCAATGCAGCCGAGGGGCCAGCCATGCATCACTGACTGTGGGAGCCGACCCTGCGAACCGACGTCTCGCCTCGGCGAGGAGTTCCAGCACGGGCGCGGATTCCCAACGCGCCGTGCCGTCGACCGGTTCCTCGACCTTGTCCTTGAAGGCCGAGAACGACAACGCTTCGTACCCCTGCAGGACGCGTGGAGTGATTGCCCGCCCGGCCACGGCGTCAGACAGCCGTCCTATCCTCGCCGGAACCTCGGAACTTACCTGGATGCTCACGCCTCGTCCTCCGTACTCGCCAGACGAGCCAGAGCCCGTGCAGTGCCCGCCACGGTCTTCTGCTTCTTCGAGTGCAAAGTCGCCGAATGCATCAGACGAGCATGCAGATCGGATCCACCCTCGCCGACCGTACGGCGGCCGACGAGATCAACGAGGGCCTCTTCGGGAGAGGTCTCCGGAAAGAAATCGGGCAACATCCGGCGCAATACATCCTCATGCCAGCCACCTGGCCACTGAGGCGCTCCTCCTTCGACAGCGCTGACGTACAAAGCCGTATTGAACATGGCTGTCCACGCCTCGGAGGCAATCTGGGTGGCTATAACCTCACGGACCATTTTGTGTTCCGGAATCGAAGCATTGTCGAGCACGGCCCTGAATCCTTCCAGAGAAGAGTTCAGGTATAGGATCGGCTCTCCGGCTTCCGCATCCAGAATCCACGGGTCATCGCGAAACTCGTTCAGCCGCGGGTGGTCCGCGAAGCTCTTCCAGAGCATCTTGATGCTTCGCTGTCTGGTCGGCTGCTTGGCCTCGAAGTCGGCACTCCAGTTCTTTTCCGCCCGGCCGATCAGGCGACCCTCCACCCCGTGAACCTCGGCAGAGATCCACGCATCGATCTCGCATCGCCCCACGTGCTCGCCTCGGCGCAGCTCCACCTCACCACTCCAGCACCCGGCCCCCTGGTATTCCAGAGGAAACGTAAGGCGGACGTTGGTCCTCCTATTGCGTACGGTGCCGAGGCAGAGGGGCGACACCCATGCGCCGCCGGCCAACTCGTCGGGGTCCACGGACACCGAGATCTTGATCCGTATCTCCTGCCAGTCGCGCTTGATCGCGTGGAGGGCGATCACGCGCTCCGACTCGGAGATGAGCTTGAGGGAAAGGGGGATGTTGTCGACCCAGACCTTGTCCGCAGTGAGGGCAACGTCTCCGGCCAGGATCGGGTAGGGATAAGCCTTCTTCACTCCACAATCTCCTTGGCCCTCGGGACATCCACCTCGATGCACGACATGCCGGCTGCCACGGGGTGGGTGGAAACGTCTGTGATTCCTCGGAAGACGCCTCTTCTCGCCCCTTGGCGGAAACGCAGGTTTCCGTCTCTGGTCAACTCGCAGTCGCGCTCCGGGACGAGCGTGCCGGCCCACTTCACGGGTAGGTTGCCGCCAGACCTCACGACGAACCGAGCGACGGGGGCCAGGACCCAGGGGGCGTCACGCTCCGGCAGCTTCACGGTCACTCGGACTCGCCATGCCCCACTGTCGGCCACATCACCCTCAACAGCGTGGACCACGGGAAAGCCCGGGGTTCGCGACTTCGCCGGTGTTCCGATGGTCAGCAAGTCTCGCAGAATTTGCGGCCCCTCGTCCGCGTCGCTCTCCTCCTCCTGCGCTTCCAACAGCCCACGGATGGTCTGCTCGGCCGTCTTCTTGAAGTCGAGGATGCACTGCCGGGCACCACGTACATAGGAGGCTGTGAGGTCTTCTGTGCTGGTCCAGTCGTTGTGGTCGGGAGGCTCGGCAGTACGCAGGAGCTGTTCGGCGGCCACGGCGTCCGGGGTGTCGGCCCCCGTAGCCACGCCCGCGAGAAGAACAGCCTGGAAATGTCGGTGCCCCAAAGGCAGATCGTTGACCCGCTTGTACCGCACCACCATGCGTGTGGATCGCATGTACGCGATGTGATCCGGCTTTGGATCGTCCTCTGTCGTCGGGGTGACGAGCAGGACTGCTTCGTGGGATGTGGGCCGCTGCTCCCCACCGATGACGGGTTCTTTGTGGGCAGGCAGCTTGAGAGTCACGGACGCCTGCAATACATCTTCGCGCGACGTCAACTCGGACGTCGTTCGACCGTCCAGGAACGCCTTCACCGCTCGCGACCTCGCCGGCTCGTGAGCATGAGGGTCGATGTAGCGCTCTGCCCTTACGACCTGACCGTTCCGCCACGCCGCGACGGATGCGCGCAGCAAGGGGCCGCCCCTCTCGCCTCCGACCATGCAAGCCCAGAAGTTGCGTGCAACTCCGTTCACCAACTGCTCGTGCATCTCCTCCAACTGCTCGGTGTCACCGGAGCCGTCGTAGGCACCGACCACCAAGAAGGAGCTGCCGGGGGAGGGATCGCTCCTTTCCAAGTACAGGCTCTCGGCGGTGATGTCGTCGGCCCACCAGGATCGTGCCGAGTTCGTGCGCTCCTTGTCCCTGATGCCGAACCAGGCAGGACCTGCGAACTCTTCACCGTCCAACGTGTGCCAAGGAAGTTCCAGCCTGCCGGCCATCCGACGCTCGTGTCGGCCGTCCTGAGCCTCGGAAAGGGTGCTGTTGACGAGTACGAGACCAAACCTGCTCGCCGCCCACAGAGCCGCCTTTCCCAAACCGTACGACCCACCCTGAGCACCGTTCTTGCCACTGTCCAACGTCCGCCGGACGACACGGGCGAAACGACCGTCGTCGTAGTCCGGACCGGTCAGTCCGGTCGCGTTGTAGTCGTCGATCCGAAGCAGGACGAGACGACCGGTCCGTTCCAATTCGTTGAGACCGTCGAGCAGCACTCGTCCGGCCTTCTGCCGCCGGTCCGCAGCTTCGCGGAGGTGTCGTTCGATCGAAGTCCACCGAAGGGCGGACAGGAAGTCCCGCAGGTGACAGCCAGTCAATTCGTGCAGGACAAATCGAGACGTCACCGGCAGCCGACGCTCCAACTGTTCGTCAAGGCTGTTCTGCGTCGCCTCGCGCGCCAGCACCTCGAGGTTGGCAGCGAACGCGTACGCTGCGGCGTTGCCGCCGATTCTGCTGCCATCCTGTGGCGCCCGCTGAAAGATCCACTCCAACTCGGACGGTGTCGACTCAGGAGGACGGCGACTCACAGCGTCTTCGACCGCGACACCCAAGGCTTCCGCTATGTCTGCGATCTTCTCGTACCGAGGTACGGATCGTCCCTTCGCCCAAGCATTGACCGCCGCCGGCGTCACCCCTACAAGTTGAGCCAACTCTTTCTGCGGCATGTCCCGTTGCCGCAGCATCCCGTTGAGCCAATCCGCGAAGTCTTGTGTCACTCCCGCGCCCTCCCACGTCTGCGCTTGCAGATCGTACAAGGGGGCACTTCATTCGACCAGCAAAATGAAGAGTTCTAACATCACTGTTCAGGCAAAATGGGCAAATCGCAAATATCAACCTCCCTGCGAGTCGGACGAACGCTCGTCGGATTCGAGGAGCATCACACGACGGGACGGATGTGCGACGCCCATTCGTGCGGCTCCGCATCAACGGACCAGAGCACAGGGCTTACTGGCCAGGCATGCACCCCCAGGGCGGTTGCGCACGTAAGCGACACCCAGGAGGTGCACGCTACAAGAATGTGTGCGATTTAGGCACAATACTACCCATTGCCTCATTATGCCCACGGGTTCCATTTCGAATGATTCGCACAACAGAATCCCGGAGAACGGATTCTCACGCGTGACCGCGAAGAGGATGGTCGAGTGCAGCTTTTCCGTACCCGCTGACAGCAAGGCATCAGTGTCCGTCAACCACACGAAGAGGCGGAACGACCAGCCGCATCGAGACCGAGAGCGGCTGCTACGACATCGCCGTCCGCCACTACGACATCACCGAGGAAGACCGGCTCGTGCGCTGAACCTGGCGTCCGGCTCGCGCACTTCGGCCTCGAACCGCGTCTGGGCCGGGTCCAGCGACTCCTTGAGGTCGCAGCTGTGTGCCTGAAGCCCACCACGGTGACAGGCCTGCGAATAGCGGTTACCCATCCGGGTTGCACCGGTCGCAAGCGCGGCAGTTCAGGACTCGTCCAACCGGCGCAGAACCGCCAACACCCCAAGTTCGCCGCCCGGTTGCGCGGCTGCTCGTACCTCTGTCATGAGGTCGTCGGGCCGGCAGAGACCCCGTTCCACGGTCGCCGTCAGCAGTGCCGCGATCGCGGCCTCGCTTCCGAGGTGCGGGATCGCGTCCGCGACCGCGCGGGGCAGGGGCGCGCAGGCCAGGTTGCGGACCGGGACCCGGAGCGCGGGGCGGACCGTGGGGTGGACGCGGACGTAGGCGTGGCTGCGGGGCGTCGCCCGGTGGGCGACCAGGACGTCCACCTTCGCGAGCGCGGCGGGCGACGGGACGGACGCCAGGCCGTACAGGGCCAGGGCCGCCGGGCCGGTGAGGAGCGCGTCGGGGCCCGCGTACAGGAGGGCTCCGCGCAAGCGCTGTTGGGGCGTGGGGTCCGTCGACTGGAGGGCGATCACCCGCGGCAGCAACCGGCGCCAGGGGCCCGGCGGGCGGCAGTGGGCGGCGATCGCGGAGGACGCGCAGCCCAGGTCCATGAGCTGGTGGACGGTGGCCACTCCGTCCTGCGCGACGACCAGCGGGTCGGCGGCGTAGCGGTGCGGCGGCGTGGGGGTCGGCATGCGCGTTTCGTGCCCGTACGGCGCGGCCCGCCATGCCTGGGGCGTGCGGTTGTTACGTGCTGGTGGCAGGAAGGGTCCTGCACCTTCCCTGGCTGTTACCTCCTGTCGGCCGATCGTGACGGTGGCGTTCGGGTCCGCGTACGGGGACGCCGCAAGCGTCCACACCCCCCGCGTTAGCCTCGGGGCAGGCATGAACACGCGTGCGGAAGGCAGGACAGCGAAGATGGCCAGGATTCCGGCAACAGCCGTGGCGGCGAGTGGGCTCGTCGGTGGGTACGCCGTGGCGCGGTGGACCAAGAAGCGGCCCCTCGGGGGCGTGGCGCTCGCGGCCGCGGGGGCCGTGGCCGCGCGGGAGTGGCAGCGGCAGAGCGGAGGGAAGGCTGCGGCCGGGCTGACCGCGGCGTATGTAGCCGCGTTCGCCGGGTCGCACCCGCTGGCGAAGAAGGTCGGGGCGTGGCCCGCGGTGTTCTCGGTCGCCGGGGCCATGGCGGCCGCGTCCTGGGCCGTCGGCCGCCAGAACGGCTGAGTCGGGGCGCTCCGCGGAGCCGGGCCGAATCGGCTGATCCTGCCGAGTCGGCGGGCTCCACGAACCCGGGCCGAGTCGCCTGAGCCTGTCGTGAGCCTGTCGAGTCGGCGGGCTCGCGCCGGGCCGAATCGGCAGAGCCTGTCGAGTCGGCGGGCTCGCCGGGCCCGCCGAACCCGCCGGGCCCGCCGAACCCGCTCGGGCCGCTGTGCACGCCGCGCCGCTCAACTCGTCGAGCCCCGCCGCCGGGCCGGTACGCCGCGGCCGGCGGCCGCTCCAGTCGCCGCCGAAACCCGCGCGGGCGCCGCTGAACACGGCGCCCGCCGTCCGCGTATAAGACGGCACCTCCCCATGGTGGCTGGGCGGGGCCCGGGCGGCAGGGTCCGGGCGCCCGCCCAGCACGACCCCGGCACGAACCCGGGACGCCCACCGCGCGCCTAACCGCCCACCGCCCGCGACACCGTGTAGATCAGCAGGCCCGCCAGCGCACCGACCACCGTGCCGTTGATACGGATGAACTGCAGGTCCCGGCCGATGTGGGCCTCGATCTTCCGCGACGTCTGGTCAGCGTCCCAGCCCGCCACCGTCTCGCTGATCAGCGACGTGATCTCGGCGCGGTACGTCGTCACGACGTACACCACCGCGTCCTCCGCCCAGCCCTCCACCTTCGCCTGCAACCGCGCGTCGGTCGCCAGGCGGCGGCCCAGCGCGAGGAGGGAGGCGCGGGCGCGCAGGCGCAGTTCGCTGCGTTCGTCCTCGGCCGCCGAGATCACCATGGCGCGGACCGACGCCCAGGCCGACGCGATGATGTCCTGGACCTCCGGGCGCGCCACCAGCTCCGACTTGAGGCGCTCCACCCGCGCCCGGGTGTCCGTGTCGGCCTGGAGGTCGGAAGCGAAGTCCGTCAGGAAACGGTCCAGCGCGCCGCGCGCCGGGTGCGCCGGCATGTCCCGCATCTCCGTGACGAAGCGCAGCAGCTCCTTGTAGACGCGCTCGCCGACCTTCCGGTCGACGAAGCGGGGCGTCCAGCCGGGCGCCCCGCCCTGCACCGCCTCCATGATCGAGTCGGCGTGCAGCACCAGCCAGTCGTGGGCGCGGTTGCAGACGAGGTCCACGGCGCCGTGGTGCGCGCCGTCGGAGACGACCTTCTCCAGCGTCTTGCCGAGCCCGGGCGCGATCTCCGCCGCCTCCGCGCGCCGCGTGACCGCCTCGCCCACCACCGCCTGGACGTCCGCGTCCCGCAGCACGGTCAGCGCGCCGCGCAGCGCCGTGGACAGCTCGGCCGTGACCCGGTCGGCGTGCGCGGGCTCGGCGAGCCACGCGCCGAGGCGGCGGCCGATGGACAGGGCGTGCAGCCGGGCGCGTACGACGTCGCCGGAGAGGAAGTTCTCGCCCACGAAGGAACCGAGCGAGGCCCCCAGCTGGTCCTTCTTCGTCGGAATGATCGCCGTGTGCGGAATGGGCAGGCCCAGCGGCCGCCGGAACAGCGCGGTGACCGCGAACCAGTCCGCCAGCGCGCCGACCATGCCCGCCTCCGCCGCGGCCGCGACATAACCGGGCCAGCCGGTCACGCCGGAGTTCCGCGCCCACGTGGCCAGGGTGTAGATGACGGCGACCAGGAGCAGCAGCCCGCTCGCCATGAGTTTCATCCGGCGCACACCGCGGCGCTTCTCCTCGTCCGCCGCCGTGTACGAGAACGCCACGAGCGGGGTCTTCGACTGGTTCATCCGCACCACCATGTACGTAGTCCCTCTCCCTGGGTCCCTACCTCAGGTACTCCCGGGGCGCACGCCGAGTTCCCGTGTCCATGCCGGATGATGTCCGTCATGAGGGGAGTACATCGGGGACCGCTGGCCGTCGTGCTGGCGGCGGCCGTGCTGGGCTGCGGGGGGATCTTCACGGCGGTGGAGCGGGCGGGCGCGGACGGCCCCGTCCGCAGCAGCGCCCTGCCGCGCCAGGGCGCCCACGCCGCCACGGCCCTCGGCACCGCCGGATGGACCGGCACCTGGTCGGCGGCGCCCGTCGAGCCGGCCCCCGTCACGCACCTGACCACCGCCCGCTCCGTCCGCAACGTCGTGCACACCAGCATCGGCGGCACCGCCGCCCGTATCACCCTCACCAACCGGTACGGCGGCGAGCGCGCCCTCCGCGTCGACGCGGCCTCCCTCGCGGTACGCGACGAGGGCGCGGCGGCCGTGCCCGGCACGCTGCGGCGCGTCACCTTCGCCGGCCGGCCGTACGTCACCGTCCCGCCCGGCGCCGACGCCGTCAGCGATCCCATACCCCTCCCCGTCCCGTACGACGGTGACCTCCTGGTCACGCTGTACGTCCCGGCCGGCGCGCCCGTGACCCGGCACCCGGTCGCCCGGCAGACCTCGTACGCCGCCGACGGCGACCACACGCGGGAGGTGAGCGGCGCCGCGTACACCGAGGCCGCCCCCACCTGGCAGCACCTGGCCGCCGTCGACGTCGTCAACCCGGCCGCCCGCGGCGCGGTCGTCGTCTTCGGCGACTCGATCACCGACGGCGTCGGCTCGACCCGCGACGCCAACCGCCGCTGGCCGGACGTGCTCGCCGACCGGCTGCGCGGTCGCGGCTACGCCGTGCTCAACCAGGGCATCGGCGGCAACCGCGTCCTGCGCGACGGCAGGGGCCCCAGCGCCCTGTCCCGCTTCGAGCGCGACGCGCTGGGCCGGCCGGGCGTGCGGACCGTCGTCGTCTGCCTCGGCATCAACGACATCATCCGCCCGCCGCACGAGACCGACCCGCGCCGCATCACCGACGGCCTGACCGCGCTGACGCGGCAGGCGCACGCGCGCGGGCTGCGCGTCGTCGGCTCGACCCTCATGCCGTTCGGCGGCCACCGGCGGTACACGAAGGAGCTGGAGGCCGTACGGCAGCAGGTCAACGCCACCATCCGCGCGGGCGGCGTCTTCGACGAGGTCGTCGACTTCGACCGCGCGCTGCGCGACCCGTACGCGCCGACGCGGCTGCTGCCCGCGTACGACTCCGGGGACGGGCTGCACCCCAACGACGCCGGCTACCGCCGGATGGCCCGCTCCGTCGACGTCGCCGAGCTCATGAGTCGCGGCGATCAGGACCTCTAGGGCCTGTCTTTCGGATCAGGCCGGATCAGGGAGCGGGGTCTGGTGCCGTACATCGCAAGGCGGAGGAGGGAGTCACTGCGGTGGGGGCACCTCCCGTGCCCGAAGGGCTACGGGGGAGAGGTGCGGTGCCAGGCCACGCGAGCCCGGCAAGATCCGGAAGACAGGCCCTAGCCCTTCACTCCGGCGCCCGGCGCCTCCGACCGTTCCGCGTACATCTTGGCGATCACCGCCTCGATGTCCGGCTCCCGCACCGACAGGTCCACCAGCGGGTACTCCGCCGCGATCCGCGCCACCAGCGGCGCCGCCGACTGTGCCGCCGGGAACGCGAGCCACTGCCGCGGCCCCTCCACCCGCACCACCCGCGCCCCGTCGGGCGCCTCGATGGGCGGCAGCTCGCGCTCCAGGTCGACCACCAGCGTGCGTTCGCTCCGCCCCACCTCGTGCAGGCCGCCGAGCGCCCCGTCGTACATGAGCCGACCGTGGTCGATGACCATCACCCGCTTGCACAGCTGCTCGATGTCGGTCAGGTCGTGGGTGGTGAGCAGGACCGTCGTGCCGCGCTCGGCGTTCAGGTCGCGCAGGAACTCCCGCACCTTGGCCTTGGAGACGACGTCGAGGCCGATGGTCGGCTCGTCCAGGTACAGCACCTCCGGATCGTGCAGGAGCGCGGCCGCGATGTCGCCGCGCATGCGCTGGCCCAGGGAGAGCTGGCGCACGGGTACGTTGAGCAGCTCGCCGAGGTCGAGGAGCTCGACGCAGCGGTCGAGGTTCTCGCGGTAGCGGGCCTCCGGGATCCGGTAGAGGCGGTGGATCAGGCGGTACGAGTCGCGCAGCGGCAGGTCCCACCACAGGGTCGTACGCTGCCCGAACACCACGCCGATCCGCCGCGCGAGCCGGGTGCGCTCGCGCGAGGGGTCGATGCCGGCGACGCGCAGCCGGCCGCCGCTCGGGGTCAGAATGCCCGTCAGCATCTTGATGGTGGTGGACTTCCCGGCGCCGTTGGGGCCGATGTAGCCGACCATCTCGCCGCGCGCCACGCGGAAGGTGATCCCGTCCACCGCCCGGACCTGACGCTTCTCGCGGCGCAGGGTGCCGGGCACGCGGCGCCGTACGTCGAAGACCTTCTCGACGCCGTCCAGCTCGATGAAGTCGGGGTCCGTGAAGTCCGCGTCCATGAGGTTCGCGTCCATGAGGTCCGGCTCCCTGCTCTCGTCGCTCACCGCTGCTCAGCTCCCTGTACTCCGGTACGAACGGACCCCGAACCGCCACGCCAGCCCCGCCAGTGCCCCCAGCACCACCGCCACCACCGGCGACGCGAACGCCGCCCACCCCGGCAGCCCCACCGGGGCCGGGCGCCCGAGCACGTACAGCGCGGGCACCCAGTTCACGAACGCGAGCGGCACGACGCACACCACGCCCCGCACCAGGTCGGTCGCGAAGACCGTGGGCGGGTACTGGAGCAGCGTGTTGCCGCCGTACGTGAACGCGTTCGACACCTCCGCCGCGTCCTGCGCCAGGAACTGGAAGGCCGCGCCCGCCACCATCACCGCCGCGAAGATCAGCGCGCCGCACACCACCATCAGCGGGACGAGCGCCACCTTCACCGGCGTCCACTCCACACCGTCGAGGACCACCAGCGACCACACCAGCACCAGCAGCCCCTGCGACACCCGGCCCAGCCGCCGCAGCGCGAACCGGTCCGCCGCCACCTGCGCCAGCACCGGCGCCGGCCGCACCAGCAGCGTGTCCAGCGTGCCGTCCCGCACCCGCCGCCCCAGCCGCTGCGTCTGCCCCAGCGCCATGTCCGCCAGGCCGAAGGCGGTGGCGGTCGTCCCGTACAGGAACGCCACCTCGGCGAAGGAGAAGCCGCCGAGGCCGCGCACCTGACCGAACATCAGCAGGATGACGACGAAGTCGAAGCCGGTGGCGACGAAGTTGGCGAGCAGCGTCATCACGAAGGAGAAGCGGTACGTCATCGTCGACCGCACCCACATGGCGGCGATCAGCCCGTACGCGCGGAGCCCCGTGCCGACGTGCCCGAGGCCGTGCCCGAGCCCGTAGTCCCGCGCGAGATCCCGATCAGCCACCCTGCACCACCACCCGGCGCGTCGCCGCCGCCTGGAGGGCCCGGCCCGCCAGCAGCAGGACCAGCGCCCAGCCGCCCTGGAAGGCGTACGCCTCCACCAGCCCCCAGCCGGTGCGCTTCTCCAGGAAGACGTCCGCCGGGACCTGGAGCATGGACGACCAGGGCAGTACGCGGGCGACCTCGCCAAGCGCGCCCGGGAAGACGTGCAGGGGCAGGAGCATGCCCGAGAAGAACATCCCCGACAGCCACGCCACCTGCACCACCCCTTGACCGTCCATCAGCCAGAACGCGCTCAGCGCCACCAGGAACCACACCGCGAAGCTCACCACCGCGCCCAGGGCCACCGAGAGGAGGAAGGCGAGCCAGGTCAGCGACTGCTCGGGCAGCGCGATGTCGAAGGCGAGCGCGCCGACGGCCAGCGGCGCCACGCCCCGCCCGAGGAGCAGGAACCCGGACCGGCCCAGGGCGGCGGACAGCCACCACAGCTGGAGGTCGGCGGGGCGGTAGAGGTCGACGGCGATGTCACCGGTCCTGATGCGCTCCATCAGCTCGTCCTCGAACCCACCCCCCATCAGGCCGCAGGCGGCGAGGAGGGCTTGGCCGATCCACACATAGGCGAGCGCCTCACTCATGTCGTAGCCGCCGAGCCGGGGACGCTCGTCCCAGAGGGCTATGTAGGTGAACGCCAGGATGAAGCCGAAGACGGTGTTGGTGAACACCCCTGCCGCGGTGGCCACCCGATACGTCGCATGGCGCCGGAAACCACCGGCTGCCACGGCCGCGTACAGCCGCACCCTGAGCTCCCTCCGTCAAAGCTGACGAGCCTAGCCCTGCGGAATCCGTCGTCGCGACTGCTTTTCGGTGCAAGATGAGTTTCGGACAAATCGTCATAAACAGCGCAGCAGTCATCGACAGGCCGGAGAACATGAGCGACGAGCCACCGAAGCAGGCCTGGGAGCCCCGCGACCCGACCGTCGCCGGACCCCCGGCCCGCGAGACGCCGAACGAGCCGAAGAAGGCGAAGCAGGCGGGGAAGGAGGAGGGGCGGAAGACGCCTGGAAAGCCCGGCAAGGCCGAGAAGCCGGCGAAGCCGGAGGCTCCGAAGCAGGCGGCTCCCAAGCAAGCGGCCGACGCCGAACGCCCCCGCGCCGCCACCACGCCCGAGGACGAGCCCACGGCCCGCCCCGACGCCGGCACCGGTGCCCGTACCCGTACCCGTACCGACAGCACTGGTACCCGCGCGACCGGCACCCACCCCGGCACCCGCTCCGGCCCCCGCGACAAGCAGCGGCCGCCGAAGGACCGCAAGCGGCGGCAGCGCGAGAGGCGCACCGGGTGGCGGCGCGCCGTGCCGACCTGGCGCATGCTGCTCGGCGGCTTCCTCTTCGCCTGCCTCCTCCTCGTCGGCGGCTTCTTCGCCGGCTACCAACTCGTCGACATCCCGCCCGCCAACGCCGCCGCCACCGCCCAGTCGAACGTCTACCTCTACAGCGACGGCACCCAGATCGCCCGCGACGGCAGCGTCAACCGGGAGAACGTCCGCCTGAAGCGCGTCCCGCCCCACGTCCAGCACGCCGTCCTCGCCGCCGAGGACCGCGACTTCTACTCGGCGGCCGCCGTCGACCCCGAGGCGATGCTCCGCGCCGCCTGGAACACCCTCACCGGCAAGGGCACCCAGGGCGGCTCCACCATCACCCAGCAGTACGTCAAGAACTACTACCTCGGCCAGGAACGCACCATCACCCGCAAGGTGAAGGAGTTCTTCATCGCGATCAAGCTCGACCGCGAGAAGACCAAGAACGACATCTTCGAGGGCTACCTCAACACCAGCTACTACGGCCGCAACGCCTACGGCATCCAGGCCGCCGCCCACGCCTACTACGACAAGGACGTCGAGGACCTCGGCGTCGCCGAGGGCGCGTACCTCGCCTCGCTGCTCAACGCCCCGAGCGCGTACGACGTGGCCACCCACCCGCAGAACCGGCCCCGGGCCATCGCCCGCTGGGTGTACGTCCTCGACGCGATGGTCAAGGAGCGCTGGCTGACCCCGAGGGCGCGCGCCGAGGCCGTCTTCCCCACACCGCTCGCGGCCCGCTCCACCATCGGGCTGTCCGGTCAGCGCGGCTACGTCATCCAGGCCGTCCAGGACTACCTCACCGGCCACGGCGTGCTCCACCGCAAGGACCTCGCGCGCGGCGGCTACCGCATCACCACCACCCTGCAGAAACGGAAGCAGGACGCGTTCATCCAGGCCGTCGAGGACCAGGTCATGGCGCGGCTCGACCCCACGGGCAACGAGACCGACCGCTTCGTACGCGTCGGCGGCGTCTCCCTCGACCCCGCCACCGGCAAGGTCCTCGCCATGTACGGCGGCGTCGACTACACCAAGCAGTACGTCAACAACGCGACGCGCCGCGACTACCAGGTCGGCTCCACCTTCAAGCCGTTCGTCCTCGCCGCCGCCGTCCACCACGGCTCGCGCACCCAGGGCGGCGAGCGCATCACGCCCAACACGACGTACGACGGCACCAACGAGCGCCATGTGGAGGGCTGGACGGGCCCGGCGTACAACCCGGCGAACGAGGACGACGTGTCGTACGGCAGCATCCCCGTGACGACCGCCACCGACAAGTCCGTCAACGCCGTGTACGCCCAGCTCGCCGTGGACGTCGGCCCGGCCAAGGTCGAGCAGACCGCCATCAACCTGGGCCTGCCCGTCGACACCCCGGACCTGAACCCGTCGCCGTCGATCGCCCTCGGCCCCGCCACCGCCTCCGTACTCGACATGGCACAGGCGTACGCGACCCTCGCCAACCACGGCAGGCACAGCGCGTACTCGCTGGTCGAGCGGGTGCAGCGGGACGGCGAGGACCTGGAGCTGCCCGGCGGCGAGACCACCCAGGCGGTCAGCCGCGAGGCGGCGGACACGACCACGGCGGTGCTGCGCGGCGTCATCGAGGGCGGTACGGGCACGGCGGCCCAGGCGGCGGGGCGGCCGGCGGCCGGCAAGACCGGCACGGCGGAGGACGACAAGGCGGCCTGGTTCGCCGGCTACACGCCGAACCTCACGACCGTGGTCGCCGTGATGGGCCAGGACCCGAAGACGGGCGGCCAGAAGCCGCTGTACGGGGCCCTCGGCCTGGAGCGCATGAACGGCGGCGGCGCACCGGCGGAGATCTGGGCCCAGTACACCCGCGAGGCCCTGGCGGGCACGGCGGCACGCGACTTCGACCTGCGGATCGCGGAGGGCATGGAGCCGCGCCCCGACCCCTCGGACGGACCGGACGGACGGGAGGAACGGGACGGCTTCGACCGCCGCAGCCCCGACACGGAGAACGCCGGCCCGAGACACGACCGGGGCGGCGGCGCCCCCGCGGCCGCCACGGCCCCGGCACTCCCGGCGACCCAGGCCGAGCCGCGCGCCCGGAGCGCCCCGGCCACCCCCTCACCGGAGGCACCGGACACACCCGAGGCAGCCGAGGCACCCCTGCAGGCCCCGGACGCGACGGACCAGAAGCCCTGGGAAGCCTGGGGGTCCTGGGAGGCGCTCCAAGCGCCCCGGGGGGCGAGCCGGGATCCACAAGACGCGCCCTAGTGGCCCGAGGTGGCCTTCAGACCGACCACCGCGACCAGCAGCAGACACACGAAGAAGATCCGGGCGGCGGTCGCCGGCTCCCCCAGGACCACCATGCCGACCACCGCCGCGCCGGCCGCGCCGATGCCGACCCACACGCCGTACGCCGTACCGATCGGCAGGGTCTTCGCCGCCTGCGACAGCAGCAGCATGCTGGCGACGATGCCGGCGCCGGTCAGCAGGCTCGGCCACAGCCGCGTGAACCCGTCGGTGAACTTCATCCCGATCGACCAGCCGACCTCGAGCAGACCGGCGATGATCAGCAGAACCCATGCCATGACGGCGGCACCTCCGTGAACGCGAAAACGAACGGACAACAGGGGTGCGTCGTCTTTGCGTCAACCCGGTACGGCGCGTCTCGTCGGGTCCGTCAACCGTAACAAACCGGGGCTACAAGTACAGCCCCGTCGAGTCCTCCGAGCCCTCGAACCGGTCGGCGGCGACCGCGTGCAGGTCGCGCTCCCGCATCAGGACGTAGGCCACACCGCGCACCTCGACCTCGGCACGGTCCTCGGGGTCGTACAGCACCCGGTCACCGGGCTCCACGGTCCGTACGTTCTGACCGACCGCGACCACCTCGGCCCAGGCCAGCCGGCGGCCGACGGCGGCGGTCGCCGGGATCAGGATGCCGCCGCCCGAGCGCCTCTCGCCCTCGGGCGTGTCGTTCCGTACCAGCACGCGGTCGTGCAGCATGCGGATGGGCAGCTTGTCGTGGGTGTTCTCGCTCACCCCACGAAACTACCTGGCCCGGCGCGGCGCGCGCGCCGAAGGGTCAGCCCTTTCGGCGCCGCGCGGACACGGCGAGCAGCCCCACCACGCCGATCGCGAGCAGCGCCACCGGCACGACCCGCTCCAGCCTCGGCGAGCCGTCCTCCGCGACGAACCGGTCCTTCACATCCGTGACGACACGGTTCACGGCGACGAAGGCGCGCCCCGCGGTCTGGTCGACCGTCGACGCCACCTTCGCCTTCGCGTCCCCGATGATCGTCTTCGGGTGCATGCGTACGCCGATCTCGTCGAGCGTGACGGCGAGCTGCTCACGACGGCGGACGATGTCCGCCTCGATCTGCGCAGGGGTCCTGGCTTCCGACACCGCGCTGCCTCCGTAGGTCTGTCCACATCCGTGGTGGACAGTCTGTCAGTTCAACGGCCCGCTCACTGTCCCAGACCCCCATTAGGCTCTGAAGGCGTACGCCCGAGCCAGGAGAGAGAGACCATGAGCGAGCGACTGCAGCCCGGTGACACCGCCCCCGCCTTCACCCTGCCCGACGCCGACGGCAAGGACGTCTCACTCGCCGACTACAAGGGCCGCAAGGTGATCGTCTACTTCTACCCGGCCGCGCTGACGCCCGGCTGCACGAAGCAGGCGTGCGACTTCACCGACAACCTCGGCCTGCTGGCGGACGCCGGCTACGACGTGATCGGCGTCTCACCCGACAAGCCGGAGAAGCTCGCGAAGTTCCGCGAGAAGGAGGACCTGAAGGTCACGCTGGTCGGCGACCCGTCGAAGGAGACGCTGGCGGCGTACGGCGCGTTCGGCGAGAAGAAGCTGTACGGCAAGACGGTGACGGGCGTGATCCGCTCGACGATCGTCGTCGACGAGGACGGCAAGGTCGAGCGCGCCCTGTACAACGTGAAGGCGACCGGCCATGTCGCCAAGATCATCAAGGACCTCGGGATCTGAGGGCTCCACGCTCCTTCGACGGGGCTTCGGATCGCGGAGCCCTGTCGAGCGGGCGTTCCCCTTCGGCCGTGACCGTCCGATAAACGGTTCGTTACTCCGTGCGAGGCTGCGAACACGCGGCCGGTACGGAGGGGGCGCGGTGCCAACCAGGTATACCCATGAACTGCTCGCCGAGGCCGCACGCCGGACGAACAACTGGGACGATGCGGTCCGCTGGTGCGGCGGCACACCGACACCAGGCCGTCGGCGCTATCTGCGCCAGAAGATGGCGGACTCGGGGGTGGACGTGTCGCACTTCCGCACCCACTCGGCGCGCCACACCGAGGAGCGCCTTCGGCAAGCCGTCGCCGCCGCCACAAGCGTCAACGATGTCGTCCGCCGCCTGGGGCTCAGCCCGGTAGGCGGCAACCAAGCGCACATCGGCCGCCGGATTGCGGCACTCGGGATCGACACATCGCACTTCCCACTGCGTCCGCCGCAGCGACGCCACGGCCCGAGAGGCGCCCTCCTGACGCTGCGGGCACCGGAGAACGGAAGAGTTCCGGGCGAACGGCTCCGGCGGGCACTGCTGCGAACCGGCGTGCCTGAGGAGTGTGCGATGTGCAGGACGGGACCTGCGTACGAGGTGTCCACGGCTCACTTCGTCGGACAGGGCCATCAGGCTGGACGCCCCTCCCCCACGCGTAAGTCGGCGGCGGACATCCTCCGACACAGTTCCCCTGGTTCGCCCCAGACCAAAACCGTTCAGCTGCGTCGCGCGCTCGACGAACTGGGCGTACCGCACCGCTGTCAGGCGTGCGGCACCGGCGACGTCTGGCAGGGCAAGCGGCTGATTCTGGAGATCGACCACATCAACGGCGACAGGTTGGACAACCGCTTGGAGAACCTCAGGTACCTGTGCCCGTCCTGCCATAGCCAGACGAGAAGTCATTCCACGCAATCTCGACGCACAGCCGCATCGACGGGCCAGTAAAGTAACCACCACGGGTCCGTACCCCAGCTGGCCAAGAGGGCGCCGGTTTAGGTCCGGTGTGTCGTGGGTTCGAGTCCCACCGGGCCCACATGTGACGGCGCGGCACCAAGCAGGTGCCGCGCCGCCGTTATGTCCGCCTCAGGCGACCAGCTCCCGGATCACCGGCACCAGGGCGCGGAAGGCCTGGCCCCGGTGGCTGATGGCGTTCTTCTCGGCCGGGGTCAGTTCCGCGCAGGTGCGGGTCTCGCCGTCGGGCTGGAGGATCGGGTCGTAGCCGAAGCCGCCGGTGCCCGTGGGGGTGGGGCGGAGGGTGCCGCGGAGGCGGCCTTCCACCACGCGCTCGGTGCCGTCGGGGAGAGCGAGGGCGGCCGCGCAGGCGAAGTGGGCGGCGCGGTGTTCGGGGGCGATGTCGGCGAGCTGGGCCAGCAGCAGGTCGAGGTTGGCCTTGTCGTCGCCGTGGCGGCCCGCCCAGCGGGCGGAGAAGATGCCGGGGGCGCCGCCGAGGACGTCGACGCAGAGGCCGGAGTCGTCGGCGATGGCGGGCAGTCCGGTGGCCTGGGCGAGGGCGTGCGCCTTGAGGAGGGCGTTCTCGGCGAAGGTGACGCCGGTCTCCTTGACGTCGGGGACCTCGGGGAAGGAATCCGCGCCGACGAGGTCGTGGTGGAGACCCGCGTCGGCGAGGATGGCGTGCAGTTCGGTGATCTTCCCGGCGTTGCGGGTGGCGAGGATCAGGCGGCTCATGCCCCCAGTATCTACGGGGTGCAGACCTTGCCGATCTCGGTGGCCGCGTCCGTGACGGGCTTGATGTCGGGCGAGGTGTCGCCGTTCTTGACGGCGGTGCGGACGCTGTCGACGCCCTTGCCGAGGTCGTCGACCGCCTTGGACAGGTCGGCGTTGTCCGTCTTGTCCTTCAGCGAGGCGAGCTCCTTGTCGATCTCGTCGAGGGACTCGTTCAGCTGGGTGGGGTCGTTGCTCACGGACGAGGCGGCCTTGCTCAGCTTGTCGACGCTGGTGGCGATGGCGTCGGCGGCCTGGACGCAGTCCATGGCCTTGTCGAGCGCGCCGCAGCCCGTCACGGCGGTCAGGGCGAGCACGGCGGTGGCGGCGGCCAGGGCTGCGGTACGGCGTCGGCGCATGGGGTGGTGTCCTCCTGGGGTTGGCCGGGCGTACGGGTCGATCCGTACGCCCGTACTCGTACGGACGCAGCCGGACCCCGTCATGGTTGCTGTTACAGGGTCTCCGCCAGCGCGCGGCGCTGGATCTCGGCGAGGTCGGCGCAGCCGCCGGTGGCGAGGTCGAGCAGGGCGTTGAGCTCCTTGCGGTCGAAGGGCTCGGCCTCGGCGGTGCCCTGGACCTCGACAAAGCGGCCGTCGCCGGTGCAGACGACGTTCATGTCGGTCTCGGCGCGCACGTCCTCCTCGTAGCAGAGGTCGAGCAGCGGCGTGCCGTCGACGATGCCGACGGAGACGGCGGCGACAGTGCCGGTCAGCGGCTTGCGGCCGGCCTTGACGAGCTTGTTGCGCTGGGCCCAGGCGACGGCGTCGGCGAGGGCGACGTACGCGCCGGTGATGGCGGCGGTGCGGGTGCCGCCGTCGGCCTGGAGGACGTCGCAGTCGAGGACGATGGTGTTCTCGCCGAGGGCCTTGTAGTCGATCACGGCGCGCAGGGAGCGGCCGATGAGGCGGGAGATCTCGTGGGTGCGGCCGCCGATCTTGCCGCGCACGGACTCGCGGTCGCCGCGGGTGTTGGTGGCGCGGGGCAGCATCGAGTACTCGCCGGTGACCCAGCCTTCGCCGCTGCCCTTGCGCCAGCGCGGGACGCCTTCGGTGACGGAGGCGGTGCAGAAGACCTTGGTGTCGCCGAAGGAGATGAGGACGGAGCCCTCGGCGTGCTTGCTCCATCCGCGTTCGATGGTGACCGGGCGGAGCTGTTCGGGGGTGCGGCCGTCGATTCGAGACATGGGATGAGCCTAGCCCCCTCACGCGAAGGGCCCGTTCCGGTTCCGGAACGGGCCCATGCGGGTGAGCGGCGGTGGCTCACATCATGTCTTCGATCTCCGCGGCGATCGGGTCGGCGTCGGTGCCGATGACGACCTGGATCGCGGAGCCCATCTTGACGACGCCGTGGGCGCCGGCGGCCTTCAGCGCGGCCTCGTCGACCAGGCCGGGGTCGGCGACCTCGGTGCGCAGGCGGGTGATGCAGCCCTCGACCTCTTCGATGTTGTCGATGCCGCCGAGCCCGGCGACGATCTTCTCAGCCTTGCTGGCCATGTCCTTCTCCCTGCGTCCAAGAGCCGTTTCGGAGCACTGAGCGCTGCTCGGCCCACCTAGGTCTTTCGTCACCGTAACGCACGGTTGGCCCATCTTCGCGGGCACATGACCGGCCTGTAGCCAAGGATGACGATCACCAGCGCCTACGATATCGCAACTGGTCTACACCAGTCTCGCAGGAGACCAGGAGGACGCCGATGAGCTCCGACAGCACGGCCGCGCCGAGGCGGAAGCGGTGGACCGGCGCCTTCCAGGGGCTGCAGAAGATGGGCCGCAGCCTCCAGTTGCCCATCGCCGTGCTGCCCGCGGCGGGCATCCTCAACCGCCTCGGCCAGCCGGACGTCTTCGGCGCCGACGGCCTGGGCTGGAACGACGTCGCCAAGGTGATCGCGGGCGCGGGCGGCGCGCTGCTCGACGCCGACCTGGGCCTGCCACTGCTCTTCTGTGTGGGCGTCGCCATCGGCATGGCCAAGAAGGCGGACGGCTCCACCGCGCTCGCCGCGGTCACCGGCTTCCTGGTCTACCGGGGCGTGCTGCGCGCCTTCCCCAAGGACTGCCCGCCGGGCACGACGGACGTGAACGGCGGCTGCCTGGGCGCGGACGACACCTTCGCGGCGTACACGTACCAGAATCCGGGCGTCTTCGGCGGCATCGTGATGGGTCTGCTCACGGCCTTCTTCTGGCAGCGGTACCACCGCACCAGGCTGGTGGACTGGCTGGGCTTCTTCAACGGCCGCCGGCTCGTGCCGATCATCATGTCGTTCGTCGCGATCGCCTTCGCCGTCGTCTGCCTCTTCGTCTGGCCCCCGGTCGGCGACGCGCTGGAGGACTTCAGCGACTGGCTCGTGGGCCTTGGGGCGTGGGGCGCCGGCCTCTTCGGCATCGCCAACCGGGCGCTGCTGGTGATCGGGCTGCACCAGTTCCTCAACGTCCCCGTGTGGTTCCAGTTCGGCACGTACACCAAGCCGGACGGCACGGTGGTGCACGGCGACATCAGCATGTTCCTGGCGGGCGACCCGAACGCGGGGCAGTTCACCACCGGCTTCTTCCCGATCATGATGTTCGCCCTGCCGGCCGCCGCGCTGGCCATCACCCACTGCGCCAAGCCGCACCGCCGCAAGGAGGTCGGCGGCCTGATGCTCTCGGTGGCCCTCACCTCGTTCGTCACCGGCATCACGGAGCCGATCGAGTACTCGTTCCTCTTCGTCGCGCCCGTGCTGTACGTGATCCACGTCCTGCTGACCGGCGTGTCGATGGCGGTGACGTGGGCGTTCGGCGTGAAGGACGGCTTCAGCTTCTCGGCCGGCCTGATCGACTACGTCATCAACTGGGGGCTCGCGACGAAACCGTGGCTGATCATTCCGATCGGTCTCGCGTTCGCGGCGGTGTACTACGCGATCTTCCGTTTCGCGATCACCGCGTTCGACCTGAAGACGCCGGGCCGCGAGCCCGAGGAGGCGGAGACGGACGTCACCAAGCCGTAGCCGCCCGCTCACGCCGAAGGGGTCCCTATCACGGGGCCCCTTCGGCGTTATCAAATTGCAAGTTCCTTATCTAACCCTCACCGTGCTACAACAGGTCTACACCACTCAATGGTGTAGACCACGCGGTGTTGCACCGCGTTCACGGAGACGCCGCCGTCCCCCATTAGACATCAATGTCCCCGGGCGGCGCCTTGCCACCTGGAGGAACCTGATGTCCACCGCCACCGCCCCCGCGGCGGAGAAGAAGAAGGGCGCCGGCGTGATGGCCGTCCTGCAGCGGATCGGCCGCAGCCTCATGCTGCCGGTCGCCGTGCTGCCGGCCGCCGCGCTGCTGGTGCGGCTCGGCCACGACGACATGCTCGGCCGCGCGTCGTTCCCGACCTTCGTCACCAAGATCGCGGGCTTCATGGCCGCGGGCGGCAACGCCATCCTCGACAACATGGCGCTGCTGTTCGCCGTGGGCATCGCCATCGGCTTCGCCAAGAAGTCGGACGGCTCGACGGCGCTCGCCGCCGTCGCCGGCTACCTCGTCTTCAAGAACGTCCTGGCCACCTTCACCGACCCGAACCTCCCCAAGGTCGGCAAGGTCGTCGACGGCAAGGTCGTCATGCTGGAGGCCCCGGTCGACGCCAAGGTGCTCGGCGGTGTCGTCATGGGCATCGTTGTCGCCCTGCTCTACCAGCGCTTCTACCGCACCAAGCTGCCCGACTGGGCGGGCTTCTTCGGCGGCCGCCGTCTCGTCCCGATCCTGTCCGCCTTCGCGGGCCTGGTCATCGGCATCGTCTTCGGCTACATCTGGCCGGTCCTCGGCACGGGCCTGCACAACCTCGGTGAGTGGCTGGTCGGCTCCGGCGCCGTCGGCGCGGGCATCTTCGGTGTCGCCAACCGCGCGCTGATCCCGATCGGCATGCACCACCTGCTGAACAGCTTCCCCTGGTTCCAGGCCGGTTCGTACGAGGGCAAGAGCGGCGACATCGGCCGCTTCCTCGCCGGCGACCCGACCGCCGGACAGTTCATGACCGGCTTCTTCCCGATCATGATGTTCGCCCTCCCGGCCGCCTGCCTCGCGATCGTGCACTGCGCCCGCCCCGAGCGCCGCAAGGTCGTCGGCGGCATGATGTTCTCGCTCGCGCTGACGTCCTTCGTCACCGGCGTCACCGAGCCGATCGAGTTCACCTTCATGTTCATCGCGCCGGTGCTGTACGCCGTGCACGCGGTGCTCACCGGTGTCTCCATGGCGCTGACCTGGGCGCTGGGCATGAAGGACGGCTTCGGCTTCTCCGCCGGCGCGGTCGACTTCGTCCTGAACCTGGGCATCGCGTCCAACCCGTGGGGCCTGGCCCTGGTGGGCCTGTGCTTCGCGGCGGTCTACTACGCGGTCTTCCGCTTCGCGATCACCAAGTTCAACCTGCCGACGCCGGGCCGCGAGTCCGACGAGGAGCTCGCCGAGCTCCAGAAGGCCGAAGCGAAGTAAGTCCCCCCACGAAGAAGGCCCCCGGTCACCCGGGGGCCTTTTTCACACCCTTTTTCACACCTCGTACACGGCGCCCGCGTGCGCCAGCTCCGACGGGCCGTCGTAGACCGCCCGCGCGTCGGCGAGGTTCCGCTCGCCGTCCGTCCACGGCGGGATGTGCGTGAGCACGAGCCGTTTGGCCCCCGCCCGGGCGGCGTGCGCGCCCGCCTCACGGCCGTTCAGGTGCAGGCCGGGGATGTCCTCCTTGCCGTACGTGAACGACGCCTCGCACAGGAACAGATCGGTCCCGGCCGCCAGCGTGTCCAGCTCGTCGCACACCCCGGTGTCGCCGGAGTACGTGAGCGACTTCCCCTGGTGCTCGATGCGGATGCCGTACGCCTCGACCGGGTGGCACACCTTCTCCGTACGGATCTGGAAGGGGCCGAGCTCGAAGGTGCCGGGCTTGAGCGTGTGGAAGTCGAAGACCTCGCTCATCGACTTGTCGGACGGCGTGTCCGCGTACGCCGTCGTCAGCCGCTGCTCGGCGCCGTCGGGCGCGTACACCGGGAGGGGGGCGCAGCGGCCGCCCTCGTGCCGGTAGTAGCGGGCGACGAAGTACGCGCACATGTCGATGCAGTGGTCGGCGTGCAGATGGCTGAGGAAGATCGCGTCCAGGTCGTACAGACCGGTGTGGCGCTGCAGCTCGCCGAGGGCGCCGTTGCCCAGGTCGAGGAGCAGCCGGAAGCCGTCGGCCTCTACGAGGTAGCTCGAGCAGGCCGATTCCGCGGACGGGAACGACCCGGAGCAGCCGACGACGGTGAGCTTCATGGAGCGTGAACCTCCGTGGACGGGGGCGGGGCGCTGGGGGGAGGTCGTGCGGTTTACCGAGCGTAAGGCGCGGGAGGGCGGGCCGCTCCTTCGCAGTGGCCGCTTGTGGTCGAACTCACCCGCGCTGTCACCGGATCGGGCCTCTCCCCGCCCCTGTGCCGCCTGCGGCGGGCCTCTCCCCCACCCCCTGCCCCGTAGCCCTTCGGGCACGGGAGGTGCCCTCCCATCGCCCTGCGGGACGACTGCCCACAACCGGGCAGTCGTCGGGCCGCCCCGCGCCCCGGCAGGGCTACGCCCAGAGCTGGCCCTGGAGGGTTTCGATGGCCGCTTCCGTCGTCGGGGCCGTGTAGACGCCCGTCGACAGGTACTTCCAGCCGCCGTCGGCCACGACGAAGACGATGTCCGCGCTCTCGCCCGCCTTGAGCGCCTTCTGCCCGACGCCGATCGCCGCGTGCAGCGCCGCACCCGTCGAGACGCCCGCGAAGATGCCCTCCTGCTGGAGCAGCTCCCGCGTGCGGGTCACCGCGTCGGCCGAGCCGACCGAGAAGCGGGAGGTGAGGACGGAGGCGTCGTACAGCTCGGGGACGAAGCCCTCGTCGAGGTTGCGCAGGCCGTAGACGAGGTCGTCGTACCTCGGCTCCGCGGCGATGATCTTCACGTCGGGCTTGTGCTCCCGCAGGAAGCGGCCGACGCCCATGAGGGTGCCCGTCGTGCCCAGGCCCGCCACGAAGTGGGTGAGGGAGGGCAGGTCCGCGAGGATCTCCGGCCCCGTCGTGGCGTAGTGCGCGCCCGCGTTGTCGGGGTTGCCGTACTGGTAGAGCATCACCCAGTCGGGGTGCTCGGCGGCGAGCTCCTTCGCGACGCGGACGGCCGTGTTGGAGCCGCCGGCGGCGGGGGACGAGATGATCTCGGCGCCCCACATGGCCAGCAGGTCGCGCCGCTCCTGCGAGGTGTTCTCGGGCATCACGCACACGATGCGGTAGCCCTTGAGCTTGGCCGCCATCGCGAGCGAGATGCCCGTGTTGCCGCTGGTGGGCTCGAGGATGGTGCAGCCGGGGGTGAGCCGGCCGTCCTTCTCCGCCTGCTCGATCATGTGCAGGGCCGGACGGTCCTTGATCGACCCGGTGGGGTTGCGGTCCTCGAGCTTGGCCCAGATGCGTACGTCCTCGGAGGGGGACAGGCGCGGCAGGCGTACCAGCGGCGTGTTGCCGACCGCCGCGAGCGGGCTGTCGTAACGCATCAGCGCATTCCACCGGCGACGGCCGGGAGGATCGTGACGTTGTCGCCGTCGGACAGCTTGGTCTTGATGCCGTCCAGGAAGCGGACGTCCTCGTCGTTCAGGTAGACGTTCACGAACCGCCGCAGCTCGCCCTCGTCGACGATGCGGCCCTGGATGCCGGCGTGCCGGGTCTCGAGGTCGGCGAAGAGGTCGGCGAGGGTCTCCCCGTTGCCTTCGACGGCCTTGGCGCCGTCGGTGTAGGTGCGGAGGATGGTCGGGATGCGGACCTCGATGGCCATGGCGTGGGCTCCTGTCGGAAGGTGAGTCGATAGCAGGCGAGCGGGGCGAGCGGGCGTACTGCGTGCACGCGGCCCGGAAGGGCGCGCGCGGCGGTGCGGGAAAGCGGTGCGGACAGCAGTGCGGAGAGGTGCGCTCAGGCGGCGCAGCGCGGACACATCGCGCTGGCGAGGCGGCACAGGTCGACGTGCAGCCGCGCCACGAGCAGCACGGTGCCCGGCGTCTGTTCGCTCACGTCGATGGAAACCATGCGGTCATCGTATCGATTCCCGGTCCGGATCCTGGAGTGTGATCTCGCATGGCGGACGCTTTCCGCCCGCCTGGCGAGACGCCACACTCAGTACGCGTCGACGACCTGGACCTCTTCCTCCGTGATCTCGCCGTCCACGATCCGGTAGGAGCGGAACTGGAACGGTCCCGCGCCGTCCGTGTCCGCCGTCGACACCAGCACGTAGTGCGCGCCGGGTTCGTTGGCGTACGAGACGTCCGTGCGCGACGGGTACGCCTCGGTCGCGGTGTGCGAGTGGTAGATGACGACCGGCTCCTCGTCGCGGTCGTCCATCTCGCGGTAGAGCTTCAGCAGGTCGCCCGAGTCGAACTCGTAGAACGTGGGCGAGCGCGCGGCGTTGAGCATCGGGATGAAGCGCTCGGGGCGTCCGGAGCCGGCCGGGCCCGCGACCACGCCGCAGGCCTCGTCCGGGTGGTCCTCGCGGGCGTGCGCGACGATCTGGTCGTAGAGGGCCCGTGTGATGGTCAGCATGCGCATCAGGATAAGCAGAGGGGCCCGCCTGTACCGAGGGTTGGTACGGGCGGGCCCACATGCTGGGACGAGCGGTCGCGGACTACCGCTTGAAGGCGGTGTTCTCCGGGTTCCGGTTCTTCAGGAACAGGTAGCTGACGCCCAGGAGCAGGGCCCACAGCGGGGCGCAGTACAGCGAGACCCGCGAGCCCGCGTCGACGCCCATCATCACGATCACGCCGAAGATGAACAGCAGCGCGAACCAGCTGGTGAACGGCGCACCGGGGGCCTTGAACTCCGACTCCGGCACCTCACCGCGCTTGACGGCGGCGCGGTAGCGGATGTGCGAGACCAGGATCGCGATCCAGGCCCACATGCCGGAGATGGTCGCGAAGGAGACGACGTACTCGAAGGCCTTGCCGGGGGCGACGTAGTTGATCCAGACGCCCACGAGCATCAGCGCCGCCGAGAAGGTGGTGCCGAGGAGCGGGGTGCCGGACTTCGTCAGCCGGGTGAAGACCTTGGGGCCCTGGCCGTTGAGCGCGAGGTCGCGCAGCATGCGGCCGGTGGAGTACATGCCCGAGTTGCAGGAGGACAGGGCGGCCGTCAGCACCACGAAGTTCACGATGGCGGCGCCGATGCCGAGGCCCATCTTCTCGAAGGCGGCGACGAACGGCGAGACGCCCGGCTGGAAGTGCGTCCACGGCACGACCGACAGGATCATGATCAGCGCGCCGACGTAGAAGACGGCGATGCGCCACGGGACGGTGTTGATGGCCTTCGGCAGCGTGACCTTGGGGTTCTTGGACTCGCCGGCGGTGACGCCGACCAGCTCGACCGCGAGGAAGGCGAACATCACGATCTGGAGCGTCATCAGCGTGCCGCCGATGCCCTTGGGGAAGAACCCGCCCTCGGACCAGAGCATGGTCATGGACGCGGTGTCGGCGGCGTCCGAGAACCCGATGGTGAGGATGCCGGCGCAGATGAGGATCATGCCGATGATGGCGGTGACCTTGATCATCGAGAACCAGAACTCCAGCTCACCGAAGAGCTTCACCGAGATCAGGTTCGCGCCGTACAGGATGACCGTGAAGACCAGGGCCGAGACCCACTGCGGGATGTTCCACCAGTACGTCATGTAGGTGGCCGCGGCGGTGACCTCGGTCATGCCGGTGATGACCCAGAACAGCCAGTACGTCCAGCCCGTGACGAAGCCGGCGAAGGGGCCGATGAACTCGCGGGCGTACTCAGAGAAGGAGCCCGAGACGGGGCGGTACATGAGCAGCTCGCCCAGGGCCCGCATGATGAAGAAGATCACGAGACCCGCGATGGCGTACGCCAGGATGAGGCTCGGGCCCGCCTTGGAGATGGCCTTGCCCGCGCCGAGGAAGAGCCCCGTGCCGATGGCTCCGCCGATCGCGATCATCTGGATCTGCCGGGCTCCGAGGCCCCGCTGGTAGCCCTCGCCCTCACCGGCGATGTGGCTGTCGTGCTGGTTGCCGACCTGCGTTGAGGTCATCGTTCTGCTGCGCCTTTCTCCACGCTGATCCCCCCGGATATGGATGGAGTGCCACCGGCGGTCAGCCGGCCCAAGCGCACCCGGGCAACAGGGGTGGCGTTCCCGGGCGATCGTGCAGATTTATCACGGCCGCACCGGTGATCGAGTAGACGTGACGTGAATTGAGACACAACGAAAACAGGACAAGCACCCCTTTGCATGACCGAAAGGGGTGTCCTGCGTAATCCGATCGTTATGCGGATTTGAGCGTCCGCTGAGCGGACGCCGTCAGTCGTGCGGCGCGCTCACGGCATCAGCGACTCGACGAGCGTCTCCTGGAGCGCACCGAGCCAGAGGTACGCCATGACCATCGGCTTGCGCGGGTCGCTGTCCGGCAGCCGGTACAGCTCGTCGCTCTCGTCCTCGTCGGTGACCTCCAGCCGGGTGCCGATGGTCAGCCGCAGGTCGTTGAGCGCCCCGAGCCAGCGGCGCGCCTCGTCGGCGGACAGCTTGAGGACGGCGGCGCCCTCCCCGGCCACGGTCAGCGCGTCCAGGCTCCGCACGACGGCGAGGGCGTCCTCCCGCTTGCGGGTGCGCAGGTCGTTCTCGGTGAACCGGCGGAACTCGGCGGACATGGCGCGCAGCTGCTCGTCGTCGTCCGCGTACGCGTTCGGGAAGAGCCGGGCCAGGGCCGGGTCGGCCGGCGGCTCGCTCGGGCCGTCGCGGAACAGCTCGGCCAGGGGGTCCTCGCCCTGGGCGGGCTGCTCACCGGGGCCGATCAGCTCCAGGAGCTGCACGGCCAGGGAGCGGAGGATGGAGATCTCGACCTCGTCGAGCAGGACGGCCGCGCCGCCGCCCGGCAGCGCCTCGAAGTGCCCGCTCATCAGCCGCGGTCCTGGGAGAGCGTCGCCCACAGCCCGTATCCGTGCATGGCCTGCACGTCACGCTCCATCTCCTCGCGGGTGCCGCTGGAGACCACGGCCCTTCCCTTGTGGTGCACGTCGAGCATCAGCTTGTGTGCCTTGTCCTTGGGGTAGCCGAAGTACGCCTGGAAGACGTAGGTGACATAGCTCATGAGGTTGACCGGGTCGTTGTGCACGATCGTCACCCAGGGCACGTCGGGCTCGACGACGGCGAACGACTCTTCGGCCGATTGGGGGCGTTCGATCTCAGTGGGAGCAACACTCACCTAGCCCATGCTGCCACTGGAGGTGGGCCACCGCACAAACCGGCCCCGCCGAAGCGGATCTCGACCCCCGAGAGAAATCGTCACTCTGACGAGTATTGGGGGTAGCATCCGTCATATGAACGCTGCGGATCTTGGGCTGCCGGTGGACGTGCCGTCTACCGCGCTCTTCACCGACCAGTACGAGTTGACGATGCTCCAGGCCGCCCTGCGGGGCGGGACCGCCGACCGGCGCTCGGTCTTCGAGGTCTTCACCCGGCGCCTGCCGGAGGGGCGGCGGTACGGCGTCGTGGCCGGCACCGGCCGCGTCCTGGACGCCGTGGAGAACTTCCGCTTCGACGCGGGCGTCCTCGGTTTCCTGCGCGAGCGCGGCATCGTCGACGAGCCGACCCTCGAGTGGCTGGCCGACTACCGCTTCGGCGGCGACATCTGGGGCTACCCCGAGGGCGAGGTGTACTTCCCCGGCTCGCCGATCCTGCGCGTCGAGGGGTCCTTCGGCGAGTGCGTGCTGCTGGAGACGGTGATCCTGTCGATCCTCAACCACGACTCGGCCATCGCCGCCGCGGCCTCCCGGATGTCGTCGGCGGCCGGCGGGCGACGGCTGATCGAGATGGGCGCCCGGCGCACCCACGAGCTGTCCGCGGTCGCCTCGGCCCGCGCCGCGTACGTCGGCGGCTTCGACTCGACCTCGGACCTGGCCGCCGGGTTCCGCTACGGCATCCCGACCGTCGGCACCTCCGCGCACGCCTTCACGCTGCTGCACGACACCGAGCGCGACGCCTTCCGTGCGCAGGTGGAGTCCCTGGGCCGCGGTACGACGCTGCTCGTCGACACCTACGACGTCACCGAGGCCGTCCGTACCGCCGTGGAGGTGGCCGGGCCCGAGCTGGGCGCGGTGCGCATCGACTCCGGCGACCTGCTGCTGGTGGCGCACCGGGTGCGGCAGCAGCTGGACGAGCTGGGGGCGCGCGACACACGGATCGTCGTCACCTCGGACCTCGACGAGTACGCCATCGCCTCGCTGGCGGCGGCGCCGGTGGACGCGTACGGCGTCGGTACGCAGCTCGTGACCGGCAGCGGCCACCCCACCTGCTCCATGGTCTACAAGCTCGTCGCCCGGGCGGAGTCGGCGGACCTGCGGGCGCCGCTGCGGCCGGTGGCGAAGAAGTCGCTCGGCGCGAAGATGTCGATCGGCGGCCGCAAGTGGGCCGCGCGGCGCCTGGACGCGGACGGCGCGGCCGAGGCGGAGGTCGTCGGCACGGGCCCGGTGCCGTCCGAGCTCGCCGACCGGCAGCTGCTGGTCGAGCTCGTCAAGGGCGGCGAGATAGTGGCCCGCGAGCCGCTGGAGGCCGCGCGCGAGCGGCACATCGCGGCGCGGGCGGGGCTGCCGATGTCGGCGACGCAGCTGTCGCGGGGCGAACCGGTGATCCCGACGGAGTACGTGTGAGGACGCGTGAGTGCGTCGTCCGGGCTCCTGGGCCCCCTCCCGCCGGGCGGGCGAAGTCTCTAGGCTCGTTGCCATCCCCGCCGTCCCCCACCACCGAAGGACACCCGCCATGCACCGCGCATTGATCGTCGTGGACGTTCAGAACGACTTCTGCGAGGGCGGCAGCCTCGCGGTGGCGGGGGGCTCGGACGTCGCCGCCGCCATCACGGACCTGATCGGCGAGGCCGCCGGAGCCGTGTACCAGCACGTGGTGGCCACGCGGGACCACCACATCGACCCGGGCGGCCACTTCTCCGAGGACCCCGACTACGTCACCTCCTGGCCCCGGCACTGCGTGGCCGGTACGGAGGGCGTGGGCTTCCACCCGAACTTCGCCCCCGCGGTCGCCTCGGGCGCGATCGACGCGGTCTTCGACAAGGGCGCGTACGACGCGGCGTACAGCGGCTTCGAGGGCACGGACGAGAACGACGTGCCGCTGGCGCGGTGGCTGCGGGAGCGGGAGGTGACGGAGGTCGACGTGGTCGGCATCGCCACCGACCACTGCGTGCGGGCCACGGCCCTGGACGCGGCCCGCGAGGGCTTCAGAACCCAGGTGCTGCTGGACCTGACGGCGGGCGTCTTCGAGGAGACCACCCAGCGGGCCCTGGAGGAGCTGCGCGCGGCGGGCGTGGAGCTGACGGGCAAGCCGGTGGTCTGAGCGCGCGAGACGGCCGCCAGGGGCCCTACGCGCCGTCGGCGAGGCGCGGGGCGCCCCAGGTCCGCACCTGGGGCAGCAGCGCCCGTATCGGGTGCCAGAGCTCCGTCACGCCCTCGGGGCAGGTGCGCCACAGCAGGCCGTCCGGGTGGTGGAGGACGGCGGTGATCTCGTCGGGTGTCGGCGGGTGGAGGTTGCCCCGGAGGTAGACCGAGCGCAGGCCGAGGTTGCGCAGGCGGGTGAGGGCCCGGGCGCGGTTCGGGGCGTGGACCAGGACGCGCACGGTGGAGCCGTCGCCGACCGGGTTGGGCAGGCTGAGCGCGACCACCACGCTGCCGCCGGGCAACTTGGCGAAACCTCCACCGGGCATACGAAACCACTCCCCCGTGAGATGGTGTGTCAATAAGACGGGCCACACGCACCTAAACAGAATCGGCCGCCGCCCGCTAGAGGGCGACGGCCGATCGTGCTCTGACCTGCGACGATGTCGTTACTTCGTCGACGGGCCGACCTGGACCGTGATCGTCCGGCCGTTCTTCGGCTGCTTGACGATCGAGATCTTGGTGTTGGTGTCAGTTACCTTGACGCCCGCGCGCGGGTTGTCGTCGTAGTAGTAGACGCCCTTGCGGTCGTCGAAGACCGGGACGCCGGCCTGCGAACCGATCTTCAGCGGGACGCCCGCCTTGTGCAGCGTGATGCCGCCCGTGCGGTAGTGGCTGAACGGCGAGTCGTACGCCTGGATCCGGTTGCGCAGCAGCGTGCCGTCCGTCCACTTCAGCGGCTTGGCGTGGGCGTCGACCGGCAGGATCAGGCCCTCACCCGGGTGGACGGCGGTGTTGTTGTCCTTCTGGGAGGTGTCCCACTGCCAGACCAGCAGACCGGTCTGGTACGGGTAGTGCTCCACCCAGCTGTCCATCGGCGCCGCGAAGCCGAAGTTGTACGGGCCGACCTTGAGGGTCGCGTCGTACGAGACGTACTGGCGGTTCTCGGCGAGGTAGTACTGCTCGTACTCGTTGGTGAAGGACTCGCCGATGCGGGAGAAGCCCTTCGCCGTCCAGGCGGCGTCGGCGTTCTCGGCGTTGTCCGAGAAGACCGGGGCGCCGTCGGCGGTGAGCACGACGTTGTCGGCGGTGAAGCCCTTGCCGCCCGCGCCGCCGTCCGTCTGGTAGCGGAAGCGGAGGTCGAACTTCTTGCCGGCGTACGCGTCAAGCGGGAAGGCCAGCTTCTGCCAGGAGCCGGAGACGTCCGTCAGCGCCGGGGCGCCGCTGGCGTCGGCCGGGATCGGCTTGCCGTTCGCGGCGCCGGCCAGGGCCGTCCAGTTCTTGCCGCCGTCGGTCGACACCTCGGTGTAGAGGTAGTCGTAGTCCTTCTCGATGTCCCACCAGCCGTCGAGCGTCAGCTCGGCCTTGGTCTTGCCGGTGAGGTCGACGGACCGGGTGAGGGTGTTCTTGAGGTCGTCACCCATGTCGCTCCACCACTGCGTGGCGCCCTGGGCGGGCTTCACGACCGGGGTGGTGACCTTCTTCTTCGGCAGCTCGACGACGAGCGCCTGCGGGTTCTTGGTGTTGTACTCCGCGACGCCCAGCGTGTGCTTGGACTTCGTCGCCGCCTGGGCCTTCTCGTAGTTGAGCCAGCCCAGCTGCAGCTTGTCCCAGGCGGTCATGTCGCCCGGCATGTCGCCGATGGAGTCCTTGCCGAGGCCGAGCCACGAACCGGAGGACATCAGGGACCAGAAGCCCGTGGAGTTCTCGGCGCCCGCCTTGCCGGAGGTGTCGTACAGGTCCGGCAGGCCGAGGTCGTGGCCGTACTCGTGGGCGAAGACGCCGAGGCCGCCGTTCTCCGGCTGCATGGTGTAGTCGCCGACCCAGATGCCGGTGTCGCCGATCTGGGTGCCGCCGGCCTTGTTGTGCGCCGGGCCGGTCTTGCCGGCGTCGGTGCCGTATGCGTACCAGCGGTGGGCCCACAGCGCGTCGGAGCCCTGGGCGCCGCCGCCCGCGGACTCGTCCTCGCCGGCGTGGACGATCTGGAAGTGGTCGATGTAGCCGTCGGCCTCGTTGAAGTTGCCGTCGGCGTCGAAGTCGTAGCGGTCCCACTGGTCGTACTGGGCCAGCTGCGCCTTGATCTCGGCGTCGGTCTTGCCGGCCGCCTTCTGCTGCGCGGTCCAGGCGGTCACACCGTCGCGGACGGCGTCCCAGACGTTGGCACAGTTGCTGTTGCCGCAGTAGTTCGAGCCGTAACGGGCCTCGTTGTACTCGACCTTGACCCAGTCGGAGACCGCGCCGTCGACCGAGTAGCGGCCGGACGAGGTCTTCTCGTAGTAGGTCTTGAGCGAGTGCTTCTGCTGACCGGTCTTCGGGTCCTTGCCGGTGCCGAAGTACAGGTCCTCGAAGTGCTTCTGGTCGTAGTCCTTCTGCCAGGCCGTCGAGTTGTCCTTCGAACGGTCCGGCTCGGCTATCTGGTTGTGCAGCGGGCCGGGCGTGCCACCGAACTTGGGCTTCTTCTCGGTGGTGTCGTCGTCCGCGCGGTCGACGAGCGTCTCGTTGTCGACCTTGTCGCCGAACTCGACCAGGATCGTGAAGATCTTGTCGGTCTTCTCGCGGCCCAGCTCGACGTACTTCTTGTCGTCGAGCTTGACGACCTGGGAGGCACCCCTGCGCTCCACCTTCAGGTCGCCGGCCAGCACCTGCTCCAGCGCCGCCTCGCGCTGCTGCGCCTGCTGCTTGCTGAACGGGCCGTCGAGGTCGTGGTCGACCTTCGCGGCGTGGTCGTGCCCCGGGGCCCCGTGGGCGTCCCCGGCCTCGTGCGCGCCGGGCGCCGGGTCGTGGCGCTCGATGCCGTGGTCGGGGCGGTTGTCTGCCTGGGCCGGGCTAAGGGCCGAGGCGGTCGCGGCGGTGGCCGCGAGGGCCACGATCACCGCGGACGCTCTGAACGCGCGTCGTCTGCTGGTCACTTAATGTCCTCCCCGCGCCCGCGATCCGCGGATGGGGGGTCGAAGTGATATCCGCGTGCGAGTCGCGCCATAAGTGACGACATTCGACCGGATGGACGCGAGAAAAGACAGATCTTGACTTGAACAGGCCAAGCCACTATGCGCGAACCATGATCCGCATTCCGGACGAACGGCGCGGCCGCGCGCGCGAGTTCGCCACGAGGGTCATGTGGGCCCCACCGTACGGGCGGTGACGGCGGTTCGCGTCACCTCCCGCCCTCTTCCGGCCAATTGGCATAGGCCGTGATTCTGTGCGCCCCCCATACACCGGTACCGTGGGTTAGGTCACGCTTACTGCCGGTTCCTCACGGGCATCCCCCCTCGTAGAGTCGCCGGTGCGTGCGACCGAGTTGCGAGTCACCCATACCGATGCATTGAGGACGGTTCCGACATGCCGCGTCCGACTGCCGCACAGCTCGCCTACGGTTCGGCCACCGTCGTCTTCTCGACCGTCGCCATGCTGCTGCTCTCCCGCACCACCACCGGGCTCGGCGTCGCGCTGATCGGCGTGGGCGCGCTGCTGCTCGGCCTGCTGGTCGCGCTGACCATGCCCGTACCCGCGAAGGCGAAGGCGAGGGCGGCGGCCGGCGACGCCCGGGTGCCGCGCCCGCGCGCCGAGGCCACCGCCCCGCATTCAGTGCGTCGTTGACACGACGACGGTCCTGGCCGCCTTGTCGTGCAGGCCCTGCTTGTACGGCTTGTCGACGAGGATCAGGATCAGCAGGAGCAACGGCCACAGACAGGCGCAGCACACCAGCGCGGGCAGCCACAGCACGATCGCCCGGGTCAGCGCCGCGCTCGTGTTCGGCACGCTCCCGTCGTTGAGCATCGCCACCCGCAGGCCCATCAGCCGCTTGCCGACCGTCTGCCCGTGCCACTTCGTCGTCATGAGGGTGTCGTAGGCGATGTACGCCACGATCGTGATGAGCTGGAACACCCACTGGCCGCCGTCGTTCGTCGTCTGCCAGACGTCCGCGAAGTCGGACTCCTCCGCCACGCGGTCGTAGATGTCGAACGGCAGCCCAATGAGCGCCAGCGGTACGACGATGATGAACCAGTCGATCAGTCGGGCCAGCACCCGCTTGCCGGAGTCGGCGAGCGGCGGCATGCCCGCGAGCGGGTCGGTGCCGCCGTAGCCGTACGGACCACCGCCACCACCGCCATAGGGACCACCGCCACCGCCGTACGGGCCGCCACCGCCGCCATAGGGGCTGCCGCCGCCGTACGGGCCGCCGGAGGGACCGCCGCCGCCAGGAGGCGGAGGGGGCGGCTCCTCGGGCGGCCTCTTGCGGAACGGATCGTCCTCGGGCGGCTGACCGGGCGGCGGCGGTTCGTTGCTCATGTGGGCAGTGCATCCCGCCCGCCGGGGACCCGCAACGGATCACCGGCCGTTCGGGCTACCCGCCCTACTCGCCCTACTCGCCCTTGCCCGCCACGAAAGTGTGCGCCGCCTTGTCGTGCCAGGCCTGGCGCCACGGGCGGTCGATCAGCGCCCACAGGACGCCCACGACCCCGATGACGAGGAGGCCCGGCACGCTGTAGACGAGCCAGCGGCGCAGCGCCGCGCCGAACGCCGGGGGCGCGTGCGACTCGATGTCCCGCACCTCCAGGCCGCACACCCGCTTGCCGAGGGTGCGGCCCCACTTGGCGGTCGGCAGCGCCTCGTACAGCACGCCGAGGATCAGCAGGGCGGCGAGCGTGATGCCGAAGTACGTGGACGTGGTGGAGTCCAGCAGCCAGACGGTGACCGTCTCGCCGGACTGCTTGGCCTGCTGGATCTTGCCGTCGATGTGGTCGATCGCCTTGGAGACGAGCGGTACGCCGACGGCGCCGGCGGCCGCCCCCAGGACCACGGTGTCGATCAGCCGGGCCGCCAGCCGCTTGCCGAGCGGGGCCGGGCGGGCCGCGGCCTGGGCGCGGGCGGCGCGCAGGAACGGGTCCTCCACCGGGGGCTTCCACGGCATGACCGGCGGCGCCTGCTGCGGCTCCTGCCGGAGCGGCTGGTGCGCCGCCTGGGGCGGCTGCGCGAGCTGGTGCACCTGCTGGGCCCAGGAGGCCGCCCCGCCGCCGGCACCGTGCGAGACGGGCGTGGCGGGGGCGGGCGCGGGCTGCGGGACCGGCGCGGGAGCCGGGGCGGGCTGCGGGGCCACGGCCTGCGGCTGGTGCTGGTGCTGGGCCGGGACCTGCGGGGTGCGCGGCGCGTCCGTGCCGAGCGCGCGGATGGTCATGGTGCCGTCGGCGGGCCGCTCCTGCGCGGCTGCGGGCGTAGGCGCGGGGCCGGGCGCGGGCTTCTGGGCGCGGATGGTGACCGTGCCGTCGGAGCGGGGCTCCACCTTCCGTACGCCCGGGAGCGCGCCGCCCGTCGGGTCCGTGCCCGCCGGCACGCGCGGGTCCGCCGCCGCGCCCGAGGGCTGCGCCTGGGCGCTCTCGGCGCCCCAGGAGACCCGGCGGTCGCGGTCGCCGCCGAAGCCGGTCTGGCGCGAGGCGTCGGCCTGCCAGGCGGACGCGGGCTCCGATTTGGCGGCCGCCTCCTCGGCGGCCTCCTCCTCGTCGAAGAAGACCGGGCCGGTCTCCTCGACGGACGGCCTCGGCGCCGGGGCGGGAGCCGGGGTGGCCGGCGCCGCCGAGGCGGGCGGCGTCGGCATCGCCTCGCCGTCCTCGGGCGCGGGCCGGCTCGTGCCGGGCACCCAGGCGGCACCGTTCCAGTACCGGATGTATCCGGGGATGGACGGATCGGGGTAGTACCCCGCCAGGGGTACGTTCCCGCCGTCACCAGGAGGTGTAGCCACAGCCCCCAACTCCGTTCCTTCACGACACCGCATGTCCAGGGAGGACATTAACGAAGAACGCCGGAGCCGTAAGAAGGAGACGGGCAAAGACCGTGTTCGAGCGAGCTTGACCGATCAGGTGACGGACACCGGGGACAACATCACGGAAAGTAATGAGAAATTCCCCGCCCATGTCGCGTAATGACGGAGGGGGGAGCGCCTCTCCACCGGTGCGGGGCCACTCCAGGACCCCGCATGAGGAGCAGGAGAAGGAGCGTCCCATGGAGCACACCGCCGTCGAACGCGAGCTGGAGCTGAACCTGGTGCTGTCGCCGGAGCGCAGCATCCCCGTGCCGGCCCGGCTGACGTACCGCACCGACGACCCGTACGCCGTGCACATCACCTTCCACGTCGGCTCCGACCACCCGGTGAACTGGACTTTCGCCCGGGAGCTGCTCGTGGAGGGGGTCTTCCGGCCCTGCGGCCACGGCGACGTGCGGATCTGGCCCACCACGCTCGACGGGCGCGCGGTCGTGCTGATGGCGCTGACGTCGCCGGACGGGGACGCCCTCCTGGAGGTGCCGGCCGTGGCGGTGTCGGCGTGGCTGGAGCGGACGCTGCGGGTGGTGCCGCCGGGAGCGGAGGCGGAGCAGCTCGGCCTGGACGAGGAGTTGGCCGAGCTGCTGGCGTGAAGCCTGAAGCCCGAAGCCGCCCGGAGGAGCTGCTAGAGCTGGGCCTGCGGGGCCGGCGTGCCCAGCAGTGCGGCCGCCGTCTGCAGGGGGGTCTGGGCGGGCGCCGGCAGGGTGGCGGAGGCCGAGTGGCAGGTGAAGCCGAGCTTGGTCAGCGCCCTGCGCACCTCACCGGCGGTGAAGTCGCGGCGGTCCTGCCGGGTGATCACTTCACCGACCTGCTTGAGCGGGTAGGTGCGGCGGCCGATGGTCACGGACTCGCCCGAGACGGGTTCGGGCTTGATGCCCCTCATCGCTTCCTGCACGTCGGACTTGAACAGGTCGAAGGGGAAGTTGGCGATGACGCAGCGCATGGTTCCTCGCGGGGGTCGAAGGGGAGTTCCGGAAGGGACGGATGAGCCTGGGGTTACGCGGCGGTGCGCGGGGCGGAGGAGCGGCCGCGCGAGCGCGCGGGCCGGCTCCGTCGTCCGCGCGTGGTGGAGTCGGCGCGTCCGGCCCGCTCGACCGCGGGGGCGCTGATGGTGACGGGGACGCCCGAGGGCATCTGGGCGCCGGTGATGCGGCTCAGCTCGGCCTCGCCCGAGCGGACCTTGGTCACCCGCGCGGTGATGCCGGCGTCGGCCATCACCCGGTTCATGCCGCGGCGCTGGGCGGGCAGGACGAGCGTGACGACCGTGCCGGACTCGCCGGCGCGGGCGGTGCGGCCGCCGCGGTGCAGGTAGTCCTTGTGGTCGCTCGGCGGGTCGACGTTGACGACCAGATCGAGGTTGTCGACGTGGATGCCGCGGGCCGCGACGTTGGTGGCCACCAGGACCGTGACGTGCCCGGTCTTGAACTGCGCGAGCGTGCGGCTGCGCTGGGGCTGGGTCTTGCCGCCGTGCAGGGCGGAGGCGCGCACCCCGACGGCCAGGAGGTCCCTGGTCAGCCGGTCCACGGCGTGCTTGGTGTCCAGGAACATGATCACTCGTCCGTCGCGGGCGGCGATCTCCGTGGTGGTGGCGTGCTTGTCGGCGCCGTGCACGTGCAGCACGTGGTGCTCCATCGTGGTGACGGCCCCCGCGGAGGGGTCGACGGAGTGGACCACCGGGTCGGACAGGTAGCGGCGGACCAGGAGGTCGACGTTGCGGTCGAGCGTCGCGGAGAAGAGCAGGCGCTGCCCTTCGCGCCGTACCTGGTCGAGCAGCTGGGTCACCTGGGGCATGAAGCCCATGTCGGCCATCTGGTCGGCTTCGTCCAGGACGGTGATGGCGACCCGGTCCAGGCTGCAGGCGCCCCGGTCGACGAGGTCCTTGAGCCGGCCGGGGGTCGCGACGACGACCTCGCTGCCGTTGCGCAGGGCGTTCGCCTGGCGGCCGATCGGCATCCCGCCGACGACCGCGGTGAGCCGCAGGTGCAGCGACCGGGCGTAGGGCGTGAGCGCGTCGGTGACCTGCTGGGCCAGTTCCCGGGTGGGTACGAGGACGAGGGCCAGCGGCTGGCGGGGCTCGGCCCGCTGTCCGGCCGTGCGGGCCAGCACGGCCAGGCCGAAGGCGAGCGTCTTGCCGGAGCCCGTACGCCCTCGGCCCAGGACGTCCCGGCCGGCCAGCGAGTTCGGCAGCGTCGCGGCCTGGATCGGGAACGGCACGGTCATGCCTTCGGAGCGGAGCGCGGCCAGCAGCCGGTCGGGCAGGCCGAGGTCGGCGAACGCCTCGACGGCCGGCAGCGCCGCGGTGCGGGTGACCGGCAGCGCGAACTCGCGGGGGCCGGACGCGGCCGGACGGGAGGCCGGGCGAGAGGCCGGGCGGGAGGAGGAGTGTGAGCGGGTGTTCATGCGAGCGGTGCGGTTCATGAGAACCTTCCTCGATGCGGCAACGTATCGAGGAATTCCTCCCGGCGGCGGTGAGCCGCATGGAAATCCGCAAGAACGAGCCGAAGAAAAAGACGAAACAGAGCCGGGCCGACAGGGGCGACGGATGGTTCGTCTTGAAGAGGGCGCCGGAGTGCGAGCCGCAGCTGAGTGCGTCGCTGCTCGGGGCGCGAGAGCCTGGACGGATTCGTCCGGCCGGAGGTGCCGATCCCGTCGGAACCGACGGGCGCGAGCCAGGGGGTACACGAGCTGGGGCCCACACCCACGGTGCGGGCCCCAGCGACGTTGTAGCGCGTCAGCGTCAGGCGGGAACGATGTTCTCGGCCTGCGGGCCCTTCTGGCCCTGCGTGACGTCGAAGTTCACCTTCTGGCCTTCCTGAAGCTCGCGGAAGCCGGAGCTGGCGATGTTCGAGTAGTGGGCGAACACGTCAGCGCCGCCACCGTCCTGCTCGATGAAGCCGAAGCCCTTTTCCGCGTTGAACCACTTCACGGTGCCAGATGCCATATTGAATCTCCCTCGGGGGCAGTGCCCGGAGTCCGCACCTTGCGAACCCGGAGTCGCTGCATGATTTACCCTCCGGAAGAACCGGACTGAAAAAAGTTTCTGGGAACCACGACTGCAACTGACATCACCGTAGCACGATGACCGCCGGAAGTGCGCGATATGTTTACCGGCCGCCCGTTTCCCGAATTTCTGTATTGGCGGGAAGAGATTTTCTGGGCGTCGCGGTTCAGCGGCTCTCGTCCGTGGAAGAGGCTCCGCCCGCGCGGCGCATTTCCTCGTTGAGGCGCAGGGCCTCTTCGAGCTGGTCCTCCAGGATGATGATGCGGCAGGCGGCCTCGACCGGCGTGCCCTGGTCGACGAGTTCCCGGGCCCGGGCGGCGATGCGCAGCTGGTAGCGGGAGTAGCGCCGGTGTCCGCCCTCGGAGCGCAGGGGGGTGATGAGCCGCGCCTCGCCGATCGCGCGGAGGAAAGCGGGCGTCGTGTCCAGCAGGGCGGCGGCCCGCCCCATGGTGTAGGCGGGGTAATCGTCGTCGTCGAGGTGGTCGACGGCGGGCTTCTCAGAGGGCATAGCACCTTCGTTCGGGGGCGCGTCGAGGACGCCTGCGTACAGCGGAAACCCTACGGTCCGCGCCGCCCGATATCTACTTCCGCCGGTGCAGGAAGTCCTCCTGGAAGAGTTTGCCCGGGTTGAGGATGCCGAGCGGGTCGAAGGCCTGCTTGATGGAGCGCTGCAGCTCGAACCCGACGGGCCCCAGCTCCCGCGCCAGCCACTCCTTCTTCAGGACGCCGACGCCGTGTTCGCCGGTGATCGTGCCGCCCAGCTCCAGGCCGAGCGCCATGATCGCGTCGAACGACTCCCGGGCGCGCCGGGACTCGTCGGGGTCGGTGTGGTCGAAGCAGACGACGGGGTGGGTGTTGCCGTCGCCCGCGTGCACGCAGACGCCGATGGTCAGGTCGTACGCCGTGGCGATGGCGGCCGTGCCGTCGAGCATCTCGGCGAGCCGGCTGCGCGGTACGCACACGTCGTCGATCATCGTCGCGGAGGAGACGGTCTCCAGGGCGGTGAGCGACAGGCGCCGGGCCTGGAGGAGCAGCGCGGACTCGGCCTCGTCCTCGGCGGGCACGACCTGCGTGGCGCCCGCCGCCGCGCACAGCTCGCCCACCGCCGCGAGGTCGGCGGCCGGGTCCGGGGTGTCGAAGGCGGCGAGCAGCAGCGCCTCGGTGGAGTCGGGCAGGCCCATCTTGGCCAGCCGGTTGACCGCCCGGATCGTCGTACGGTCCATGAGCTCCAGCAGCGACGGCGTGTGGCCGCGCTCCATGATCGCGCAGACGGCCGCGCAGGCGGCCGCCGCCGAGGGGAACTCCGCGGCCAGCGCCAGCTGCCGCGGCGGCCGCGGCTTGAGCGCCAGCACGGCGCGGACGACGACGCCGAGGGTGCCCTCCGAGCCGACGAGGAGCCGGGTCAGGTCGTAGCCGGCGACGCCCTTGGCGGTGCGGCGGCCGGTGGTGAGCAGGCGGCCGTCGGCGAGGACGACGTCGAGGCCGAGGACGTACTCCGCCGTCACCCCGTACTTGACGCAGCACAGTCCGCCGGACGCCGTGCCGATGTTCCCGCCGATCGTGCACGTCTCCCAACTGGACGGGTCTGGCGGGTAGTAGAGGCCGTGCGCGTCGACCTCGCGGGAGAGGACGGCGTTGACGACGCCCGGTTCGACGACCGCGATCCGGTCGACCGGGTTGATCTCCAGGATGCGGTCCATCTTGGTGAGCGACAGCACGATGCAGCCGTCGGAGGCGTTCGCGGCGCCGGACAGGCCCGTGCGGGCGCCCTGCGGGACGACGGGCACGCGCAGCTCGGTCGCCGTGCGCATGACGTGCTGGACCTGTTCGACGGTGCTCGGCAGGACGACCACGGCGGGCGTGCCGGCCTCGCAGAAGCTCGCCATGTCGTGGGCGTACGAGGCGGTGACGTCCGGGTCCGTGATCACCGCTTCGGGCGGGAGGCCCGCGCGCAGCAGCTCCGGGAGGCGGCTCGTCGGTGTCAGCAGGTCGTCCATGATCCCAGCCTGGCACCCGGGGCCATCGGTGTGAACCCGTCCGCCGATGTGTCGGGCGTGCCGCGGCGGGCCGGTCGTCCGGGCGCACAGTGAGCCGCATGAAGAGCCGTACCCAGGGGCGGGAGCGTCCACGTCGTACGAAGTCCGAGCGGGTCACGCTGACCGTCCTGCTCTCGGGTGCGGGCGCGGTGCTCGCGGGCGCCGTGCTGCTGTACGTGCCCGGCGTGCCGGGCGTACCGGCCGCCCTGCGCGGGGTGGACGCGGCGCCGCCCGCGCCGGGGCCGCTCGCGCGGGCCCAGGCGGCGGTGCGGGCGGGCGCGCAGGCGTCGCTGCCCGAGCTGACCGCCTTCATCGGTGACCGCGAGAAGTGGCTGCGGACGCATCCTCGCGACGAGGTCGCCTGGGCGGAGCTGGGCACGGCGTACGTGGAGCGGGCGGCCCGCGACGGCGACACCGCCGCGTACGTACGCGCCGAGAAGGCGCTGAAGCGGTCCCTGACCGTGCGGCCGGCCGCCGAGGGCAACACCGACGCGCAGCTCGGCCTGGGTGTGCTCGCGCAGGCCAGGGGCGACTTCGCCGGGGCCCGGCGGTGGGGCGAGGCCGTACGGCAGCGGGAGCCGAGGCGCTGGCAGGCGCACGCGCTGCTCGTCGACGCGTACACCGGCCTCGGCGCGTACGGGGCCGCCGACAAGGCGGTGGCGCGGCTGCGCGCGCTGCACCCGGGCGGTGTGCCCGCGCTGTCCCGCGCGTCCCGGGTGTACCGCGACAAGGGCTGGCGCGAGGACGCGGCGGCCCTCGCCTCCGATGCCGTCGCCCTCGCCGCGACACGGGCAGAGCGCGCCGAGTGCCTGCGCCACCTCGGTGACCTGGCGTGGGAGCGGGGCGAGCCCGCCGAGGCGATCGGCTACTACGAGCCCGCGCTGCGGCTCGTGGCCGGCCACCCGCCGTCGCTCGCCGGGCGGGCGCGGGCGCTGGCCGCGCTGGGGCGGGCGGACGAGGCGCTGCGCGACTACGGGGCGGCGCTGGACGCGCTGCCACTGCCGGAGTGGGCGCTGGAGGCGGGCGAGTTGTACGCGTCGCAGGGGCTCGACGGGGACGCGCGGTCGCAGTACGAGCTGCTGCGCACCCGGGTGGAGAAGGCGCGGGCGCACGGCGTGGACGCGTACCTGGTGCTCGCGCGGTACGAGTCCGACCACGGCGACCCGGAGAAGGCGGTGAAGTCGCTGACGGCCGCGTGGGCGCGCGGGCATCGCTCCGCGCACGTCGCGGACGCGCTGGGCTGGGCACTGTACCGCTCGGGCGAACCGGCGCAGGGCCTGCCGTACGCGAAGCGGGCCACGGAGGCGGGCCTGCGCAGCGCGCTGTTCGCGTACCACCGGGGCCAGATCGAGCGGGCGCTCGGGCAGTACGGGCCGGCGCGGCGCCACCTCACGCAGGCGCTGCGCACCCACCCGGCGTTCTCGCCGCTGCTGGCACCGGAGGCGCGGCGGGCGCTGGCGGTGCTGGGCGAGCCGGCGGCGGGTGGCCCGGCGGACGTGCGGGGGAAGGGCACGAAGCCGCGGCCGGCCGCGAGCCCCGCGGCACGCCCGTCGCGCTGAGGCGGGTGCGGGCGGGGTGGCGGAGTCCCCGGTGCTCCGCCACCCGCGCGGCCGCGGGTCCCCCGTCTCCCCGTCTCAGAGGTTTCAGAGGTTGCCGCGCTTGGCCTGCTCCCGCTCGATCGCCTCGAAGAGGGCCTTGAAGTTGCCCTTGCCGAAGCCCATCGACCCGTGCCGCTCGATGAGTTCGAAGAACACCGTCGGGCGGTCCTGGACCGGCTTGGTGAAGATCTGCAGCAGGTAGCCGTCCTCGTCCCGGTCGGCGAGGATCTTCAGCTCGCGCAGCTCGTCGATCGGCACGCGCGTGTCGCCGACCCACTCGCCGAGCGTGTCGTAGTACGAGTCCGGCACGTCGAGGAACTGGACACCCGCCGCGCGCATGGTGCGGACGGTGGCGACGATGTCGTTCGTGGCGAGCGCGATGTGCTGGACGCCCGGGCCGCCGTAGAACTCCAGGTACTCGTCGATCTGCGACTTCTTCTTCGCGATCGCCGGCTCGTTGATCGGGAACTTCACCTTCTTGGTGCCGTCCGCGACGACCTTGGACATGAGCGCGGAGTACTCGGTGGCGATGTCGTCGCCCACGAACTCCTTCATGTTGGTGAAGCCCATGACCTTGTTGTAGAAGGCCACCCAGTCGTTCATCTTCCCGAGCTCGACGTTGCCGACGCAGTGGTCGATCGCCTGGAAGGTGCGCTTGGCGGGCGGCTCGACCATCGGCTGCGCGGCGACGAAGCCGGGCAGGTACGGGCCGTCGTAGCCGGAGCGCTCGACGAGGGTGTGACGGGTCTTGCCGTACGTGGCGATGGCGGCGAGGACGACGGTGCCGTGCTCGTCCTTGAGCTCGTACGGCTCGGTGACGCCGGTGGCGCCCTGCTCGACGGCGTACGCGTACGCCTTGCGCGCGTCCGGCACCTCGATGGCGAGGTCGATGACGCCGTCGCCGTGCGCGGCGACGTGCTCGGCGAGGAAGCGGCCCCAGTCGGTGGACGCCTTGATGACGGAGGTGAAGACGAAGCGCGCGGCGCCGTTCGTCAGGACGTAGCTGGCGGTCTCGCGGCTGCCGTTCTCCGGTCCGGAGTACGCGACCAGCTTCATGCCGAAGGCCGTGGAGTAGTAGTGCGCGGCCTGCTTGGCGTTGCCGACGGCGAAGACGACCGCGTCCATGCCCTTCACCGGGAAGGGGTCGGCCTGCCGGGCGGTGTCGGGGGTCTGCGAGAGGGTCTCTGTCATGGCCGCAGACTCTCTCCGTTCCGCAAGGTGCGCAATAGTTCGCGGAAGGGCTGGGCAAGCTGCACAGCGACTGGGCAGTATGGCCGGGCGTTCTGTACAGGATGACCACCGGGAGGCCGTCGTGGCGATCGATCATCTGGACGGCAGGCTCATCGTCCTGCTGGCGCGTGAGCCGCGCATCGGCGTCCTGGAGGCGTCACGCCGCCTCGGCGTGGCCCGCGGGACGGTCCAGGCGCGCCTGGACCGTCTCCAGGGCAGCGGCGTCATCCGCGGCTTCGGGCCCGACGTGGACCCGGCGGCGCTGGGCTACCCGGTCACCGCGTTCGCCACGCTGGAGATCAAGCAGGGGCAGGGCGCCGACGTACGCGAGCACCTGGCGGGCGTACCGGAGGTGCTGGAGCTGCACACCACCACCGGCCACGGGGACATGCTGTGCCGGCTGGTGGCCCGCTCGAACGCCGACCTCCAGCGGGTGATCGACCGGGTGGTCGCCTTCGACGGCATCGTGCGGGCCTCCACGGCGATCGTCATGGAGAACCCCGTGCCGCTGCGGATCATCCCGCTGGTGGAGCAGGCGGCGGAGGACGTCAGCAGGACGGGACCTTCGTCCCCCGCTCCAGCGCCCGGAGCGACGACACCGCGTCCTTGAGCGTGGTCACGGGGATCAGCCGGAGGTCCTCGGGGCGCTCGGCCTCGGCCTGGGCGCACTCGTCCTTCGGTACGAGGAAGACGGTGGCGCCGTCGCGCGCGGCGGCCTGCGTCTTGAGGGAGACGCCGCCGACGGCGCCGACCTCGCCGTCCGGGGAGATCGTCCCCGTACCGGCGATGGTGCGCCCGCCGGTGAGGCTCGCGCCGCCGCCGTCGAGCTTGTCGACGATGCCGAGCGCGAAGAGCAACCCGGCGCTGGGCCCGCCGATGTCGGCCAGGCGCAGGGTGACCTTGACGTCCCGGGGGCTCTTGCCGAGGTAGCCGAGCGCGGCGTCGACGGCGGCGCCCTGCGACTGCGCCATCTGGGCGAGGTTGCGCTTCTCGATCTCCGCGTCGCTCTTGCCGGGCGGGTAGACGGAGTCGTGCGGCAGGACGGCCCGGTCCGTGCGGAACCAGCCGTCGACGACGTCCGCGAGGTCGACGTGGGTCCTGGGCCCGGTCGCGACGATCGTCGTCATGCGCAGCTCGCCGTCGCTCTCGTCGACGGGCGCGCCGGAGACGGTGATCACCTCCTGGCCCTTGTGCTCCCCCAGCACGTCGGCGGTCGAGCCGGGCTGCGCCAGGGTGTACGGCAGCGGCGCGAACCCGGCCACGCCGAGCAGCGCGAGCACGGGCAGCCCGGAGGCGAGCAGGGCACGGGTCCGGTTACGCAGGAGACTGGTGAGCAGCACGACGCCAATCTATCGGCCGGACTCAGCGCAGGGCGTCGGCCACCTCGCGGGCGGCGTCGACCACGCGCAGGCCGACCCGTTCGGGGACGGAGTCCGCCAGCATCACCACGCCGACACTGCCCTCGATGCCGGTCACGCCCAGCAGCGGGGCCGCCGCGCCGCTCGCGCCGGCCTCCAGCTCGCCGTGCGTGAGCGTGTATCCGGGGTCCCCGGGGGCCCCTTGGCGGGCGGCGAGTATCGCCCGTCCGGCCGCACCCCGGTCCAGCGGGTGGCGGAAACCGGCCCGGTACGCGACGTGGTAGTCCGTCCAGGTGGGTTCGACGACCGCGACGGCGAGGGCCTCGGCGCCGTCGACGAGCGTGAGGTGCGCGGTGGCACCGATGTCCTCGGCGAGCGACCGCAGCGCGGGCAGCGCGGCCTCGCGCACCAAGGGGTGGACCTGTCGGCCCAGCCGCAGCACGCCGAGCCCGACCCGGGCGCGGCCGCCCAGGTCGCGGCGGACCAGCGCGTGCTGTTCGAGCGTGGCGAGCAGGCGGTAGACGACGGTGCGGTTGACACCGAGCTTGTTGGACAGCTCGGTGACGGTCAGCCCGTGATCGGTGTCGGCGAGCAGCTTGAGGACGCGCAGTCCCCGGTCGAGCGTCTGGGAGGTCTCCGCGGTCACGACGCCCTCTCCTTCGGAGTGAGTCGGCGGACACTCTCAACGTCGGCTGCGCCGCCGGTCCCATCGGCGACGCACGGAGAGGCCGCCGGCAGGCCATGGCACACCGGCTGCGCTCCGCGGCGGCGTTGCCACGGGGCGTTTGCATTGCGATTGCGGGGACAGTAGCGAGGGACTCCGCTGAGCGGAAGACCTCGTCCAGAATCCGGGCGCAAGCGCTTGCCCTGCGCCTGATTCGCCCTGGTATGCCCCCCTTTATGCCGCGGGTGTGCGTCAATCCGGGCATGAAAGGGCGGCAGCACCCTTACGGCCCGCGGTCGGCGCGAGCCGCCGCCGCCCGTGGTCAGCGCATGCGGGTCGCCCACTCCTGGACCTTCTTGATCCGCTCCTGGATCTGCCCCGCCGTCGCCTCCGCGCTCGGCGGGCCGCCGCACACCCGGCGCAGTTCGGTGTGGATCACCCCGTGCGGTTTGCCGCTCTGGTGGACGTACGCGCTCACCATCGTGTTGAGCTGTTTCCTCAGCTCCAGCAGCTCCTTGTGCGATACGACGGGCCGCCGCTCCGCGGGCAGCTCCAGCAGGTCGGCCTCCTCGGCCGGCTTCTGCCGGCTGTGCGCGATCTGCCGGGCCTGCCGCTTGCGCAGCAGCAGCTGCACCTGGTCGGGCTCCAGCAGGCCGGGGATGCCGAGGTAGTCCTGCTCCTCCTCGCTGCCCGGGTGGGCCTGCATGCCGAACTCGGCGCCGTCGTACAGCACCCGGTCGAAGACCGCGTCGGACTCCAGCGCCTCGAAGGGCAGCATGTCCTGCTCGCCGGTGTCCTCGTCCTGCTGCTTGTTGGCCTCGTCCATCTCCTTCTCGGACTCGGCGTACGGGTCCTCGTCCTCGCCCGCCTTCTTCGGCTTGTCGAGGGCGTGGTCCCGCTCCACCTCCATCTCGCTCGCGAAGCCGAGCAGCGTCGGGATCGTCGGAAGGAACACGGACGCGGTCTCGCCGCGCCTGCGCGATCGCACGAAGCGCCCGACGGCCTGGGCGAAGAACAGCGGCGTGGAGATCGTCGTCGCGTACACCCCGACCGCGAGGCGCGGCACGTCGACGCCTTCGGACACCATGCGGACGGCGACCATCCACCGGTCGTCCCCGGCGCTGAACTCGTCGATCCGCTTCGAGGCGCCCGCGTCGTCCGACAGGACGACGGTCGCCTTGGTCCCGGTGATCTCGCGGATGAGCTTGGCGTACGCGCGGGCGGAGTCCTGGTCGGAGGCGATGACGAGCCCGCCCGCGTCCGGGATGCCCTTCCTGACCTCGGTCAGCCGCTGGTCGGCGGCGCGCAGGACGTTGGGCATCCAGTCGCCGCGCGGGTCGAGGGCGGTGCGCCACGCCTGGGAGACGGCGTCCTTGGTCATGGGCTCGCCGAGCTTGGCGGCGACCTCGTCGCCCGCCTTCGTGCGCCAGCGCATGTTGCCGCTGTAGCTGAGGAAGATCACGGGGCGGACGACGCCGTCGGCGAGGGCGTTGCCGTATCCGTACGTGTAGTCGGCGGACGACCGCCGGATGCCGGCGTTGTCCTCCTCGTACGTCACGAAGGGGATGGGGTTGGTGTCGGACCGGAAGGGCGTACCGGTCAGCGCGAGGCGCCGCGTGGCGGGCTCGAAGGCCTCCAGGCAGGCCTCGCCCCAGGACTTGGAGTCACCGGCGTGGTGGATCTCGTCGAGGATGACGAGCGTCTTGCGCTGCTCGCTGCGGTTGCGATGCAGCATGGGCCGCACACCGACACCGGCGTACGTGACGGCGACGCCCTGGTACTCCTTGCTGAGCGGCCCGGCGCTGTACTCGGGGTCGAGCTTGATGCCTATGCGCGCCGCCGCGGCAGCCCACTGCTTCTTCAGGTGCTCGGTCGGGGCGACGACGGTGACCTGCTGCACGACGTGGTGGTGCAGCAGCCAGGACGCGAGGGTGAGCGCGAAGGTCGTCTTACCGGCGCCGGGCGTCGCGACGGCGAGGAAGTCGCGGGGCTGCTCCTGGATGTACCTGTCCATCGCGGCCTGCTGCCAGGCGCGCAGCTTGTTGGCGGTGCCCCAGGGGGCGCGGCCGGGGAAGGCGGGTGAGAGGTGATGGGAGGCGGTAGTAGTCACGGTCTCCGATTCGGCTCTCGGTTACGGCGGTCACGCCGCCTGCGGCGTTACGTACGACAACCGGGCCACCCTACCGGGGGCGTAGGCCGTCCCCGGCGCGTACGACGCCGTGACCACGGCGACTGCGACGCGGGTCACAACCGCCGGCGGGTCACACCCTCAGCGGGAGGCGAACCGCGGCAGCTGCGCGGCGATCTTGGGTACGTCGAGAGCCCCCTGGCACACGTCCAGAACGAGCTCCTCGGCCCGGTCGACGTCGAAGCCGGCGCCCAGGGGATGGCCGTTCAGGTGCAGGAAGACCCAGGTCGCGTACCAGGCGAGGCGCTTGTTCCCGTCGACCAGCCCGCGGTTGCGGGCGAGGGATTCCATCAGCGCGGCGGCCTTCTGCCAGACGTCGGCGTAGGCGTCCTGCCCGAAGACGCTCGACTGGGGGCGGGCGAGGGCGGAGTCCAGCAGTCCGTAGTCGCGCACGTCGGGCGTACCGAGCCGCTCGGCGAGGTTGATCAGCTCGGCGAGGATGAGGTACCGCGTCACGCGAGCCTCCGGTTCAGCTCCTCGCTCACCTTCAGTACGTGCTCCGCCGCCTCGTCGAAGAGCCGGGAGTGTTCGTTGATGGCGTTCATGACGGCGTCGTGGGCGAACGACTGCATGCTTCGGCCCTCCGCCTCGGCGCGCTCGCGCAGGGCGTCCAGCTCTTCGTCGGTGAACCGCACGTTCAGACCAGCCATGCGTCAACGGTACCGCCTGGTACCACGTGGTGTCACCGGGATGGGGACGCCTCCAGCCGCGTCGCCACCCACGCCCCCACCAGCGCCACCCCCGCCATCGGCAGGAACACCGCAGCGAAGGCCGCCGTGTGCGAGCCGGCCGCCGCCGCGGCCGCGTGGCCGGAGAGGGCACCGCCGCCGAGGGCGGCGAAGGCGGCGCCGCCCGCCGCGAGAAGCAGGACGTTCGACAGGCCGTCGGAGATCTGGAGCGCGGCGGAGTTCGCGCCCGCCTCCTCCGGCGCCGACAGCTTCAGCAGGAGCACGCTCGTCGAGGCGATCACCATGCCCATGCCGAGGCAGCCGAAGCCCCAGGCCACGCCCACGGTCCAGACGGGCACGGCGGGGATGAGGACGCTCGGCGCGGTGGCGATGGACGCGGCGACCAGCAGCATGCCGCACACCATCAGCCCCCGCCGGTACGGCTCCAGGCGCGGCCGCGCCTGGATGTACGAGCCGAGGGCCCAGGTCGCGCCGCCCACCGCGAGCGACAGCCCGGCCATGGTGGGGCTCAGGCCCCGCTCGCTGACCAGCATCAGCGGCACGAACGACTCCGCCGCGATGAAGGCCCCCGCCGCCACCCCGCGCAGCAGCACCACCGACGGCAGCCCGCGCGCCGCCCGGTACGTGCCGCGCGGCAGCAGGCCCCGCGCGGCGGGCACCAGCAGCGCCACGCCCGCGAGCGCCGGGACCACCGACAGCCAGCGCAGCTCCTGCCCCGCGTACTGGAGCAGCCCCGCCCCCAGTGAGATCCCCAGCGCCAGCCGGATACGGCGCCGGTCGAAGGGCACCGGCGGCGCCTCCGGGTCCGTGGGCCCGGAGGCCGTCCGCCGTATCGCGGGCAGCGCGAGCGCCAGCGGCAGCACGATGAGCGCGGGGATGCCGATGAAGACCCACCGCCAGCCGAGCCGCTCGGTGATCGTCCCGGCGACCAGCGGTCCGACCACCGAGGGCACGACCCAGCCCGCCGCGAAAGCGGCCATGATGGCCGGCCGCAGCCGCTCCGCGTAGGCGCGGCTGATCACGACGTACAGCGCCACGATCACCAGCCCGCCGCCCAGCCCCTGCACGGCCCGCCCGGCGATGAACAGCCACATGGCCCCGGCCGTTCCCGACAGCAGCAGCCCGGCCCCGAAGGCGGTGATCCCGGTGGTGAGGGGCGCGAGCGGACCGGCGCGGTCGGACCACTGGCCGGAGAGGACCATGGCGAAGAGGCTGGTGGTGAAGTACGCGGAGAAGGCGAAGGCGTACAGCGGGATGCCGTGCAGTTCGCGCGCGGCGACCGGCATCGCCGTCCCGACGGCGGTCGCCTCGAAGGCGATCAGCATGACGACGGAGACGATGCCGATGCTGAGCGCGCGGTGCTCCCGGTCGAGTACGCCGCCGCGCGGCTCTTCCTGCTGGTCGCCGGTGGATATGCCGGCACTGCTCCCCAAGGCGGTCATGCACCCAACAGTAAGGGGCATGAAGGGAGCTGACCCCTGTCTCCGGACGGGGAAGACCTCCCTCCTTGGTCGTACGACCATGAACAGCACATGGCAGTCGTGTTGCGGCCGTCCGGTTGCGCTTCCGTCCCAACTCCCGCAGCCCGTACGGTCGTACCGCAGCAACACCCCACGACCGTGTGCCCGAGTGGCTCAGGGGCCGGATTGCAAACCCGGTTACGCGGGTTCGATTCCCGCCACGGTCTCCATCGGTGCTACGCGATCCTGGCCTGGTCCAACCAGGCCAGGATCGCGTCGCGTTGCCGACTCCCTCGTGACGACGGTTACGCCGTGGGCACGGCGACCGCCGCCTGAGGGCGGATCGGGAGGCGGTTGACGGAGCGGCCCGTGGCGGCGCGGACGGCGGAGGCCACGGCGGCCGGGGCGGTGACCACCGGGACCGCGCTGGCGGCCTTGGCGCCGAAGGGGGCCACGACGTCGCGCTCCTCGACGAGGGTGACGATGCGGATGTCGGGGGCGTCCAGGGACGTCGGGAGCGCGTAACCCGTGAGGTCGGGGTGGCGGACGAGGCCGCGGGGGGTGCGGAGATTCTCGGTGAGGGCCGCGCCGATGCCCTGGGTGACGCCCGCTTCGATGCGGGTGGCGAGCTGGGCCGGGTTCAGCACGCGGCCCACGTCCTGGGCGACCGCCATCTCGACGACGCGGACGGAACCGAGCTCGACGTCGACGTCGACGACCGCGCGGATGGCGCAGAAGGCGAGACCCACGAAGGCGTCGCCCTGCCCGGCGCCGTCGAGGGGTTCGGTGGGGTGGGGGCGGCACTGGGCGGTGGCCCAGAGCTCCTTGCCGTCCATCGCCTCCATGACGGTGGTGGACAGGACGCCGTCGTACGACGTGATCTTGCCGTCCGTGATCTGGAGCAGCTCGGTGGACATGCCGAACTTGTGGGCGAGCGGCTGGAGGAGCTGCGTTCTGACCATCTTGGCCGCGCGTTCGACCGCGCCGCCCGAGACCCAGGTGTGGCGGCCGTGCGCGGCCGGGCCCGCCGGGGGCTGGTCGGTGTCGACGGAGGCGACGTGGACCTCGTCGACGCCCAGGACCTCCTGGACGATCTGGCGGGCGAGGGTGGAGAAGCCCTGGCCGGTGTCGACCGCCGCGCAGATGACGGTCGCCACGCCGTCGTGGACCTTCACCGTGGCCGTGGAGACCTCGTCCGTGCCCTCCGCGCCGAGCATGTGGACCATGCCGAGCGCGTACCCGACGCCCCGGCGTACTGCTCCGGGCTCGCCCGCGCCCTCCGGGCCGCCGGGGAGCAGCCAGCCGTCCTCCGGGGAGTCCATGGGGAGGGCGGGGAGCGGGAAGTCGCGCACGGCCTGGAGGAGTTCGGCGACGGGCGCCGGGCAGGTGACCGTCTGGCCCGTGGGAAGGATGTCGCCGGTGGCCATGGCGTTGCGCAGGCGCAGTTCGGCGGGGTCCAGGCCCAGCCGTGCGGCGAGCTTGTCCATCTGGGCCTCGTACGCGGCGCAGACCTGCATCGCGCCCTCGCCGCGCACATGGCCGGAGGGCGGGTTGTTGGTGCGGACGGCCCAGCCCTCGATGAAGGCGTGCGGCACGACGTACGGGCCGCAGGCGAAGGCGACGGCCGCGGCGAGGGACTCGGAGGAGGCCTCGGCGTACGCGCCCGCGTCAAGGAGGATCTGCGCCTCGACCTTCACCAGGCGGCCCTCGGCGTCGGCGTGGTGGCGGTAGCGCAGCAGGGTGGGGTGGCGGTGGGCGTGGCCGAGGAAGGACTCCTCGCGGGTGGCGGCCAGTTTCACCGGGCAGCCGGTGCGCAGCGCCAGCAGCCCCAGCGGGATCTGGAAGCCGGGGTCCTCGCGGTCGCCCATGGCGCCCGGGACGCCGGTGACGACGACCTTGACCTGTTCGGGCGCGAGGCCGAAGCACGCGGCGGCCAGGTCCCGGTCGGTGTGCGGGTCGGTGGAGGCGGTGTAGATCTCCACGCCGCCGTCCGGGCGCGGCACGGCGAGGCCCGCCTCCGCGCCGATGGGCGCCGGGTCCTGGCGGCCGATGCGGTACAGGCCCTCGACGATGACCTCGCCGACCGCGTCCGGGTCGCCGTAGCGCAGCGGGATGTGGCGGATCAGGTTGCCGTCGGGGTGGAGGGGCGGGGCCGCGAAGGCCTTCTCCGGGTCGGTGACCGGGTCGAGGAGCTCGTACTCGACCGCGATGGCGGCGGCGGCCAGGCGGGCGGTGTCCGGGTGGTCGGCGGCGACCGCGGCGATGGCCTCGCCGTGGTGGCGTACGAGGTCGGCGGCGAAGACCGGGCGGTCGGCGACGGTACGGCCGTACGTGGCGGTGCCGGGCACGTCGGCGTGGGTGACCACGGCGCGCACGCCCGGCATCTCGGCGGCGGCGCTGGTGTCGATCGACACCACGCGCGCGTGGGCGTGCGGGGAGCGCAGGACGGCCGCCCACAGCAGGCCCTCGGCCCACAGGTCGGAGGCGTACGGGAAGGTGCCCTCGGTCTTGGCGCGGGCGTCGGCGGCCGGGAGCGACGCGCCGAGCCCGTGGGTCGGGACCTCCTGCTGCGGGCCCTGGGGGCCGTCGACCGCCGGGATGGCGGTGGCCGCGTCGTTGCTCACGCCATGCCTCCGTCGTGCGGGTGGGGAACCTGGTGCGGGATGCGGGCCGTGTCGGCCGCCGTCGCGGAGGCCGCCTCGGCAGCCGCTTCGGCCGCCGCGGCGGCGGAGGCGGCGCGCTCGGCGGCCACCTCCCGTACGGCGTCGAGGACGCCGCGGTAGCCGGTGCAGCGGCAGAGGTTGCCGCACAGCGCCTGGCGGGTCTCCAGCTCGGTGGGGGCGTGGTTGCCCTCGAGCAGGTCGTGCACGGTCATGGCCATGCCGGGGATGCAGAAACCGCACTGGACGGCGCCGCACTTGGCGAGGGCCCGCTGGACGTCGGAGGGCTCGCCGTTCACGGCGAGGCCCTCGACCGTCCGGACCTCGCTGCCGGCCGCGGTGGCGGCGGGGACCAGGCAGGAGGCGACGAGGCGGCCGTCGACCTGGACGTTGCAGGCGCCGCACTCGCCCTGCGAGCAGCCGTCCTTCGCGCCGGCGAGGCCGAGGCGCTCGCGCAGCACGTACAGCAGCGACTCGCCGATCCACGCCTCGGAGACGGGGCGGTCGGTGCCGTTGACGCGCAGGACGTACGAGACGTGGGGGTGCTCGTCGCTGTCGGTGGCGTGGGTCGGCGCGGCGACTTCTTCCGGTTGCCGCGGTTCCGGCTCCGGTTCCGGGGCCTGTTCCGCGGCCTGTTCCTGCTGCGGCTCAGGGGCCGGCCCGGACTCCTGCTCCTGCGGCGCTTCCACGGGCGCGGCCGCAGGCTCGGGTTCGGGCTCCCGGACCGGCTCCGGGGTCGCCCACGGCGCGGCGGCGCCGCCCGGCAGGGTGGCCGGCGGGTTGCCGCTCGTCCACTGCGAGGCCGCCACCGACGTGACGAACTCGCCCGATTCGTCCGGGATATCCCCCTGCGCGACCGGGATCGTCCACTGCCCGGTCAGCTCGGTGGGCGCGGCCTCCGAGCCCTCCGGAGCGGAGGGAGCGGCCGGAGCGGCCGGGTAGCTCCACTGCGCGGCGGCGTTCGGGTCGTGCGCCGCCCACGCCTCCGCCGGTACGTACCCGTGCCCGGGCGCCTCCAGCGGGGCCCCCTCGCCCGCCAGTTCCGGCGGCAGCTGCACGAAGGCGGTCGCGTCGCCGTCGTACTCGCCCTGCGGCGTCGGCCGCCAGCCGCCGTACTCCTGCCCGCTCTCGTACTCGTACTCGTTCTCGTTCTCGCCGGTGGTCACGACAGCGCCCTCCCCAGTGCTCGTCGGGCCAGCGCGGCGACCGTGCGCCGCAGGTGCAGTACGGCGGGCGGCAACTGCTCCCCGCCCTCCGGCGGGTCCGGGATGCACGCCGCCGCGACGTACTCCCCGAAGGCCGACAGCGCGTCCGGCGCCAGCCCCCGGTCGCCGTCCCAGTCGATCAGCGACGCGATCCAGCGCTCCGCCTCCAGCGGCCGCAGCGGCATCGGCGCGATCGCACCCACCGCGCAGCGCACGCCGCGCCGCGCCGGGTCCAGGACCAGCGCGACCGACGCGGTGGCGCGGCCGGGTCCGGTCCGGCCGGTGGCCTTCAGGAAGACCTGCGGCGCGTGCAGCAGCGGTACGCGGACGAAACCGACCAGCTCGCCCGGCGCGAGCAGCTCGCGGCCGGCCAGCAGGTACGAGACCGGGATCTCGCGCGTACCGGCCGGGCCCGCCACGACGAGGTCCGCCTCCAGGGCGGCCAGCACGGGCAGGGAGTCACCGGTGGGCGCGGCGCTGACGATGTTGCCGCCGAGGGTGCCCGCGTTGCGGATCTGGGGCGGTCCGGCGGCGCGGGCTGCGGCGGCGAGTGCGGGGATGAGCGCCGCGAAGTCGGGGCGGCCCATGCGCGCGTGGGTGAGACCGGCGCCGAGGAGGGCGTGGCCGTCCTGGTACTGCCAGCCGCGGATCTCGTTGACGCGGCCGAGTCCGACGAGGCCGGCCGGGCGGAGCTGGCCCTTGTTGACGGCGGCCATCAGATCGGTGCCGCCCGCGACGGGCACGGCGGCGGGCATGGCCGTGAGTGCCGCCACGGCCGCGTCGAGCGTGGCCGGCAGCGTCACGGACTGCGCCGCCTGCGGTGCGTGCGTGGTCAACCCAGCTGCCCCTTCCCGGTGTCCCCGGATGTCCCCGGCTGTCCCGCCTGTGTTGCCGTACCGTACGTGCTCACAGAGCCGACGTGGCAACTCTGGCACATCTTCCGGGCTGCTCGACGCGAGGGTCCGCGAAGGGCGCATCCGCCCCGGACGTCCCGTGACCTGCGGGATGGGCGGGTTTGGCGCACCATCGGCGGCAGGTGCGGATTGCGACGTCATTGGCACTTCTCGGCGACCTTGTACGGCTTGTTCCGGACGGCCTCCACCGTGTCAGGCGGCGGGCGCGCGGCGGGCTCCGTTCGGGCCGGGCTCACACGTTCGGGGGCGGCCCCTCGATCGGGCGTCCGAGTACGCCGGGGCGCCGCTGCCACGGCAACGGGCCGCCGGGCGGGCGGTAGTCGACGCCGAGCGCGGCCAGGCGCCGATAGTGGGCGGTCATCCGGCGTTCGAAGTCCGCGAAGTCGCGTTCGGCAGGGGCCGGGAGGCGCGTGGACCAGGCGACCTCGGCGAAGGCGGCGAGGCGCGGGAAGACCTGGTAGTCGACGCGGGCGCGGTTCTCCATGACCTCGGTCCAGGCGTTGGCCTGGGTGCCGATGACGCGCGCGGCGGCCTCCGGGGAGAGGCCGGGCGGTACGGGCTCGAAGCGGTAGACGTCCTCCAGGGTGCGGACGAATCCGATGGGCACGGGCTCGTCGGGGCCGCCGTGCTGCCGGTGGTCGAGGTAGACGTGCTGCTCGGGGCACATGACGACGTCGTGGCCTGCCTCGGCGGCGGCGATCCCGCCGGCGTACCCGCGCCAGGAGGCGACGGCGGCCCCAGGTGCGAGGCCCAACGATGTCGTCTCGCCTCCGGGCGCTCGTACCCCCTGTCGACGTTCCTCGTCGCGCGGTCGCTCGTGCCTCGCTCCCTCCTCCTCGTCGCTTTCGACAGGGGCGCGCCCTTTGGCTCGACTCCCGCCCTCCAGGATCTCGTCCCACCCGATCAGGCGCCGGCCCCGCTCCGCCAGCCAGCGGTCGAAGTGCCGCATGAACCAGGACTGGAGCTCGTACTCGTCGGCCAGCCCGAGCTCCTTGATGCGCGCCTGGGCGGTCGGGGACGCCTTCCACTGGTCCTTGGGGCACTCGTCGCCGCCCAGGTGGATGTACGGGGAGGGGAAGAGGTCGAGGACCTCCTCCAGGACGCCCTCGAAGAAGCGGAGGGTCGCGTCGGTGGGGGCGAGCACGTTCGGGTTGATGCCCCAGGTGTCCCAGACGGGGAGGGCGGCCGTGTCGACGACGTCGGTGTTGCCGAGCTCCGGGTACGCGGCGATGGCGGCCTGCACGTGGCCGGGGAGGTCGATCTCCGGGACGACGCGGATGTGCCGCTCGGCGGCGTACGCGACGATCTCGCGGATGTCGTCGTGCGTGTAGAAGCCGCCGTGCGGGGTGTCGTACCAGAGCTCCGAGGCGCGGTGCCCCCGCTTCGTGCGCCCCCGCCAGGCGCCGACTTCCGTGAGGCGGGGGTGGCGCGTGATCTCCACGCGCCAGCCCTGGTCGTCGGTGAGGTGGAGGTGGAGGACGTTGAGCTTGTGGGCGGCCAGGAGGTCGACGTAGCGCAGGACGTCGTCCTTGGGGAGGAAGTGGCGGGCGACGTCGAGCAGGAGGCCGCGCCAGGCGAAGCGGGGTTCGTCCTCGACGACGACCATGGGGAGGTCCCATTCACGGCGGGTGGTGACCGGTGCGCGCCGGAAGGCGTCAGGGCCCAGCAGCTGACGGAAGGTCTGCGCGCCCCAGAAGACCCCGGCGGCGCTGCCGCCCTGGATGCGCCGGGCGTATCCGTCGACGACGACGCGGTACGCCTCGGGTGCCAGCGCCGGGTCGACGCTCAGCACGACGCGGTTGTCGTCGTCGTCCCCGTCCGGGAAGGGGAGCCCGGTGGCGGCGCCGATCGTGGCGCGGAACCACCGCGCGACGCCCTCCGTGCCCGGCTGGGCCTCCAGTCGGGTGTCCGTGTCGAGGACGTCGTACGCGGCGGGCGGTACCCACCGGGAGGAGCGCGGGGCCGGAATCAGGTCCATCGGGTCCATCGGGTCGTCAGTCCTTCACCGCGCCGCCGAGCCCGGACACCAGGCGGCGCTGTACGAGTACGAAGAAGACCAGCACCGGGATGGTCATCACCGTCGACGCGGCCATGATGCCGCCCCAGTCGTTCTCGTCCGGCTTGAAGAAGACGAGGAGCGCCATGGGGAGTGTCGACTGCGAGGTGTCGCTGATGAGGAACGACTTCGCGAAGAGGAAGTCGTTCCAGGTGGAGATGAAGGAGAAGACGCTCGTCGCGACGAGCCCCGGGAAGACCAGCGGGAAGAGGATCCCCCACAGGAAGCGCGCCCGGCTGGCGCCGTCGAGGTACGCGGCCTCCTCCAGGGCTTCGGGGACCGCCTTGACGAAGCCGCGGAGCATCCAGATCGCGAAGGGGAGGGAGAACGCGAGGTGCGGGAGGATCAGCGAGCCCAGGGTGTTGAGCTGGCCGAGGTCCCGCATGAGGAAGAAGAGCGGGATGGTCAGGGCCTCGATCGGGACCATCTGGGCGACGAGGAACATCACGAGCAGCGTCGTACGGAAGCGGAACCGGAAGCGGGTGACGGCGGTGGCCGCGAGGAAGGCGATGAGCGCGGACGCGACGACGACGGCGGAGGCGACGAGGAGGCTGTTGAGGAAGTAGCGCCCGAAGTCCTGCTGTTCGAAGACGCGGCGGTAGGAGTCGAGCGACGGGGAGAGCGTCCAGGGGCGGGGATCGGTGGACTGGATCTCGCCGGCCGGCTTGAGGGCGGAGAGGACCATCCAGTACAGGGGGAAGGCGACGACGGCCGCGACGAGCAGGGCGGCGGCGTCGGCGGCGAGGCGGCCGGGCCTGCGCGGGCGGAGGCGGTTCACAGGTCACCTCCCTGGCGGCGCAGCAGCCGCAGGTACACCAGCGTGACCGCGAGCAGGATCAGCAGCATGACGACGCCGATCGCCGAGCCGAGGCTGTACTGGGAGGACGCGAAGGCCTTCTGGTAGGCGTACACGTTGAGGACGAGGTTCTGGCCGGCGATGCCGCCGCCGTTCGTCATCACGTAGATCTGGGTGAAGACCTTGAAGTCCCAGATGACCGACTGGATGGTGACGACGGCCAGGATGGGCCGCAGCAGCGGCGCGGTGACGGAGCGCCAGGTGCGCCACTGGGAGGCGCCGTCGAGCGCGGCGGCCTCCAGCACCTCGACGGGGACGGCCCGGATGCCCGCGTAGACGGTGATCATCACGAACGGGAACGAGCACCACACCACCTCGAAGAGGACGAGCGCGAAGGCGCTGTAGCGGCCGTACGTCCACGAGAAGTCCCCAAGTCCGAGCAGCCTGTTGACGGGCCCGAAGTCCGCGTCGAAGAGGAACACCCAGACGGTGGACCCGGTCACGGCGGGTGTCGCCCAGGCGCCGAGGGCGGCCAGCATCAGCGCGAGGCGCGGTACGGCGCGCACGCGCGTGAGGAGGACGGCGAGGGCGCAGCCGACGGCGAGGGTGGCGGCGACGCAGGCGGCGGCGAACAGCACGGTGGCGAGCAGGACGCTGCGGAACTGCTCGTCGCGGACGAGGGCCGTGTAGTTGCCGAGCCCCTGGAAGGAGGTCGGCTCACCGCCGCTGACCTGTGCCTGGGTGTACTCCAGGAAGGAGATGAGCCCGAGTTGGTAGACGGGGTACACGAGCAGCCCCGCGAGCACGGTCAGCGCCGGCGCGAGGTACAGCCAGGGCGCCCATCCCCCGCGCCCCGGGCGGCTGACGGCGCTCAACGCGACGACGCGAACGCCGCGTTCATCTTCTCCGCCGCGTCCTGCGAGGCCGTCGCCACGTCCTTGCGGCCGCTGACGATCTCCTGGAACATCGTCGGCAGCACCTGGGACGCGTCGATCTGCCCCCAGGCCGCCGACGCCGGGACGGACTTCGTCCCGGCCGCGAGCGTGTCGATGAAGGGCTTCAGGGCCGGTTGCCTCGCCGCGGCGGCCGCGCGCACGTCGGTGTACGTCGGCAGGAAACCCATCGCGTCGAAGAACGCGCCCTGGGTCGCCTTCCCCGCGAGGGACTTCATCAGGTCGACGGCCAGCGTCCGGTGCGAACTGCTCTTCAGCACACCGAGGTTGTTCCCGCCCGCGAACGCCGGCGCCACCGAGCCGGGGCGCACCCCAGGCAGCGGCACCACCGCGTACACACCCTTCACCGCCCCGGCCTCGACGGCCGCGCGGCTGAAGTCGCCGCCGATCGCCATCGCCGCCTTGCCCGAGGCGAACGCGGTGACCGTCGCGTTGCCGCCCATCGAGGCGCACGTGGCGGCCGGGCAGTTGTCGTCGCCGAAGAGCGAGGTGTACGCCGTGATCCCCCTGCGCGCGCCCTCGCCGGTGAGGGCGGAGGTGTACGAGCCGCCGTGCGCCACCGCGAGGTGCCGCCGTGCGCCCAGACGAAGGGCATCGCGCCGTACGTGTACGCGCCGCCGACGGCGATTCCGTACAGCTCCGGCTTCGCCTGCCGGACCCGCTTCGCCGTCGCGGTCAGCTCGCCGAGGGACCTGGGGGCCGAGAGGCCCAGCTCCCGGAACACATCGGTGCGGTAGTACAGGGCCCGTACGCCGACGAAGAGCGGCGCCCCGTACACCTTCCCGCCGACCGTGACGGACGCCCGCGCGGTGGGGTCGGTGTCCCGGGTGTCGGGCCAGGCGGCGAACTCGGCGCTGATGTCGGCGAGTCCGCCGTCCTTCACGTATCCGGCGGTGTCGGTGTTGCCGTACTCGATGAGGTCCGGGGCGCTGGAGGGGTCGTTGAAGGCGGCCTTGATCCGCTGGGCGCGGGTGTCGACGGGGATGTACTCGACCTGGACGTCCGTCCCCGCGTGCCGCTTCTCGAAGGCGGCGACGGCGGCGTCGACGACCCGTTCCTTCGGTGTGTTGTTCACCTCACGGAAGAGCCAGACGCGCAGGGTGCCGCTTTTCTCGTCCTTCTGCGCGGCGGTGCCGGCGGTCTGCGGGGCGCAGGCGCCGGCCAGGAGTAAGGACACCAGGGCGGCGGCGGTGGCCGCCCGGCGGAGCGTTCGTGCAGGAAGCTTCATGGCAGAGTCCCCTCCGCAGCGTTGCAGCATGCGCAACAGGCGTTTCGTGCTGCACAACACTCAGGAGGTTAAAGCCGCCCCGGCAGCCCCACAAGAGGTCTGAACCAGTCAGCGGACAACCTCCGGCACGACAAGGCCCCCGGTCGTGGCGTACGCACACGGCCGGGGGCCTTCGTCCTGAAACCGGAGGGGCTACTTCTTGTCCTTGCCGCCCTTGTCCTTGTCGCCGCCGGCGCCCATGGACTCGTAGATCTCCTTGCACATGGGGCAGACCGGGTACTTCTTCGGGTCGCGCCCGGGCACCCAGACCTTCCCGCACAGCGCCACCACGGGAGTGCCGTCGAGGGCGCTCGCCATGATCTTGTCCTTCTGGACGTAGTGGGCGAAGCGCTCGTGGTCGCCGTCGCCGTGCGACACCTGCGGCGTCGGCTCTACGAGGGTCCCCGTACCTGCCCCGCGCTCGGGCTCAAGAGTGCTCATGAGCTCCAAGGGTACCCCCGCGCGGACAGCGACCGAAGGAGTCAGTTGAGCGACGGGTCGTCCAGGTACGTCGCGATCATCGCCAGCTCGCTGCGCTGCCGCCGCAGCACCTCGCGCCACAGGTTCTCGGGCCGCGGCGACGAGACGTCGCCGGGTTCCGAGTCGACGACGAACCACGCCCCGCCGGCCAGCTCCTCCTCCAGCTGGCCCGGTCCCCAGCCCGCGTACCCGGCGAAGATCCGCAGCGAGCCGAGCGCCGCCGCGATGAGCTCCGGCGGGGTCTCCAGGTCCACGAGCCCGATCGCGCCGTACACGCGCCGCCAGCCCAGCGGGCCCTCGTCGCCCGGGATCACGGCGAGACCGAGCGCCGCGTCCAGCGAGACGGGGCCGCCCTGGAAGACGACGCCCGGCTCCCCGGCCAGCGGGGCCCAGGGTTCCAGGATGTCGCCGACGCCGACGGGCGTCGGGCGGTTGAGGACCACGCCGAGCGACCCTTCGTCGTCGTGGTCGAGCAGCAGCACCACCGCGCGGTCGAAGTTGGGGTCCACCAGCGCGGGGGTGGCCACGAGCAGCCGTCCTGTGAGCGAGGACACCTCGGTCATGCCGACATGATCCCGCATCTCGGGCCGGAGCGGGGGGTCGAACGGCAGGCCGACTCCGGTCACCCGGGAGCACCCGGTGGCTGGAAGTGGACCGTAACCCTCCGCAAGGGCGGGAAAACAGAGGGTGTTGTGCCGAATTCATTACATCTGACTGAGCCCCTCGCCCTACCGGTACACGGTCCGAAGCCCCTTACCCTTTTCCCTGGCCCCCTGCCCCTCACTCCGGAACGCGAGATTCATGACCGGCACAGACGATGTACTGCTTGTCCACGGCGGAACCCCGCTGGAGGGCGAGATCCGCGTCCGCGGCGCGAAGAACCTCGTGCCCAAGGCGATGGTCGCCGCCCTGCTCGGCAGTGAGCCGAGCCGCCTGCGCAACGTGCCCGACATCCGTGACGTCCGGGTGGTGCGCGGGCTGCTGCAGCTGCACGGCGTGACCGTGCGCCCCGGCGACGAGCCGGGCGAACTCGTGCTGGACCCGACGTACGTCGAGTCCGCCAACGTCGCCGACATCGATGCCCACGCGGGCTCGTCACGCATCCCGATCCTCTTCTGCGGCCCGCTGCTGCACCGCCTCGGCCACGCCTTCATCCCGGGCCTGGGCGGCTGCGACATCGGCGGCCGCCCGATCGACTTCCACTTCGACGTGCTGCGGCAGTTCGGCGCGACGATCGAGAAGCGGGCGGACGGCCAGTACCTGGAGGCCCCGCAGCGGCTGCGCGGCTGCAAGATCCGCCTGCCGTACCCCTCGGTCGGCTCGACCGAGCAGGTGCTGCTCACCGCCGTGCTGGCGGAGGGCGTGACGGAGCTGTCCAACGCCGCGGTGGAGCCGGAGATCGAGGACCTCATCTGCGTGCTGCAGAAGATGGGCGCCATCATCTCCATGGACACCGACCGGACGATCCGGATCACCGGTGTCGACAAGCTCGGCGGCTACACCCACCGCGCGCTGCCGGACCGCCTGGAGGCGGCCTCCTGGGCGTCGGCGGCGCTGGCGACCGAGGGCAACATCTACGTGCGCGGCGCGCAGCAGCGCTCGATGATGACGTTCCTCAACACCTACCGGAAGGTGGGCGGCGCCTTCGCGATCGACGACGAGGGCATCCGCTTCTGGCACCCGGGCGGCGCGCTCAACGCGATCGCGCTGGAGACGGACGTGCACCCCGGCTTCCAGACCGACTGGCAGCAGCCGCTGGTGGTGGCCCTGACGCAGGCGGCGGGCCTGTCCATCATCCACGAGACGGTCTACGAGTCGCGGCTCGGCTTCACCTCCGCGCTGAACCAGATGGGCGCGCACATCCAGCTGTACCGCGAGTGCCTGGGCGGCTCGGACTGCCGCTTCGGCCAGCGCAACTTCCTGCACTCCGCGGTCGTGTCGGGCCCGACGAAGCTCCAGGGCGCCGACCTGGTCATCCCGGACCTGCGCGGCGGCTTCTCGTACCTGATCGCGGCCCTGGCGGCGCAGGGGACCTCCCGGGTCCACGGCATCGACCTGATCAACCGCGGCTACGAGAACTTCATGGAGAAGCTCGTGGAGTTGGGCGCAAAGGTCGAACTCCCCGCGTCGGCGGCGATCTGACTCTCCGCGCCCACGGCCCTGGTCGCCCCTGCTGGGGGTCCGGGGGTCATCCCCCGGGAAGACACAGCATGGAGAAGCTCGTGGAGTTGGGCGCGAAGGTCGAACTCCCGGCCACCGCTGCGATCTGACGGCGCGTAACGCACCGCATCCGCACAGACGCCGACGGCCCCCGCACTTCGCGGGGGCCGTCGGCTTTTGCCTCGCACAAGAGCCCTACAGGGCCTTTCGCGGGCCTGTACGGGGGTGTGGGCGGGCGAACAGAAGGGGGGGGCCCCCCCCCGGGGGGGGGGGGCCCCCCGGGGGGGGGGGGGGGCCGGGGGGGGCCGGGGGGGGGGGGGGCGGGGGCCCCGCGGGGGGGGGGGGGGGGGGGGGGGGGGTGTTGGTTGGTGGCCCCGCGGGCG